>JBEINZ010000138.1:0-8516 GCA_040377825.1 Hyphomicrobiales bacterium | reverse complement strand
CTCGATCGACGCCTCGCTCTCCGATAGCAGCGAACCGCCGAGTTCGGTCTGCTCGTCGACAATCATGACGCGCGCGCCCGCCTCCATCGCGGCGACCGCGGCCGCGAGCCCTGCGGGACCGCCACCAATAACGAGCACGTCGGCATGGGCGAAGCGGTTGGCGTAGCGATCCGGATCGGGCAATTCGGGCGCGCGACCGAGGCCGGCCGCGGCGCGGATCGAGGGCTCGTAGATGCTCTTCCAAAACGAGCGCGGCCACATGAAGGTTTTATAGTAGAAGCCGGAGGCAAACAGCGGCGAAAGCAGGTTGTTGACCTCGCCGACGTCGAAATCGAGCGACGGCCAGCGGTTTTGACTTTCCGCGCGCAGATCCTCGTAAAGCTCGACCTGCGTGGCGCGCAGGTTCGGCGTTGTCCTGGCGCGGTCGCGGGCGACCGTAATGAGCGCGTTCGGCTCTTCGGCGCCGGCGGTCAGAATGCCGCGCGGTCGATGATACTTGAAGGAACGGCCGACGAGGTGGACGCCGTTGGCAAGCAGCGCCGAGGCGAGCGTATCGCCCTCGAAGCCGCCATAGGGCCTGTCGTCGAAGCGGAAGGTGACCGGCTTGGCGCGCCGGATTCGACCGCCGTCGGGCGTGCGATGCGGCTGGCTCATGGCGCGGCCCCCATCGGGAGTTCGCGGCTCGGCGCGGCGAGATCGGGACGCGGCGCGCCGATCGGGTAAGTCATGACGAAGACGTCACTGACGGTGTGCCGAACCGCGTTGAAAAAGCGCGCGCAGCCGTGGACATGGCGCCAACGCTCCGCGATCAGCCCCTTCGGATTGGAGCGCAAATAGAGAAAAGCGGCCATGTCCTCGTCGCTCGCGCTCGGCGTCGGCCGGGCGATATGTGCTTCGCCCATGTTGCGGAACTCGATCTCGGGCCTCTCCCCGCAATGGGGGCAACGGATCAGCAGCATCGGTTCGGATCCCGGTGGGTTGAGGCGTTCAATGGGCGACGGCGGCCGCGGCCGCTTCATCGATGAGGCGGCCGTTGCGGAAGCGTTCGAGCGTGAAGGGCGCGGCGATCGGGTGCGGCTCGCCTTTAGCGATCGTGTGCGCGAAGACATGGCCCGACCCCGGCGTGGCCTTGAACCCGCCGGTACCCCAGCCGCAGTTCACGAAGAGCCCCGGCACAGGCGTTTTGGCAAGGATCGGCGATCGGTCCGGCGTGACATCGACGATGCCGCCCCAATTGCGAAGCATGCGAACCCTCCGGAACTCCGGAAAAAGCTCACATATGGCGTCGAGCGTGTGCGTCGTGATGTGCAGGCCGCCAGTTTGCGAATAAGAGACATATTGGTCGGTCCCCGCCCCGATCACCAGGTCGCCCTTGTCCGACTGCGAGATGTAGGCGTGAATTGTGTTCGACATGACGACACATGGGAAGATCGGCTTCAGCGGCTCGGACACCAGCGCTTGCAGCGGATAGCTTTCCAAAGGCATCCGCACGCCCGCCATGCCCATGATGACCGACGTATGCCCAGCGGCGACCACGCCGATCTTCTTTGCCGCGATCACGCCTTTCGACGTTTCGACGCCAGTCACCGCGCCGTCAACGCCGCGTCGGATCGCCGTCACTTCGCAATTCTGGATGATGTCGACACCGAAGGCGGACGCCGCCCGCGCGTAGCCCCAGGCAACCGCATCATGGCGGGCAACGCCGCCTTTTCGCTGCAACGCCGCGCCGGTTACCGGATAGCGGATCGACTTCGAAATGTTGAGCGGCGGGCAAAAGGCCTTCGCCTCCTCGGGCGTGAGCCATTCATTGTCAATGCCCGCGAGGCGGTTGGCATGAACGTGGCGCTTGGCGACCTGCGCGTCATGAACGGAATGCGCCAGCATCATGACGCCGCGTGCGGAGTACATGACGTTGTAATTCAGCACCTGCGAGAGATCCTGCCAAAGATCGAGCGCATGGTCGTAGAGCGCCGCGCTTTCCTCCCAAAGATAGTTCGAGCGGATGATCGTGGTGTTCCGGCCGGTATTGCCGCCGCCCAGCCAGCCCTTTTCGATCACCGCGACATTGGTCACGCCGTGTTCGGCCGCCAAGTAGTAGGCAGTGGCGAGGCCGTGCCCACCGGCACCTATAATCACAACGTCGTAGGCCGGCTTCGGCTCGGGCGAGCGCCATTGCTCCGGCCAGTCCTTCTGAGCCGAGAACGCGTTCTTGATCAGGCTTGCGACCGAAAACCGCACTGCTATCTCCATGGGACGCGCCGGGCACGGATAACGAACCGTTTCCGGCTTCTCAAGTCGCGATGACCGCATGTCGGCGACGCCAGGTCTTTAGCTTATGCGACCCGGCTGGTCGCAATGCGACAAACACGACGGCGGCGTGGTTTTGTGCCAATGGGCCGCTCGGACACCTATAGGAGACGTCAGTTACGAAAATCAGTCTGTTCGCGCAACTTGAACAGTCTGTTCAATCGGGTTGGCTCACAATTGTTTGAGTCGCTTAACCGCGGTTCGCAGTCATTAATCAGCCATTGCCCCAGGGCAACGAAAACCTCTGTCCGAAGATCCACGTCCGAAGCGCCCGAGGGGGAAGTAATGAAATCACAGTTCAAGCTTTTTGTCGCTGGTATACTTGTTGCGGTCATGACCGTTGGAGCCTTTGCCCAGGCCAGCGTCATAAAGCAACGAAAGGAAAAGATGAGCGCGATTGGCTCGGCTCAATTTCGGGTTCTCGGAGGTATGGTTAAAGGCGAAGTGCCATACGATTCGGCGAAGGCTCAAGAAGCCATCAAGACGATGAAGACGAGCATAGTGGGCTTCGCTGATTTGTTCCCGGTTGGCAGTGAAACCGGTGAAAAGACCGAAGCGGCTGCGAAGATTTGGCAAGATAAGGCTGGGTTCGTCGCGGCCAGCGCCAAATTCGAGGAAACGTTGGCAGCTCAAGCCGCGAACGCGGGCAAGGATTTGGCGGGACTGAGAGCGGCCTTCGGTGCCATCAACGGCTCCTGCCGCAGCTGCCACGAGAACTACAAAAGACCGGGCTGATGGAGTGCCGGTAGTGCAGTCGGTTTAGGCTCTGCGGGCACGGATGCGCGTACGCCGACCAAAGCCCCTGCTCGTGAAACAACTTGGTGATTGCATGAGGCGCGTCGTCATTGGTGTCCTTGTTGTCGGGATCGTTGGCGCCGGCGTCGCTTGGGTCGCGGCGCTGCCGCGGCCCCTCACGGCCGCCAGCCTGCCCGCGCATGCCGCGGACGTGAATAACGGCGAACGTATCTTTTGGCTCGGCGGATGCGCATCCTGCCATGCGGCCAAAGGCGCGACCGGCGACGAAAAGCTACGCCTCGGCGGCGGGCAGAGCTTCCAGACCGCCTTCGGAACGTTTCACGCGACAAACATATCGCCGGATCCCGAGACTGGCATTGGGCGCTGGAATCCGGTCGATCTCGTCAATGCGATGCGCCAAGGCGTATCGCCTGCGGGCGAACACTACTACCCAGCCTTCCCCTATACCTCCTATGCCCGCATGCGCGCGGAAGACATTCTCGACCTCGCGGGCTTTCTCAAAACACTGCCGCCGGTCAAGCAAGCCTCGCGCCCCCACGACGTCGGATTTCCTTTCAACATTCGCCAGGGCCTAGGGCTCTGGAAGCTGCTCTATCTCGACCACCGCCCGATCGCGGCGTTGAACTCGACAGATCAGAAGGTCAATAAGGGCCAAGCTTTGGCCGAGGGCGCTGGTCACTGCGGTGAATGCCACACGCCGCGCAATGCCATCGGAGGGGCTGATAGGTCGCGCTGGCTTGCGGGCGCGCCCGCTCTCGAAGGCGAAGGTCGCGTGCCCAATCTTACCCCAAGCCCGGCCGCGCTCGGTGAATGGTCCGCGGGCGATATCGCCTTCTATCTTGAGTTCGGCCTGACGCCCGAGGGCAAGTCCGCCGGAAGCACGATGGCTTCGGTGGTGGATAATCTTTCGCGGCTGCCAGCCGAAGACCGGGACGCAATCGCCGCCTACCTAAAGGCCATTCCCCGGATCCCTTAAGCCTATCCCCTCAATCCCTTGTGCCCAAGTCCCGGCAACTGATCCGCGCCTGACACCGAACTTGTGGTGCTCCGCGCCGCATGGTACCCCGCTGGCGTCGAGGGCCGCGAATGCTGGAAAAGCGAACCAAGCTGGACAATATCGCGTTTGTGTCTTCTTCATCGGAAGAAGCAGAGGGCGCGCGTCGACGGCTTTCGCATGTCTACGGATCGTCTCCAGCCGAGCATGCGGATGTCATCGTCGCCCTTGGCGGCGATGGGTTCATGCTGCAGACGCTGCATCGGTTCAGAAACACAGGTAAGCCGATCTACGGGATGCACCGGGGCACCGTCGGCTTTTTGATGAACGAGTTCCGTTTCGAGGGTTTACTAGATAGGCTTTCGGTCGCGGTGGTGAGCGCGGTCCGCCCGCTTTTGATGAAGGCGACGGATGCCGACGGGACCGTGCACGAAGCGCGGGCGTTCAACGAAGTTTCCTTATGGCGCCAAACCTATCAGGCCGGTCGATTGAAGCTGACCATCGACGGGGTTGTACGCCTCGCCGATCTCGCCTGTGACGGTGTTATCGTCGCCACCCCATCGGGCTCAACGGCCTATAATCTGTCGGCGCACGGACCGATTATCCCCTTCGGCGCGCCGCTGCTTGCGGTTACCCCAATCTCGCCGTTTCGACCCCGCCGATGGCGCGGGGCGCTTGTGCCAGACCGAGTAAACATCGAGATCGAAGTCCTAGAAATTGCTAAGCGACCCATGGGCGCCGCGGCGGACCATACTGAGATCCGAAACGTTGTGCATGTTGGGGTTGTTCAAGACAAAGCTTCAGAAAGCTTGATTATGTTCGATCCTGAACACAGCTGGGAAGAAAGGATCCTCGCGGAACAATTTCAATACTGATTGCAATTTGTGAGAACAAGAATTGTGCCGTCCGACACTGAATATTAAGCGGCGACTGGAATGATGCAACCTCAATGGGTCATTAGGTTGGTCAGAGGTTTTGTATATGTCGCGTCGTGCCGAGTCCCCCGCCGCCGAGTTGGATCCGATTGAAGACGACTTGATGGTCGACATGGAAGGAGCGGAACTGATCCCGCCCCGAGTCGACCTTCGACATAAGGCTCGAGAGCGCCGTCGTCGGTCAGGACAATCCGACCCGGTGGCCGTTGCCGAAGAGACCCTTAAAATGTTGGAGGGTAGTTTCGCACAGTGGATCGTTGAGGAAAGTGATTTGCTCGTTGAAACTTGGCATGCGGCCGAAGCCCGCGGCTACGAAGCCGAGTTACGCGAGGATCTCTTCCGATGCGCCCATGACATCAAGGGTCAGGCAGCGACACTCGGATATCCCTTTGCGGGCCTCGTTGCGGCAAGCCTGTGTCGACTCGTTGACGAAAACTACGCCGCCGATGACATGCGTCACGAACTCATCCGCCAACATGTCTTCGCCGTCCGGGCCATCGTGAACGAAAATGCGCGCGCCGAAACCAATGCCTTGGCGCGGAAGCTGGTCGACAGCCTCGACGACGTTACGACATTCTACCTCGACAACGCGGCCTGAGGGGATTCGCGTAACACGTCGCCCCGGTATTCTGAAACAGACTTAGGCCGCACGATCCCGAGGCGCGCTGTCCGGCGGTCCAGCTAACTGGAGTGGCGCGCGGACGGCCTGGACAGCGAAGCTGCGCGCAGCGTCGCGGGCGGCTTCGGCAGCAAATCGGCGCAAGAGCATCAACAAATCGTCCGGCGGACCAGTCTCGGCCGACTGATAACGCTGGACCACCCGATCGATCACCATCCGCGCAAAGCGGCTCTCGTCGACCAAGCTTCCGGTGCTCGGCCAAACCGCCTCGCGATTGACCTCGATCGCCGTTGCGAAAGCCGGATAGGCACGCCCAGGAAGTCCTGCCTTTTTGTAAAGCGCGCGAAACGGCGCCTCGCGTCCTTCGGACAGAAGCGCAAAAACCCGCGCTATTGGCGTCCCCGACAACCTCGCGAGCGCCTCCTCCAAGAAACGAATATTTCCTCGACAGGCGGCGCGCAGCAAGAGTGTCGTGGTCAACTGGCCGGATAGGCGCAGGTGCTCGACGAGAGCGCCAACTTCACTCGCCGAAGCCGAGGCCGCCAACGCCACGGTCGCCTTGTCGCGGGCTTCGCGCGTCATCTCCTCCGCGCGCTCCTGACGCACCAGGGCCCGATTCACGACAAGGTTCTGAAGAGCGGTCGAAAGCCGATCAAGCAAATCGTGGCGCACTTCGATTGGCAAATCTTGCCGGGAGAGCATGATTTCGCTCAAGTCAGGGTCATCGCCGTGCCGTTCGACAATGCGCCGGTAGCTGAAACTCTGAACCGTCGCTTGCGGATTTCGTATCAAAGCGACCAACGCAGGCACGCCGCCAACCTCCGCAAGCGCTGCCGATAGACTTGACGAAACCCTGGCTCGCGACGCCGCGGCGACCTGTACGATCTCATCGGCGGTCGCAACGATATCAACAAGTTCCGCATCGATCAGCACGGGCGATCGCGCCACGACAGTTGCCGCAATATTCGGAAGATCATTGGCCAAGCCCAACACGATATGCCGTGGAGCGCGCGCCTGCATTGCAAGAGATTGCGCAAGCGCGTCCCGGACTTCCGGGTCGGGGTCCTCAAGCAGCACGGTCATTGCTGCTTCTATACCTTCACGCTCATCGGGACGAACGGCCTCGTCAAGATATGCCACTGAAAGCAAAAACGCGGCCTCAACCCTATGGGCTGATTCCGCGATCGACAACCAACGAATGAACTGTTCGAAAACCATCCCATACTCCAGGACCTGCTGAACCTCTTTTGAACAAGCCTCCCAGATAAGGATTAACGATCGGTTCACCATAATCTTTAGCGCGGGCGACACGATAGGAGACAGGCGCGTCGGGCCGCATCGGAAGCCGCGAAGGCGCTATCGGACCCAACGCATTAAGGCTGTCAGATCCAAGGGAGCTCCGGTTGCGGCAGCTTTTGGAGCCGCCTCGGTGCCGGGGAGCGCATTCACCGCCAACTTGTTGTCGCCACGCTTCGGGTTGTCGCTCACCGGCGGCATTATGTTGAGCGGACGCGCCTTGGTCGAGGCAGGTATGCTCGCCGAGACTGCCGAAGGCGTGGCGCCAGTGGCAATCGGCGCGGCCTCGATGGCCGCGATACGCCGCTCACTGGTGGCAAATCGGCTCGGACGCTGGGTCGAGTTGTCAGGCTGGAGCTGACCAACGGCCTGAACGGAAGCCGGCGGCAGAGCGCCGGCTGGGTCTGCGCCCAACGGACTGAACCGGCTCGGCAAACCGGCGAGTTCGTTCGTCGCGCGATAGGCAGCGGGCAACTGACGGTCAAACCGAGCACTCGGCGAATGTTGAGCCTCCGGACCGAAAACGACGCGCGACCCGATCAACACGCCGTCGCTCGCGGTCTCAACCTGTTCCGTGGCTGGTTCGGCAACTTGCGGCGCATCGTCACGAACGAGAGCCGTAAAGGCGTCAGTCGCAGCTTTCGCGCGCCACCCCTGATGCGCATGATCGACCATGGGAGCTTGGATCGCCAACGCGTTGGCTGACGATACCTTGACCGGCTGGGTCTGCGTTGCACTCACGGTTGGCAGCGGCGCCCCCTCGATCGCGGCAGCCGGTAAAGCGGCAAACGTCTGCGGCTTTGGTTCCGGCTTGGCATCGGGCAAATTGGCTCCTGCCATTGCAACCCGGGACTTCAGCGCCTCCGCGACCGCGGGATTTGTCTTGTCTGCATTCAATCCCTTGAGGGTGAGAAAGCCCGCCGCAATTCGCTCGGCTACGACATCAGTCGGGATCGGACGCGCCGCATGAGATTTTCCAAGAACGGCATAGAGCTCCGCGGCCGTGCGTGCAGTTCCGTTAGGTTTGCGAAAAAGCGGAGGATTCGCGGCCGACGCACGCGGAAATGCGTCGATGGCGCTCGCGTTCGGATTGGATTTGACCAAATTGATGAGGCGCGCTCCACCGGAAGCCCCAAGGACGTGAGCAACATAGAGGTCTTGCTCGGTTGGGGTCTGCCCGGTTGCTTTAGCCAGAGCTACCGCGTTCTGCTTCGCATATTTTCCAGCCATGACCGAAGAGACAAGCGGGTCAGAGCGCAAATCCAAAATTTCTTTGCGAAGCGCAGGATCCACAACTGAGTAAGTACCCGATTTTTCCTTGGTGATCGCGCTTGCGTAGTGAGAAAGACCAAGCGATGGGCCCTCGGTCTTCATCATGGACAGCCATGTTTGGTCCACGAACTGATAAAGCCCCGACGCGGTCGACGCCTTTGCCTTCATCTCCGGACGCAGGCTCGACTCCCGCTGTGCCGTTTTGAGGAGATAATCAAAAGACGCCCCAGTCTTTTCGCTCGCGTCGGCGAATGCCTGCGCGATGCGCTCGCTGACTTGGGATTTGGGATCGACCTTCATGACATCCACTCAAACGTTAATGTTTAACTAGCGTGAT
>JBEINZ010000057.1:0-13634 GCA_040377825.1 Hyphomicrobiales bacterium | reverse complement strand
GGTACTGGCGTCTGCCAGCACAAGATCAATCGAATTTTACAAAAAGTTCTTAGATGTTATCTGCCGGACCCCAGGTCGAAGCTAAAAGGGTTTCCCTCGAACGCGTCACGGCCGCGCCCGATCCGATCGATGGCCGCGACCATCCGACCCTGGCGGCCAAGAAGTGCATCGCCGAAACGAACGAGCCGCGCGTTCGGCGTGGCGGACGGCGAAAGCGCGCGCAGTTCACGCGCAACCGTGTCTTCGTCGTGTCCGGGATTAAGCGCGCAGAAGGCGATGAAAGCCCCGGCCGTGGAGCGGCTCACGCCGGCCCAGCAATGGATGACGATCGGCCGCGCTCGATCCCAATTGTGTACGAACTCAATGAGTTGCCGCACATGGATTTCGCCCGGTGGCGTCATGCCCTCGATCGGCTCGATGATGTCGTTGAAGCCGAGAAACAAATGGTTTTCCGGTCGGATCGACGCCGGGCGGATGACCGGCGTGCCCGCATTGATCAGGGTTGCCACATGACTGGCGTCGACGCGCGCCACCGTTTGGGCGAGACGGGAGAGCGAGCATACGTGGATCGCGGGCATTTCGTCCTCCCAGAGGCCTTAACTCAGGTACTTGCTTCGGCTTCAAGCGCATGAAAATGTTCAAGAAACCGACTTTCGGCCAGGGCCGTCGGCCATGGCTCGATCGTCAGGCTCGATCCGAACCCTTTCGGCCGGCCAAAGATCTTATCGGCCTCCGCCGCCGAGAAGCCGGCCAGTTCAACCGCCTCGAAGTAAGCGGCGATCTTGTCGGCATCCTTCGCCAGCTTAATCGTGGCCCCAGCCGCAATGGCAGGCAACCCAAATCGCAGATGTATCGCCCCGAGAAGCCGTGCCTCGACGTCCTTATAGGCCCCTCCGATCACGGCCTTAAAGGGCGAGATCATATCTCCGATCACATATTCGGGAGCATCATGAAGCAGCACCGCCAAACGAGCCGCAGGCGGAAGGCCGGGCTCGAGGCGCAGCGCGATCTCTTCCACCAACAGCGAGTGCTGCGCGACAGAAAATGCGTGCGCGCCGTGCGTTTGGCCATTCCAACGTGCAACGCGGGCGAGCCCGTGGGCGATGTCTTCGATCTCGACGTCGAACGGCGAAGGGTTCAGGAGATCGAGCCGGCGGCCAGACAGCATCCGCTGCCAGGCACGAGGCTCGATCGATGTGCTTCGGGAGGGCATTGTTGGGGTCCGGAAGGCGTGGTCGATCGCGGGAGTTTCAGATATCGCTTTGCGCGCCGGACGGCCAGCCGAAACGCGCATAGCTAGGTAGGGCGAGCCGGATGGGCCCGACACCTGCCAGGATCTCGCTGCCATCGTCAATTGCCGCCTTGGCCCGGTCGATCCGCACCATGGCGAGGCCCCGATTTCCGTCGGTCGACCCCAGCGTTCCGATCGCCTTGCCGCCGGCGGTGATTTCGGCGCCGGTGGCCGGTAGTGGGGCGTCGCCCGTGACGGTGACGATCCTGCGCCGCGCGGTGCCGCGATGCTTCATCCGGCTCACGACTTCCTGGCCGACATAGCAACCCTTATCGAAGTCGACGCCGGCGAGGTCGTCCAAATTGGCGTCATGCGGGAAGGCGTCGCCATAGGCGAAATCGATCCCACCCTCGGGAACGCCGAGCGCGATCCGACGCGCCGCGAAGGCCGAGGTTCCGTCGGGGGGGAGCTGCTCCGTTCGTGAAAGGATGGCGCATACGCCGAGGCCTTCGTGCCGAGGATCGCGGAAACGAACGGCTTCGGCCGCCCCGGGCGGTCCATCCGCCGTCACCACGGCGAGTTCATCGGACCGGTCGCGCACATCGACCTTTGCTCGAAGTTTGTAGAATTTCAATCGCTTGGCGAGGTCGGCTGACAGTGAACCTGCGACATCGAGATAAAAACCGGCCGCCACGCGCACGATGAGGAAATCGAACAGGATTTTCCCCTGTGGCGTCAGCAGCGCCGCGTAACGCGCCTGCGACTGTGCGAGACCGGCGACGTCGGATGTCACAAGCCCCTGTAGGAACTCAACCGCGTCCGGCCCGTCCACCGCCACGACGCCTCGATCGGGGAGCGTGAAATGGGACATGGCCGATTTGGTCCGTTCTTTTCGAGGAAATCGCCGACACCGCGTATCTCGACCCAAATAGGGCGTGACCGCTTGGCGGCAAAGTCCGCCGCGATACGAAAGGCTTCAATCAGTCCTTGACGACCGCGATATCCGGCGCGTCCACGGCCTTCATGCCGACCACATGATAGCCCGCGTCAACGTGGCTGATCTCGCCGGTCACTCCGCGCGAGAGATCCGACAGGAGATAGAGCCCGGCGTCGCCGACTTCGTCGATGGTGACGGTGCGCTTTAGCGGAGCGTTGTATTCGTTCCACTTGAGGATGTATCGGAAATCGCCGATCCCGGAGGCCGCGAGCGTCTTGATTGGGCCCGCCGAAATCGCATTGACGCGAATGGCCTTGCCGCCGAGATCGACCGCCAGGTAGCGCACCGACGCTTCGAGCGCCGCCTTGGCGACACCCATGACGTTGTAGTGCGGCATGACCTTCTCGGCGCCGTAATAGGTCAGCGTCAGGATCGATCCGCCGGAGGCCATCAGCTTTTCCGCGCGTTGGGCAACGGCGGTCAGGCTGTAGACCGAGATCAGCATCGTCTTGTTGAAATTGTCCTCCGTCGTGTCGACGTAGCGTCCCGTCAGCTGATCCTTGTCGGAAAAGGCAATGGCGTGGACGAGGAAGTCAAGCCGGCCCCATTGCTTCTCGATCTCGGCAAAGACGGCGTCAATGCTCGCGGCGTCGGTCACGTCGCAATGGCCGGCGACGATCGCGCCGATCTCCTGGGCGAGCGGTTCGACGCGCTTTTTCAAGGCATCGCCCTGATAGGTAAGCGCCACCTCCGCGCCCGCCGCGCTGACGGCCTTGGCGATGCCCCAGGCGATCGACCGGTTATTCGCGACACCCATGATAAGTCCGCGCTTGCCCGTCATCAGCCCTGTTGCATCTGCCATTTCAAATCCTTTCCGCGATCCACCGCGACCTTAAGCCCTGACGCTTCCCTATGGCACAGCCGCCGCGCGGCCTGCAAGAAGTGCGGCTATCACGTTCGGTTACGTAGTATTATCCTTGTTCACGTTCGGTGGCCGACCGATTGAAAAACCCTGCCCCAGCGGCTACCGATCTGGGACGGCTGCACAACCGGGCAAGCCCCATCGATGGATTTCGAATGACCGCGCGCGCCGTCCCATCGCCCGAACTCCTCGCGCGCTTTTCGGCCATCGTCGGGCCGGCCCATGCGCTGACGGATCCGTTGGAGACGCGGCCCCATTTGGTTGAATGGCGCGAACTCTACCAAGGCCGGACGCCCATGGTGCTGCGCCCCGGCTCGACGGCCGAAGTGGCAGCGATCCTGCGGCTTGGGAGCGAGACCGGTACGGCAGTCATTCCGCAAGGCGGCAATACCGGCCTCGTCGGCGGACAGATCCCCGACGAGAGCGGGGCAGAAATTGTTCTGTCATTGAAGCGGCTCGACAAGATCCGCGCAGTTGACCCGTCGAGCGATACGATGGTGGTGGAGGCCGGCGTTATTCTCGACCGCATCCACCACGCGGCCGACGCGGTCGATCGGCTGTTTCCGTTGACGCTCGGAAGCCAAGGTAGCTGCACGATCGGTGGCAATTTGGCTTCCAACGCCGGCGGCACGGCGGTTCTCGCCTACGGCAACGCCCGCGATCTCGTGCTCGGGCTTGAGGTGGTGCTGGCGACGGGCGAGGTCATCGACGGCTTGCGGGCCTTGCGCAAGGACAATGCCGGCTATGATCTGAAGCAGCTTTTCCTCGGCAGCGAGGGCACCCTCGGCATCATCACCGCCGCCGTGATCAAGCTCTTCGCCAAGCCCAAGGCAACCGAAGTTGCGATGGTCGGTGTGGCGTCGCCGGCGGAGGCGGTCGCGCTCCTTTCGCGCGCCCGCGCTCGCGCTGGATCGCAACTGACGGCTTTCGAAATCATGCCGCGGCTTCTCGTGCGATTCATGCTCGATCATATCCCGGACACGCGCGACCCGCTGTTCACGCCGGCGCCGTGGTACATCTTGACCGAGGTCTCGGTGGGCACCTCGCAAGAGGCCGCGCGGGCCTTGATGGAGACGATCCTCGCCGATGGGCTGGAGGGCGGGCTCGTCGAGGATGCGACCATCGCGCAGTCGCTTGCCCAAGCGCGCGATTTCTGGCGGATGCGCCACGGCATGTCGGAGGTGCAAAAGCATGAGGGCGGCTCGATCAAGCACGATGTTTCAGTGCCTGTTGCCGCCGTGCCCGAACTGCTCGACCGTGGCATCGCGGCGGTTGAAGCTCTGGTCCCGGGCTGCCGCCCCGTGCCGTTTGGCCATCTCGGCGACGGCAATATTCATTTCAATGTTACGCAGCCGATCGGCGCCGATAAGGCCGCCTTTCTCGCTCGATGGGAAGAGATGAATGCCGTCGTCCACGCAATCGTCACCGAGCTCGGCGGCTCAATCGCGGCGGAACACGGAGTCGGCCGGCTGAAGCGGGATCTTCTAACCCACGTGCGTGGAGAGGCGGAAATCGCGTTGATGCGTCGCATCAAGTCGGCGCTCGATCCTGCGGGCATCCTCAATCCAGGGCGGGTGCTTTGATCCGGCAGTGCTCGCGGTCGCTTGGCTCAACGACGTTTAGAACAAGTTCATCTGTCCGCCCGAGGATTTTCGCGCCTTCGGCTTCTTGTCGACCGGTGTTGATGGCGCCGCTTCGGAGCGAAGGGCCGTGGCCGGCTGGAGCGGCTCGGTGAGTGGCTCGACCAAGCGCGCATCATCGTTGACGACGCGATTGACCCGATCGCTGACGGGAACACATTCGAAAAACGACTCCGCGACCGGGCGTAGCAGTTTCATAGCGTCGGCCTTGTCGACGGTTGCCGTGTTCAACCAACTATCGAAATCCTCGGGCAGGATGATCGCCGGCATTCGATCATGGATCGCCGAGAGCGTGGCGTTTGCCGGCATCGTCACAAGCGCCGCTGTGTCGATTTCGGACCCGTCCGCGCCCATCCAGCTCTCCCAAAGACCGGCAAACGCAATCGCGCCGCCATGCGTGGGCCGCATGAAATAGGGCTGCTTTACAGGTCCCGTTCGCTTCCATTCGTAGAAGCCGGAGGCCGGGACGAGGCAGCGGCGATGCCGGAAGGCGCCGCGAAACGCAGGCTTGTCGGCCAAGGTCTCGGCGCGTGCATTGAGAAGAAGGGGAAGATCCTTCGGATCCTTGGCCCAAGAGGGGATCAGGCCCCAACGGACCAGCTTGAAGTGCCGTTCGCCATGTTCGTTGGCGACAATGGCAATCGGCTGGGTCGGGGCGATATTCCAGCGCGGCGGAAAGTTCGGCTGGTCTTGATACCGAAAGAGCCGACGGATCTCCTCCGGAGTCGCCGTCAGGGTGTAGCGGCCGCACATCGCATAAGCTCTCTTGGGTTCGGCCTTGCCCTGGCCGTGAAACCGAAAGGGCAGGTTGCAAAAAAGGCCCCATCGTTTCGGCGACCATGGCCTTAGACTTGCTGAGCGAGGACGTAATCAATTCGAAACGGAATGCAATATACCGTTTCTATAACAAAGTCGGGGACGGTTCCATGGGTGGGGCGAGGCTGCGCGGGGAGACGGTTGACGAAATTCGTTTTGCACCGGCCACGCTTGCCGCCGCCAATATCAATCCGACCACTCGCCTCGCGACTGATTACTTGAATCATTTCAATACTGTGGTCATGCTGCTGGAACTCATCGAAGTCATGCCGGAATGCGCCGACGAGGTGCTTGCCTGGCAGCCGCGCTCCTACATCGATTACTTTGCGATCTCTCATTTTCGGGAAAAGGAGCTCGCGATGGCCGCCTACGCCTCCGCCGACTTCAACGTCAGGGCGCGCTTTGAAACGGTCGTCGCTAGTCTTGACCAAGCAATGATCGCTGCACGCGATCTGTTGCGTGATCAAGACCCAACCGAGGTCAGCGTTGCCGGGGCCGTTCGAACGGCCGTTGCCAATCAGTTGAAGCCGTTGATCGCGGCGGCCAGCGGCATCATTAATTGCGGCGTCCGGGAGCTCGTCGACGTTCAAGCGCAGGCGATCAATCGTGCGCAGTACGAGATCGACGAGCTGTTTCCTTAAGCGACCCCGATCCCGGCGGTTACGGCACCCGTTATTCGAGATGTAACCACCATGCCGAGCCCCGTCCTAAATCCACGCCATCCCGTTCTCGCGGTCAGCATCAGCGTTTGGCGCGGCGACCGTGTGCTGCTCATACGGCGAGGCAAGGATCCCGGGCGCGGCTTATGGAGCCCGGTCGGCGGGCGGGTCGAATTCGGCGAGGCGACCGAGGCGGCCGCGATTCGCGAGGTCGCCGAGGAAGCTTGTATCGATTGCCGAATCAGCGGTCTTTCCGATTTCCGAGACATGATTTTTCGTGACCCGACCGGCACCGTGATCCGTCATATCGTGCTCGCCGTTTTCGCGGCGACGTGGATCTCCGGAGAAGCGCGCGCCGGCGATGACGCCGATGCGGTGGCTTGGGCGCGCCCGGACGAACTTGGCACCTATCAACTCGTTGAGGGTGTGTTGCCTTATATTCTGGCAACGCGTCGACTGATCGGTGGCGTCTGAGTGACCAAATCAGGTATGAACATGGATGGCGTCCGCGTCCATGCGGATGCGGCGGGAGGATGCGGATGGCCAGCGGCCGCCGGTCGATCGAGCAACCTTTAGGACGCTTGGCGTGGCCGCGTTGGCTTGCGGCGGTCGTGTTTATTGTCGTGGTTTCACTTGCGGCATTGGTTCGCGCCGCGCCAGGTCAAGCGCTCTATGACGATGACATGCTGCGTCTTGCCGAAATCATGGGCGCGCTTCATTACCTCCGCCCGCTTTGCGGCGCCGACGAAGCCCAGCTCTGGCGGGAAAAGATGAACGCGCTGCTGTCGGCCGAGGAACCGACCATGGAGCGCCGGCGGCGCTTGGTCGATCGTTTCAACCGCAGTTATCGCTCGCTTGCCGATGTCCATCGCGATTGCTCGCCGACGGCGACTGAAATCGTCGAACGTTATCTCGCGGAGGGCTCCAAGCTGTCGCGCGATATCGTCTCGCGTTATTCAAGGCAGTGAGTTGGTCGCCTCGATGAGGCCGTTGGATACATAGGTCGTGGTTAATGTCGCAAAATTCGTTCAATCCCGTTAACCACTGATCCATAAATTTTAACAAGAATTAACATTCTTCCAATGTCGCGGCATTTCTTCGTTCTAGACCATGCTATGAAAATTTGTCGTTGACTCGACGCAATTGCAACGCGTCGAATTTTACTCTGATTAGTGGATCCATGGACATGCTTGACGAGCTGACATCCGACGATTTCGAAGCGACCGTTGCGGAGAAGAAGCGCGCTGCCTACGAGATCGTCGCCGACGCGATGATCGAGGCGGAAGCTGAAGGAATTGAGCGCGATATCGTTATTCAAGCGGCCCTTTTCGCGGTGATGACCGATCTTGTGACGCGCTATGGCGAGGCGGCGGTGGCCGACTTGACCGAGCGGCTGACGGATCGCGTTCTCGCGGGCGAATTCACGATTTATCGCTCCTATCAGTGACCCGTTGTTTCGGCCGCGTTTCGTGCATTGAGGCCGACGAAACAAACTTGTCAGGGCAATCGCCAGGCCAAATAAGATTAACAGCGCAACGGCATAAGTGTTGATTTTTTGGAGCGTTCGGACGGTGGCGCGTTCACGTCTATTGGCCACCAGCGTTGCAACACCGAACCATCAACTTGCGCTCCCAGCCAAGACGCCGAAGACGAGCTGGCGTGGCCCGACATGACACCCTTATGATCGAAGCGTTGATGAACCTTCGGGCCAAAAAAGCTTTACGTTTTGGCGAGAGTCATCCACCACTTGCTCATCTCGAGATTGGAGCAATCATGCGCAGGCAGCGTTCGTTTCCTGGATTGGCTTCGCTTGGTGTCATCGTCGCTGTCTCCCTCGCGGGATGGACCCCGTCGGGGGCGACGGCTCCGCGCAAGGTCGAGACACAGACGATCACCGTGGATGCGC
Organism: Hyphomicrobiales bacterium; assembly: GCA_040377825.1. Taxonomy (GTDB): domain Bacteria; phylum Pseudomonadota; class Alphaproteobacteria; order Rhizobiales; family Ancalomicrobiaceae; genus JBEINZ01. Next base: position 5,523 of record JBEINZ010000057.1, on the reverse strand, counting down.
CCAAGCTTGGTGGCGCTGGCATGGCGCTGGAGGTTCATCGCGGCGCGGAGGGACTGCCGCCGGCGGTGGCGAAGACGCGTGAAGCAATCCTCGAAGCAGCCTATTCCGGCGATCTGGCGCGCCTCAAGGCGGTCATGCAGCGCAACGAGACGATGCCGTCGCTTTCAGTCAACGAGATCGACGACCCGATCGCCTATCTGAAGAGCCAGTCGGGAGATGGGGAGGGGCTGGAACTGCTCGCCATCCTAACCGACATCCTGGAAGCAAGCTGGGTCAAGGTCGGCGCGGGCACGCCGCAAGAGATGATCGTCTGGCCGTCCTACGCCGCCCGCGGCGTCGAAGGGCTCACGCCGGCCGATCTCGTCGAGCTCTACAAGATCGTTACCTCGTCGGATTACGAGGAAATGAAATCCGCCCAGAAGTACATCTTCTACACCGTCGGTATCGGACCTGACGGGACGTGGCACTATTTCAAGCTCAACGATTAGACGTCTATTCCGCCCGTCGACAACGTCTCGGCGAAGATGACCGGCTCGCCGATCGAGGGCGTGGCGATCTCGCCCTCCCACATGACGCGACGCCCGCGCACGATCGTGCCGATCGGCCAGCCGGTGACCGACAGGCCGTGATAGGGCGTCCAGGCGGATTTCGAGGCCGACCACGCATCCGTAATGGTCTCGCGGCGCTTCAGGTCGACGATCGTCAGGTCCGCGTCGTAGCCGACGGCGATGCGCCCCTTGCGGGCGATGCCGAACAGCCGCTGCGGACCGGAGCTCGTCATGTCGACAAAACGCTCGATCGAGAGCCGGCCCTTGGCCACGTGATCGAGCATGACCGGCACCAGCGTCTGCACGCCGGGCATGCCGGCCGGGGACGCCGGGTAGGGCTTGGCTTTCTCAGTAAGGGTATGGGGCGCGTGGTCGGAGCCGATTATATCGGCAATACCTTCGCGAAGGCCCCACCATACGCCTTCGCGGTGCTCAGCCGAGCGAATCGGCGGGTTCATCTGCAGGCGCGTGCCGAGGCGAGCATAATCGTCGTCGACGAGGGTTAGATGATGCGGCGTCACCTCCACGGAGGCGACGTCCTTATGCGCGGCCAGAAAACGCATCTCCTCGGTCGTGGAGATATGCAGCACGTGGATCCGCGCGCCGACGCGCCGGGCGATCGCGACAAGACGCACCGTGGAGCGCAGCGCGGCGGTCGCGTCGCGCCAGATCGGGTGGGAGGCGGGATCGTTCGGCACGCGCAGGCCTTTGCGCTCCTCCAGGCGATATTCATCCTCGGAATGAAACGCCGCGCGCCGGCGCGTGTGCCTCAGGATCTCTGCCACGCCCGCATCGTCCGCGACCAGCAGATCGCCCGTCGACGAGCCCATGAAGACCTTGATCCCGGCGGCGCCCGGCAGCCGCTCCAGGGCGCCGACTTCCCGAGCATTGGCATGCGTGCCGCCGACCCAGAAGGCGAAATCGCAATGCATCCGATGCCGGCCGCGCGACACCTTGTCGGCGAGCGCCTCGGGCGTCACGGTCAGCGGGTCGGTGTTCGGCATCTCGAACACGGCGGTCACCCCGCCGAGCACCGCCGCGCGCGAACCCGATTCCAGATCCTCCTTGTGGGTCGCGCCCGGTTCGCGGAAATGCACCTGCGTATCGATCACGCCCGGAAGAACATGCAGCCCCGTGCAGTCGATCGTCTCGCCTGCCGACGCCATCCCGAGCGCCCCGATCGCCGCGATCCGCCCGCCGCGCACCCCAATATCGCGCGCGCCCACGCCATCGTGGTTGACGACCGTGCCGTTCATCAGGATCGTATCGAAGGTCTCCGACATGACGGGCTCCGTTGATTGCGACGATCTTGTCATAACGAGACCGCTGGTCGTTCGCGAGGGGGATCGCGCGCGACGTGGCGATCTGCCAAAGCTGCCCGCGATGTTCTTGCGACGGCGGATTTCCATGGCCAACCTCTATCCTGAAATCGAGCCTTACGACCATGGCATGCTCGACGTCGGCGACGGGCAAACGATCTATTGGGAAACGTGCGGCAATCCGGCGGGCAAACCGGCCGTGGTCCTCCATGGCGGGCCGGGGTCCGGCCGCTCGACGAGGGCGCGCCGGTATTTCGATCCGGAATTCTACCGGATCATCCTGTTCGACCAGCGAGGCTGTGGCCGCAGCACGCCGCATGCGAGCGAGCCCGGCATCGATCTTTCAAAAAACACGACGGACCATCTCATTGCCGATATCGAACGGCTCCGGCGGCATTTCGATGTGATGCGTTGGCTTGTTGTGGGCGGCTCATGGGGCTCCACCCTCGCGCTCGCCTATGCGCTCCAGCATACCGATCGGGTGTCTGGGCTTGTGCTGCACAGCGTCGCGACGACGACCAAGGCGGAAATTGATTGGATTACCCGCGGGGTCGGCGCGTTTGTTCCCGATGCTTGGGAGATGTTCGCATCCGCAGCGCGCCTGAAGCGTGAGGCCGATACCTTGGTCGAGGCCTATCATCGGCTGTTGGTGGACCCTGATCCCGCGGTTCATGCGAAGGCCGCATCGGATTGGTGTGATTGGGAAATGGCAATCGTTGCCATCGATCCAAACCAAGTCGCGCATCCAAGATATCGCGATCCCAGGTTCCGCCTCGCCTTTGCGCGCCTCGTCACACATTACTGGCAAAATCTTGGCTTTGTCGAAGACGGTGCGTTGCTTGACGGTATCCACCGGCTCGCGGGCATTCCGGGCGTCCTCATCCATGGGCGACTGGACATCGGCGGACCGTTGGTAACGCCGTGGCGGCTCTCGCGGGCCTGGCCGGGTAGCCGGTTGGTCGTCGCGGAACAAGCCGGCCACGACACGCGCGATCCTGGCATGGCCGAGGCCATCGTCGACGCGACCGAGGCCATGAAACGGAGCGGGTGACGCTGCGCGGTTGTAACCCCGATACGGGACGCCGTTTCCTCGCGCGCTGGTCACCCTCGTTGTAACCAACTTTCAACCGTTCGATTGCTCTGGCGTTCCGTTAGGGTTATCTCCTGCGTATTGCCATTGATGACGCGGGACGCCATGCCGCTTTCGACACTCATTCATATTCGTCACGGCCAGACCGAATGGAACGCCACGGCGCGGCTTCAGGGGTCGCAGGATATACCGCTGAACGCGCTCGGCCGCGAGCAGGCGTTGCGCAACGGGCGCGCGCTGAAGGATGAGCTTCAGCGGCTCGGACGGCACGCGGAGGAGTTGCATTTCATCGGCAGCCCGCTCGGACGGGCGAGGGACACGATGGAACTGGTGCGCGGCGAACTCGGATTGCCGGTCGGTGGCTATGAGGTCGAGCCTCGTCTGATCGAGGTCTCGTTCGGCGATTTCGAAGGGCTCAGCTACGCCGACGTCGAAAAGCGCGACCCCGAGGCTTATGCCGCCTTGCGGGCGGACAAATGGCACTTCGTGCCGCCGGGCGGCGAGAGCTACGTCATGCTGAGGGATCGCGTGGCCCGCTGGCATGCGACGCTCGACCGTGATGTGATCGTGATCTCGCACGGCGGCGTCTATCGCGCGCTGCGCTCGGTGCTCTACGCGATCCACGATCCGACCCTCGCCGACTACTTCGTGCCGCAGGACCGGATTTTCGTCTGGCGCGACGGCGCGGGGCGGTGGGTTTGAGCGCGCCCGTCACCCCCTCGGCTTCACCCATTCCATGATCAGGAAATACGGCACGCGCTGGAAGCGGGCGCTTTTGGCCGGGTCGCCGCCCTGCGGCTTGGGTTCGGCGAAATGGGTCAGTTGCAGGCCTTGACCGAGCAGCAGGCTCATATAGGTCTCAAGCGGGCGATGATGGTTCATGATCTTGATGCCGCGCCAAGCGACCCACTGGCCGCGCTCTTCCAAATAGTTGTCGATCGGAAAGTACGGCGTCCCGTCCGGCTCGCGTTGCCACCCGGTCGGCGGGCCGGCGGAGTTGAAACTCGTCATGTTGGCGATCAACAGCGCCCCGCCGGGCTTCAGGACCCGGGCCATTTCCGGGATCGCGCGGCGAATATCCGGGATGTCGATCAGCGTCAGGTAGCTCACGACGAGATCGAAGGTTGCGTCGTGAAAATCGAGCGCCTCGGCGCGGCCAAGCCGGTAGTCGCCGCCCGGATCGCGCTGGCGGGCAGCTTCGAGAAGCCGTTCGGTCGGATCGATGCCGACGGTCTCAAGCCCCATCCCCTGAAGCATCCGGCAGAAACGGCCCTCGCCGCAGCCGACATCAAGGGCTGACTTGAAGCCGCGATCCCTCACGCGCGCGGTCATTGGGACATCGAGCACAGTGGCCCGACCGTAATCCCCGTGTTTGCCGAGGTCGGCGATCCAGGCGTCGGCCGATTCCGCCCAACCATTGGACATTGAGAAGGCTCCGATTATCGGCGCGCGGGTTTTGGCGATGCGGCCTAGTTTCGAACCGCGGTGCTCGGGTCATAGACGACGCAGCTTATTTCGCTGAGCGGCGGTGCCTTGTCGGCGGGGTCATAGCCCCGTTGATCTTTCTGGCAGGTCTTGACCTCGGCGAGCGCGAAGCCTTTGTCGGCCATGCATCGCTCGACATATCGGTCGCGAATGCCTTGATTGACGTCGTAGGTGTAGGTTCGGCCGGGAACCGTGAAGGATCCGACCCGCCGGCAGGCCAGGAAAGTCCCGTAGCCGTCGCAAACGAGGTTGCCGGGGTCATGATAGCCCGGTGTCTGTTCCACCATCATGTTTTGCGGAATAACACCGAAGGATGACATTTTGCATTCATCCCGCGCCAATTGGACGTCTTGGAAATCGGTGCCGACCTTGTAGTAGAGATCGACGGTGCTCGGCGCGCAGCTCGATGTCGCTAGCGCAATTATAATAGATATCATTGAATATTTATTCATGGCGACACCGGTTTCGATCGGATCCGTGATGGCAACCCGCCGGTTGAATAGGAACGCGTAGCGATTTACTCATCGAAACGCACTAAAAGATCAAGCATGGTCGACCGCAACCCAATGGGTGTGGCGCCTTTGACGCGGTTTCGACCTTGCCTTAAGACGTCGCTTGCATCATTCGGGCGGGTAGGATCCCATGTCGCACAATACGTTCGGCCATCTCTTCCGCGTGACGACCTGGGGCGAAAGCCATGGGCCGGCGCTTGGCTGCGTGGTCGATGGATGCCCGCCGGGCCTGCCGTTGACGGCGCCGGACTTGCAGCAGTGGCTGGACAAGCGCAAGCCGGGCCAATCGCGGTTCGTCACTCAGCGTCGCGAGCCGGACGAGGTGGAGATCCTCTCCGGCGTCTTTGAAGACGAGCGCACTGGCGGGCCGGTGACGACGGGAACGCCGATTTCGCTTGTCATCCGCAATGTCGACCAGCGTTCCAAGGACTATGGCGACATCCGCGACAAATTCCGGCCCGGCCACGCGGATTACACCTACGATATGAAATACGGCCTGCGCGATTATCGTGGCGGCGGCCGGTCCTCGGCGCGCGAGACGGCGGCGCGGGTCGCGGCCGGCGGCGTGG
>JBEINZ010000067.1:0-12409 GCA_040377825.1 Hyphomicrobiales bacterium | reverse complement strand
GGATCCACCATCGTCTCGACAAACCCAATCTGCCCCTTCGCCATGACCCAACCCCAAGCCGCCGGATGATGAAAGGATTGAATCAGATTCATCCCCGCTTCGCGAGCGGGATTTCGCAGGGGAATCCTCAGGGGGAGAGGGAGATAGGGGTGAAAGATTTAGGGTTGTAAAATCGATTGTCTCATGGCGTCGAGAGCGCCGGAATCCCCTTTTCGCAGACCAATCCTCAAGGGGAGGAGGCCGTAGATTTGGGGTTGTGGTGCAAACAAATCCTCATGGCGCCCACGAGCCAGTTCGTTTTCTTGCTTGATCGGCCATAAAGATATCTTTATATCCTTCTCATGAGCTATTTGTCGCCCGTTGCCGCGCCTGATCCGTCCGAGCGCCTGACCAGCAATCAACTGGTGGAGGTGCTACGGGCGGCGGCGGAGCCGACGCGGCTGCGGGTGCTCATGCTGCTGGAGCGCGGAGATCTGACCGTGAAGGATCTGACGGAGATCCTTGGACAGAGCCAGCCGCGGATTTCCAGGCACTTGAAGCTTTTGACCGAGGCGGGGCTTATCGACCGATTTCCTGAAGGCGCCTGGGTCTATTACCGGCTGGCGGAGACGGTTTCCGCGGTCACGCTATCGGCCGTCTTCCGCTCGCTGATCGAGCCGCGCGACATACAACTCGGTAGAGACCGCGAGCGGCACGACCAGGTGAAGCAAGCGCATGCGGAGAGGGCCGCGTCTTACTTCGCGCGCAACGCGAAAGCCTGGGATGGGTTGCGCTCGCTCCATGTCGAAGAGGCGGCGGTGGAGGCAGCGATCTTGGAGGCTGTCGGCTCGACGCCGTTCGACGCGTTTTTGGACGTGGGGACGGGCACGGGGCGGCTCATCGAACTTCTTGATGGACGCTATGCGCGCGCGCTTGGCATCGACCTTTCGCACGACATGCTTGCGGTCGCGCGCACGCATCTCGACAAGGCGGGCATCCGTGGCGTGCAGGTGCGTCAGGGGGATGTCTATGCCCTAAACCTGCCGCGCGACTCCCATGACGTCGTGACGGTCCATCAAGTGCTGCACTATTTGGACGATCCGGCCCGCGCGGTGCGCGAGGCGGCGCGCGTGCTGCGGCCGGGCGGGCGAATGTTGGTCGTCGATTTCGCGCCACATGTGCACGAGTTTCTGCGCGAGGAACACGCCCATCGCCGTCTCGGATTTAGCCATGGCGAGATCGCGAGGTTCCTGGAGCAGGCGGGCCTTGAGATCGTGTCGATCCGCGATCTGGCGGCCCCTGGCGCCGACAAGCTGACCGTAACCCTTTGGGTCGCGCGCGACCCGCGGATCAACTTAGCCCGATCGCAGTCCAGCAGAGAGGCCGCCGCATGACCCAAAGCCGACCGCTCACGACCCGCCACGATCTCTCCGGCCACGATCTGCCCCGCCGTGACCCATCCCGCATCGGCGTCTCCTTCGAGTTCTTTCCGCCGAAATCGGACAAGGGCGAGCAAGCTTTGTGGGCCGCGATCGAAAGGCTGGCGCCGCTCGATCCGACCTTCGTATCCGTAACCTACGGAGCGGGCGGTTCGACGCGAGAGCGGACGCATGCGACGGTGGCCCGGCTCGTCAATGAAACCACGCTCGCACCGGCCGCGCATTTAACCTGCGTGGATGCTTCGCGCGATGCCGTCGACGACGTGGTGCGGGGCTATCAGGCCGCCGGCGTCCGTCACATCGTGGCGTTGCGCGGTGATCCGGCCGCCGGTGTCGGCGCGCGCTATCAGCCGCATGCTGACGGCTACGGTTCCACGCCGGACCTGATCCGGGGCATCCGAGCGATCGGCGGCTTTGAGATTTCCGTGTCGGGCTATCCTGAAAAGCACCCCGAGAGCCCGGATCTTCCCGCCGACATCGCGATCTTGAAGCGAAAGGTCGAGGCGGGAGCGTCGCGGGTTATCACGCAATTCTTTTTCGAAAACGATGTTTTTGAGCGGTATGTCGATCGGGTTCGCGCGGCGGGGATCGATGTCCCAATTGTGCCGGGCATCGTGCCCGTGCTCGATTTCGAGCGCACCGCCGGCTTCGCGCGCCGGGCTGGGGCGAGCGTACCGGCGTGGCTGGCGGAACGATTTGCGGGACTTGAATACGATGAAGAGACGCGCCATCTCGTTGCGGCGGCCGTGGCGGCCGAGCAAGTGCTGGATCTCGTCCGGCGCGGCTATCGCGACTTTCATTTCTACACCATGAACCGCGCCGAACTCGTTTACGCGATTTGTCACCTACTAGGCCTTCGGCCAGCGCGGTCGGAGCGAGCACCCGTTGGGGCCGCGGCATGATTGTTTGGATCAGCCTTGATCACGTCCAACTCGCGATACCGGTGGGAAGCGAGGCGGCGCATCGTGCCTTTTACGTCGGCGTGCTGGATATGCTGGAGGTTGCGAAGCCCGCAGAGTTGGCGTCACGCGGAGGGCTCTGACTGGAGGCGGGGACGGCGAGAAACCATCTTGGCGTCGAGGCCAACTTTCAACCTGCACGCAAGGCACATCCGGACCTCATTGTCTCGGATTCCGACGCCCTTGCGGACAGTCTGGCGCGCGCAAGTGCATCGGTCGAATGGGATCGGGCCTTGCCGCATGTGAAGCGGTTCTTCACGGTGGACCCGAGCGGCAACCGTATCGAGGTCATCGCCGGAGAACTTTGAGTAAGCGTGATTGCTGGCGCTGTTTGGCGCGCGCGGCCTCTTGCGCTGGGGAAAAACGACGAGGTCAGCGTAACGATCACGCGGATCTCTGTTAAGCTGAACGACCCGACCCAATCCGGCTCGATCAAAATCCGCTTCACGCGTTTCGGACAGATCACCGAAATGTTCGAGATCGTATCTTTCGAAGGCCGGGCACATCGCCCGACCTTCCAAGCCTCGTCGTATTTGAATGTCTGGGGTATGCGGACAGAGTTTTCGTCGTTACCCGGACGCCGCTCACAGCGCTCCTAAAAGCACAGCGGTTACAAATGCGAACGCTGCACACACCATGCAAAACTCCAGACTGCGCGTCATGCTCATAATGGGCCTCCGCCGTCGGTCATCCGATGGTGAATAATCTACGACGAAAATTAGGGATGGCGAAGAAAAAACTTTGTTGCGGCGCCCATGCATCACTTTTCAGTGGCGAGATCTGCACGGCCGTAAGTCAAATTTTTAAACAATAGTTAGTACTTATAGAATGTCGCAATGCAGCAACGATTTTTGGCGCCGAATGTCTCACCAGGGCAGTTGCGAGCCGTCGAAGTTGTAGAAACGCGGCGAATCACTCGGGTTCATCCGATCGATAACCATTGCGAGACCCGCGGCGCTGGTCGCCGGGGCAATATCGGCGCCGCCTCCGCCCATGTCGGTCCGCACCCAGCCCGGATGGGCGACGGATACGGCGATGCCCGCACGGCGCAGATCCGTCGCCAAGCCTTGCATGACCTTGTTGAGCGCCGTCTTGGTCGAGCGATAGGCAATCCGGTCGGATCTTGCGTAGGACATTGATCCCATCGTACTGGAAATGCTGAGGATCTTGCCGGCGGCCGACAGGCGCAAGTTGGGCAGGAACGCCTGCGCGATCCGTAGCGGCGCCACAGTGTTGATCTGAAATGCCTCGGTCCAGCCGTCGAAATCCATGTCGAGCGTTGATTGTCGATCCGGAGAGATGATGCCGGCGTTGTTGACCAGCACGTCGAGCGGCCGCTCCCCAAAATGCGCCTGCGCCGCCGCGATCGACTGGGGATCCGCGACATCCATCCGCAAGATCTCGACGTGATGGCCCGGCTTATTGGCGAGGTCCGATAACTCGGCGGCGTTTTCGGGCCGACGGCAGGCCGCGATCACGGTGTCGCCGCGCTCGGCGAGGACTTTAACAAGGGCGAGGCCGATGCCGCGATTGGCGCCAGTGATCAAGATCGTTGTCATGCAAGTCTCCTTGAATATCGGATTTCACTCGGCCAAGGCCGATTCAAGAAACGCGGCGGCTTCCAGGCATGACCGGTCGCGGCCAAAGGGGGCGATGATCTGTAGGCCGAGCGGGAGGCCGCCCTGGCCGGAAAGGCCGGGTACATTGATCGCCGGCGTGCCCATCAGAGTCCACAATCGGTTGAAGATCGCGCTGCCGGTTGATTGAAGGCCCTCCGGCGCCGCCCCCGTCGCTGAAGCGGTCAGGATCGCGTCGATATCAGCGAAAACCTCCTTCAGCGCGAGGCGCGCTTGTCGGGCGGTGCGGCGGGCGCGGTCGTAGTCGTCGTTGGAGAGCGACCGGCCATGTTCGAGCGCTTCGATCAGGATCGGCGACAAGCTTTCGCGATGATTGGCGAATTCCCAGGCGAGTGCTTGGGCTGCTTGATGATTCTGGATGATCGGATGGGCGGCGAAGGCATCGGCAAGAATTTCAGGGAGGCCGATGTCGATGATGCGGGCACCGGCGGCCTCGGCGCGGCGGGCCGCGTGTTCCACGGCGAGGCGCATTTCGGCGGTCGCCTCATGCCAAAGATGCGTGCGGACGAACCCGATGCGGGGCGCGCCCGAATCTCGGCCGTCGACCCTCAGATCGCGGCCGGTCAGCGCCGCCGCGAAATAGGCAACATCCGCGACTCCAGCGCCAAAAAGGCCGATCGTGTCGAGCGACCATGAGAAGCATTTAACTCCGACAGTCGGCAGCAGACGAAACGACGGCTTGAACCCAGCGATCCCGCAATAGGCCGCGGGCCGAATGGTCGATCCGGCGGTCTGCGTGCCGAAGGCGAGCGGTACGAGCCCGGCCGCGACCGCTGCCGCGGAACCCGAGGAGGAGCCGCCGGGCGTGTGCGACGGCGCGCGCGGGTTGCGCGTCGCGGCCGGGTTCAGAAAGGCGAACTCGGTCGTGACCGTTTTGCCGACGAGGGCCGCGCCAGCCTGCCGGGCCATCGACACGACCGGCGCATCGGCGCGCGGTTGGTTCAAGGCATAGATAGTCGATCCCATTTCTGTCGGCATATCAGCAGTATCAAAGATATCCTTCACGCCGAGCGTGAGGCCGGCGAGCGGTCCCATTGCGGACGTTGCCGCGCGCGCCAGATCGAAGCCAAGCGTCGCGAAGGCGGCCAGACGGCCGTCATGCGCCTCGATCGCGGCGATCGACCGCTCGATTTCCGCTCCCGCGCTCGAACGGCCATCCGCGATCGAACGTGCGAGCGCGAGGGCGCTGACGGGCGCGCCAATCGGGTTTGTGGAAACATGCGCTGACACTGGCGAGTGCACCTTCTTGTTCGGCGTCTTGCCGGAGGGTTCGGCGCTTCGCGCGGCGGCGTCAAGACCCGCACGACCATGCATGCCGGCTTTCGTTGAATGCCCGAACGTCCGAAGAACTTGCGTTAACGAGGCGTTTCCAGACTCCGTTGCATTCTCCTGAAATGACCCGTCAGGCTTTTCGTATCGCGTTCCTGGTCGGCGGCTGCTTGCTCTTGGCAGGCTGCAGCGCCTTGTTCGGCAATTGGTTCGGCATGCAGCGCGCCGCATGGCGCGGCGAGGCCGACGCCCAGTGCGTGCGTTCGGGCGCGCTGCGGGCGGGGCCGTATATTCAGCCAGCGGGATCAGTTGGCGGGGGAGGGGCTTGCGGCTCTGACGCGGCCTTCCGGGTGCTTGCGGTCGAGGACGGAATGGTCGGCCTCTCCGAGCAGGGTCTCTTGAATTGCCCGATGACTGTCGCCTTGCAGGACTGGCTGCGCCGCGTCGTGCAGCCGGAGGCCGTTGGCATATTCGGACAACCGGTCGTGCAGCTAAGACAAATGGGAACCTACAATTGCCGGCGCATTCGCGGTCATTCGGAGATGTCCGAACATGCCTTCGCCAATGCCATCGACATCGGCGGCTTCGTGCTTGCGGATGGACGCACGATCAGCGTACGTCAGGACTGGCGTTCGCCGGACCCCGCCAAAGGCGCGTTCCTGCGCGCGGTCGGGGAAGGAAGCTGCGCAATCTTCTCCACTGTGATCGGTCCGGATGGCGATGCCAACCACCGGGACCATTTCCACCTCGACCTTGCGCGCCATCGCGGTGGGCGCCGGGTCTGCGAGGGCGGAGCCGGCGGCGGACTGATGTCCTATGCGCCGACCGGCAAGGGCTTCGCGTGGCCGGGCGCGGCATCCCACGACCCGGATGCGATTCCGCTCGACGATTGAGCCGAATACCGCGCGCGCGTCGGTTTCAGGATTCGGCCCTGTAAGACTACCGTCGTCTACACGCCTTACGAACGGCACCGCGGCGGGACGATCCGTAGCTCATGCATGATCTACCGGAGACCAAAAAAGATGGCGATGCCGATCTTCGAGACCGGGCGCGACGCGGCGCTGAGCCTGAGGCCGGATCAGCCGGTCTATTGTTTTCGCCCATCGGTCTTGGCCGCCGACACGCGCGGCTTTCTAGCGGCCTTTCCAGGCAAGACCGCCTATGCGGTGAAAACCAACGGCGAAACGCAGGTCTTGGCGACCATTGCCGCCGCCGGTGTCGATTGCTTCGACGTCGCGTCGCCGGCCGAGTTCGCCGCCGTGCGCAAGACCGCGCCCAAGGCCGAGCAGCTTTACATGCATCCGGTCAAGGCGCAGTCCGACATCCGCCTTGCGTTGGAGACCTACGGCATCCGCACAATGGCGCTCGATCATCCCGACGAGCTTGAAAAGATCCATCGCGTCGTGACCGCGTTCGATCTCGACCCAGGCTCGATCGCGCTCTTCGTCCGCCTGCATACCAAGGGCGCGGCGGCCTATGAGCTATCCAAAAAGTTCGGCGCGGCTCCGAAGGAGGCGGCTGAACTCGTCCAGCGGATCGATCGGCTCGGCTACAAGGTTGGTCTTTGCTTTCATGTCGGCAGTCAAGTCGAGGATGTACAGACCTATGACTTTGCGCTGTCGATCGCCGCGGGCGTGAGGCGTCAGGCTGGGGTCAACATCATCGGGCTCGATATCGGTGGCGGGTTTCCCGCTCCCTACGGCCGCGACCCTCGAGGCAATCAGCGGCCGGTACCCGATCCAGTCTCGCTCATCGCCGATATTGGCCGCGACTTGAAAACCCACGGTTTCGACGATGTGGCGCTGGTCGCCGAGCCCGGGCGCGTGATCGTCGCGCGTTCGCTGTCGGTCATCGTCCGGGTCCTGCTGCGCGACGGCAAGCGGATCTACATCAATGACGGTATTTGGGGATCGCTCTCCGATAGTTGGACGGGCAAGATCACCTTGCCGGCGCGGCTCATTCCCGACCCCGCGCGCAAGCGTCGCGCTGGATCGAACAAGCTGGACGACTTTCGGGTGTGCGGCGTCACCTGCGATTCGGTCGATATCCTGTCGCGGCCCTTCTGGCTACCGGGCACCGTCGACACCGGCGACTTCATCGAAATCGGCCATATCGGGGCTTACTCGCTAGCTCTGCGGACCCGGTTCAACGGATTTTATCCGGATGCTTTCGTGGAAGTTAAGCGGCCTTTTGAGGATGATCGCGATGGAATGGAAGGGTTTGCCTCGGTGGAAACCTGGGGCGAACCGGACCGCGAGGCCGTCAGTGAAGGCACGGTTTCGGATTTGTGACGCCATGGCGGGGCAATGACGCCAAATCGTCATGGAACTGACGGCCGATTGTCGTAGACGGCTTCGCGGGGCGGCGCTATATGCCCAACGTCACACTCGGAGTCTTATCTTGCCGTCCTCGCTCATCCGTGCTCGCGATCCGTCTCCGATAACATTCTCATACTCAACGCCCGAACAGCCGCCGCTGACGCGCGCTGTCATTCGAACCCTCGAGTTCGTGGGCGGTCGGAAGAAATTGGAAGAGAGCTACCGGCGCGGTCGCGCGGCGGTGTTGGCTGGTGAGAACTTCTACGAGACCGCGATCCGGCTGCTGGCGCTCGACGTCAACTACGACAAGGCCATGTTGGCCAAGGTGCCGACCGAGGGGCCGGTGCTTTTTGTCGCCAATCATCCCTACGGCGTGCTCGACGGCATCACCTTCACTTGGCTTGCCATGCAAGTTCGCAAGGACGTCAAGATCCTGGCGAATGGCGTGCTTTGCCGGCTTCCCGAAACGAGCGAGCAGCTGCTGCCGATCGATTTCGCGCCCTCGCAGCAGGCACGCGAAACGACGCTCAATTCACGCATTCAGGCGCAGGCCTGGCTGAAGCAGAGCCATGCGGTCGGTATCTTTCCGGCTGGCGCCGTCTCGACGAGCTATAAGCCGCTCGAGGGCCCCGCGCTCGATTTGCCCTGGGCGCCGTTCACCGCCAAGCTCGCCATGGGCGCCAAGGCGACCGTAGTGCCTGTTTACTTCGCCGGACAAAATAGCCGCCTCTTCCAGATGGCGTCACACATGTCCGCCACGCTCCGCCTCTCGCTGCTCTTCCACGAGACCTCCAAGCGCATCGGCACCCGCCTCGACGTCAAGATCGGCGAGCCGATTCCTTACGAGGACTGGATCCGCTGGCGCGAGCGCGACGCCATCGTCCAGGAGTTCCGCCGCCGTACCTTCGCCATGGCGCCCGACCAAAGCGTCGCGCGCGAAGGGCGATTGACGGTGAGCTGAGGGGCGGCCAGCGGTCGTTCGGGATCCTCGATCCCAGCCAAAGGGTGCGAACCGAGCATGACCAACGTTCTATTCGTAACCGCAGATCAATGGCGGGCTGATTGCCTTGGCGTCGCCGGGCATCCGGTGGTTCGCACACCACATGTCGATGCGATCGCGGGCGACGGCGCACGCTTCGCGCGGCATTATGCCGGCACCGCGCCTTGCTCGCCTGCGCGGGCGTGCCTTTATACCGGGCTCTATCAGATGACCAATCGCGTCGTGCGCAACGGCACGCCGCTCGACGCACGCCATCTGACGTTGGCGCAAGCCGCCCGTTCGCTTGGCTACGATCCGACGCTGTTCGGCTATACCGACACCGGCACCGATCCGCGCACGACCTCGCCGGCCGATCCTTGGCTGACAACCTACGAGGGTATCTTGCCGGGAATGAGCGTCCGGGTCCGCTTGCCGGAGTATCCCGGACCGTGGCTCACATGGCTGGCCAAGCGTGGCCACGACATCCCGGCAGCATGGGAAGACATTCTCTTGCCGGCCGATGGTAAGCCCGCGCTTCACGGTAAGTCGCCGAGGTTCTCGGCAGAGGAAACGGAGACGGCGTTCCTCGTGGAGGAATTCGAGCGCTGGCTCGCCGAACAGTCCGGCCCGTGGTTCGCGCATCTGTCGTTTCTCTCGCCGCATCCACCATTCGTGGTGCCCGAGCCTTACGCGTCGCTTTATCGTCCACAGGACGGCGAGGATTTCCGCCGCCCGGCGAACCGGCGCGAGGAAGCGGAGAAGCACCCTTATCTCGATTTCGTCTTTGGCCAAATGGGCTACGGGCCGGACGAGGGATCCGAAGCCGCCGCGAGAGCCGTCCGCGCGACCTATTGGGGCATGGTGAGCGAGGTCGACGCGCAGATCGGCCGCGTGCGGGTAATCCTCGAAGCCGCCGGGCAGTGGGATGACACGATCCTCGTGCTTACCTCCGACCACGCCGAACAACTGGGCGATCATTACCTTTGGGGTAAGCTCGGCTTCTACGATGAAAGCTACCGCATCCCGCTGATCATCCGCGACCCGCGCATTGATCCTGCCACGCGCGGCCGCGTTATCGACGCGCCAACGGAGGCCGTCGACATCATGCCGACGCTGATCGATCTGCTCGGCGGACCGGTCCCGACCCATGTCGACGGCCGCTCGCTCGCCGGCTTCCTCAACGGTCGCGACCCGGTCGACGGGCGGGGGGCTTGGAGGAGCGAGGCGCATTTCGAGTACGATTTCCGCGATCTACGCGGCCGCAAGGCGCAGAGCGCGCTCGGGCTTGATCTCGATGCCTGCTCGCTCGCCGCGATCCGAGGCGAGCGCTATAAGTATGTCCACTTCGCGGGCCTGCCCGCGCTCCTCTTCGACCTCGCCGAAGACCCGCACGAAATGAACGACGTCTCCCGCGATCCGGCCTACGCGCCAGCGCGGTTGGAAATGGCCGAGCGGCTTTTGTCGTGGCGCGCCCAACATCTGGACCGCCGGCTGACGGGTCTGGATCTCGGAGCGAATGGGGTGTTTGACGGACGGGCGAGGTGAGGGGCACCCCCCGCCGCCACGCCATGCTACTCAGCCCCAAACGACGCCGCGTGCGATTCTGGGCGGTGCGGCGTTGTCTAGCGGTGGGCTTTGGGCGAGGAGGCGCAAGTCATGCAATTCGCGCGGCTTGGTGGGTCTGGGCTTGAGGTGTCGCGGATTTGCCTAGGGTGCATGACCTATGGCGATCCGACGTGGCGAGGGTGGAATTGGATCCTGCCCGAGGCCGAGGCGCGGCCCTTGATCACCAAGGCGCTGGCGCTCGGGATCAATTTCTTCGATACGGCGGATTACTACAGCCAGGGCGAGAGCGAGCGAATCGTCGGACGCATATTGCGCGAGCAGGCGCGGCGGCATGATCTTGTGATCGCAACCAAGGTCGGGTTGCCGATGGGCGAGGGGCCAAACCGCAAAGGCCTCTCGCGCAAGCACGTCATGCAATCGATCGACGCCAGCTTGAAGCGACTGGGGACGGACTATGTCGATCTTTATCAGATCCATCGTTTCGACCCGTCGACGCCGATTGAGGAGACGCTGGAAGCGCTCAACGACGTCGTGCGGGCCGGCAAGGCGCTTTATCTCGGCGCGTCGTCCATGTGGGCGCGCCAATTCGTGAAGATGGTCGAGGCCCAGCGCGCGAGGGGATGGGCCTCGTTCGTCTCCATGCAGAATTTCTACAATCTCGCCTATCGAGAGGAAGAGCGGGAGACGATCCCCTATGCCCGCGAAGAGGGCATCGGCCTCATCCCATGGTCGCCGCTCGCGCGGGGGTTTCTCGCCGGCAATCGGCCGCGCGACGGGGCGAGTTCGGTCCGCGCCAAGGTCGATACGCTCGCGCAAGACTATTTCGGGACCGAGCAGGACTATAGGATCAAACAGCGGCTCGACGAGGTCGCGCATCGGCTGGGCGTGGCGCCTGCCGTATTGGCGCTCGCATGGGTTCTGTCGAAGCCGGGCGTGACGGCGCCGATCATCGGGGCGTCGAAGCCGCGCCATCTCGACGACGCCATGGCCGCGCTTGATGTCACGATTGATGCGGAGACGGCGGCGGCGCTCGAGGAGCTCTACGCGCCACGCCCCGCGCAAGGTCATCAGTAGTCAACGGTCGTTTTGCCTTCCAATCGGCGCGCGGCGGCCGAGGAACACGACGGTCGCGACCGCGAGGCCGGCGAGGATCGTAACCGCGTCGACCACTTCATGAAGCAGCACGGCAGACAGCGCGAGCGTGACGAAGGTTTGCAGCAGCTGCACCTGCCCGACGCGCGCGACACCGCCGAGCGCGAGGCCGGTGTTCCAGGCGAAGAAGCCGACGAATTGGCTCATCAAGCCGAGGTAGAGAAAGGCGGCCCAACTGGTTGCGGGCGCGTTCCAAGGGATGCTTGGCACGAGCGGTAGCATGGCAAGCGACGAAATCGGTAGCGAGACGACAAGCACCCAGGAAATGACCTCCCAGCCGGGCATCTCGCGTGCGAGCCGGCCGGACAGCGCATAGCCGGTGGAAGCGGCGGCCGCGGCGAGGAGGAGATAGCCGTCGCCCGGCTCGGGCCGGTAATTCCCATCGCGCAACGTGAAGGCGATCACGATCGCCGCGCCTGCGATCGCCCATAACCAGAAGGCGCGCGAAGGCCGATCACCTGTAAAGAGCGCGCCGGCCAGTGCCGTGCCGAGCGGTAGCAGCCCGAGCACGACCCCGCCATGGGCAGCGGGGACGGTGCGCATGGCCAAGGTCGAGAATCCGGGGAAACCCAGCACGACGCAGGCGCCGATGATCAAGAGAAGCTTGATATGGCGGCGCGGCAGGCCGCGGCGCATGAGGATCAGCGTCGCTGATGCCGCCGTGCCGGCCAGAAACGCCCGTCCAACGGTGACGGTAAGCGGATCGAAGCTTTCCAGCGCCAGACGCGTCATCGGCAAGGTCGCGCCGAAAATGATTACGGCGACGATGCCGAGCATCGTTCCAAACAGCTCTTTGCGATGCTCTCGCACGGTGCCTCGTCACGGTCGCATGCGGGTGGATTCGCGCCGAGACTAGTCGACGCACGGTTGATCGCGATAGAGCAAACGCATACCACCCATGTCTTGCGTGTCGCGAACAATCGTTATCCACGAACGGGACTGAGGCACAAGGGAACGGCTGCATGACGATTTGGGAACGCCTGCGCGATCTGCTCGCCGCCGTTGGCCAGATGACGGGCATAACGCCGCTCGTCGAGCGAATTGTCACCATTATTGCGTCTTTCGGCCCCGATCGCGGACCGGTCGCTTTCACGGTTGCATTGATCGCGTT
>JBEINZ010000054.1:0-13858 GCA_040377825.1 Hyphomicrobiales bacterium | reverse complement strand
ATCGATCGAGCTCGAAGGGGTCGCGGTGGCGCGCTTACCGATCCGCCAACACGACGCACGAGCCGCGCTTCTAGCGCTTAACGCGATCTTCGGGGATTTTGAAGCTTACGCGTGAATCGGCGGTCATTTCGCACCCGCGAAAACTTTGCTCTTGCACTTCATCGCCGACATGACCATTTTCCCGGCCTGTACCTTGCCGGGTCGGCGACACGGCGATATCGCTTCGGGCGGGGACGACTCGCCGCTCAGCGAGTGGAGCATGACCTCTATGATCGGTCTAGTCCTCGTTACCCACGGGGATCTCGCCAAGGAATTCGTCAAGGCGCTCGAACACGTCATGGGTCCGCAGGTTCAGATCGAAGCGATCTGTATCGGGGCCGAGGACGATATGGAGCGCCGACGGCAGGACATTATCGATGCGGTTGCCCGCGTTAACGACGGCTCCGGCGTTGCGATCCTGACTGACATGTTCGGAGGTACGCCGTCCAACCTCGCGATTTCCGTGATGAATGGCGCCTCCATCGAGGTGGTGGCGGGTGTGAATTTGCCGCTTTTGGTCAAACTGGCCAAGGTTCGCGGAGAAAAGCCGCTGATCCCCGCCGTGTCCGAAGCCAAGGATGCCGGGCGCAAATATATCAATGTTGCCAGTCAGGTACTGCTGGGCTGAGAGTTCACTGGAAGCAACCTTGGTTGCGTTCCACATGGACATTGTGATCCCGCGCCGACAAAATGTGCGCGATGCATCTCGACTCATCGACATTTTGCTCGTTTAATCGGCAATGAAATGACGCGGCCGGTGATGCGACGAGTAGCAAGAGCTCTCGTAGGGGCATCGATCCGGTTGGAGTAAAAATCACGTCGTCAGTCTAGATCAAGACAAATAGGCCTGATCTTCCCGATCAGACCTTGCTCTAGCAAACCTCCGCTTGGAGGTTAGATGCGGGAAACGGCTTTGATGACGAACGGAGTGCTTACCGAGGAACCGGTGGCCATGCCTAGCCTTGACGGGCGCGTGGTTCGGGACCTGTTGATTACCAACAAACGAGGTCTTCACGCACGTGCATCCGCGAAGTTCGTGCAGACGGTTGAGGAATTCGATGCCGAGGTCGAGGTTACGAAGGACAACCAGACGGTCGGTGGCACGTCGATCATGGGCTTGATGATGCTCGCGGCGTGTCCCGGCAGCACGATCCGGGTCTGTGCCAGCGGACCGGACGCAAGCCAAGCCCTGGCCGCGATTTCCAACCTCGTGCAAGCTAAATTCCACGAAGAATAAGAAAGTTCATAGTCCGCCATATTGCCTGACCAAACTCGCCATGTGGCGGGCTTCCGCGGTGTCTTCGGCCTCGAGTCCCTCGTATACGGCGCGTCTGTCCGCTTCGGGCCTGTTTTGACTGACTTTCCATTTGCCCACGATCCGGTCGATTGGGATCTCGATGCCGACGATCGCACGCATCTGAGCGGCGACGAAGGGCTCCGGCGCGTCATGAACCGCCCAAGGCTTGCCGCGGCCTAACTCGCGCAGTTCAGTCAGGCGGTCGATTTGCGCACGCAGCCACTCGGCATCCTCGATCACCTGCATGCGGCCATAGGCGTGCACGGACACGTAGTTCCATGTCGGCACGACCTTGCCGGTCTCCAGCTTGGTTCGATACCAGCTGGGCGTGACGTAATGGTCCGCCCCCTGGAAAACGACCAGCACCCCGGCCGCCGGATCCTGTCCCTGCCATAGTGGATTTGCGCGCGCGACATGGGCGCGCAACGTGCCGTTAGGTCCGGCGTCGGGATCAAGCAGAAACGGGATCGGATCGGCCGACAGTCCATGCGCGCCGTGCGTGATGATCAGCCCGAGCGGGTGGGACCGGATCAGATCATGCTGGGCGTCGAGTCGATCCTCAACGAAATGCGGTGGTTGGTACATGACCGGCCAATCCTCCAATCGGGTGTGAAAGTTTATCCTGCGATCATCCGACTTCCTAGGCGTACATGACGGTCTCGCTCGCGACTCCCCTCGAGGGATATAAAGAAATCTTTATGTCCTGATTGTCGTCCGCGCCTCGCTCCGCTATAACCCCGCCGAATAGCCCGCCTCCGGCCTGTCGAGCGCGCTCGGAAGTCGGCCATCCGGTTTTGGACAGATCCGTCCTTGAGAGGAACTCATGACAAAATTTCACGATTACGCGGTGCGCGATATTGGCCTCGCCGATTGGGGGCGCAAGGAAATCGAGATCGCCGAAACCGAGATGCCGGGCCTCATGGCGGTTCGCCGCGAATATGACGCGACCCAACCGCTGAAAGGTGCGCGCGTCGCGGGCTGTCTGCACATGACGATCCAGACCGCCGTGCTGATCGAGACGCTGCAGGCGCTCGGCGCCGAGGTTCGCTGGTCGTCGTGCAACATATTCTCCACGCAGGATCATGCGGCCGCCGCGATCGCGGCCGCCGGGACGCCGGTCTTCGCCCACAAGGGCGAGAGCCTGGAGGAGTACTGGGAATTCGTCGCGCGCACCTTCGAATGGCATGACGGCGGCACGCCGAACATGATCCTCGACGACGGCGGAGACGCGACAATGTACGTCATCCTCGGCGCGGAAGCCGAAAAGGATGCAAGCATCCTCGACAAGCCGTCGAATGACGAGGAGGTCGCCTTCTTCGCCACCATTTGGAAGCGCCTGAAAACGCATCCCGGCTGGTTCACCCGCACACGTGACGCGATCCGCGGTGTCTCCGAGGAGACCACGACGGGGGTGCACCGCCTCTACCAGCTGGCCGAGACGGGCCGCCTGCCATTCCCGGCGATCAACGTCAACGATTCCGTGACGAAGTCGAAGTTCGATAACCTCTACGGCTGCCGTGAAAGCCTCGTCGACGGCATCCGCCGGGCGACAGACGTCATGCTCGCCGGCAAGGTGGCTGTCGTCGCCGGCTATGGCGATGTCGGCAAGGGCTCGGCCGCGTCGCTGCGTAATGGCGGCGCGCGGGTGATCGTGACAGAAATCGATCCGATCTGCGCGCTTCAGGCGGCCATGGAAGGCTACGAAGTGCAGACCATGGAGGACGTCGCCCCGCGTGCCGACCTTTTCGTCACGGCGACCGGGAACAAGGACGTCATCACGATCGAACACATGCGGGCGATGAAGAACAACGCCATCGTCTGCAACATCGGCCATTTCGACGCCGAGATTCAGATCAGCGCGCTGCGAAACTACAAGTGGGAAAGCATCAAGCCGCAAGTCGACCATGTTGTGTTCCCCGACGGCAAGAAGTTGATCATTCTTTCCGAGGGTCGCCTTGTCAATCTTGGCAATGCTACCGGTCATCCAAGTTTCGTGATGTCAGCTTCTTTTACGAACCAGACCTTGGCTCAAGTCGAGCTTTGGCAGAACACTTCGAGGTATGAACGCAAGGTTTACACACTCCCGAAGAAGCTCGACGAAAAGGTCGCCATGCTTCATCTGGAAAAACTTGGCGTCAAGCTTACGCAGCTTAGCACCGAACAGGCCGACTATATCGGTGTGCGGAGCGAAGGTCCGTTTAAGCCGGAACACTATCGTTACTGATACGTTCGTGATCTATTCGCCACATTATAAGGCCGCGCTCTAACCCAGTGCGGCCTTCGCTATTTTGCATGCGCTGACTCTCCCCAGCGAGTCCTCGAAGCGTTATCGTGAGGTGATTCGGTCGTTCGGTTTACCCTGCGTTAACGGGTGTCGTAGCCGACCAACCATGATTTTCCTCATCGAGGCGGAAAGGACCTTCGGCATGCGCGAGCGGAGGCGGGGACGGATTCTGACGTCGCTGCACGGTTTCGCACCCCGGTCGCTCCGGTGGATCGGCTTGCCAATGCTTGGCGGGTTTCAGGTGACCGCAGCCTTCGCGCAAGACCGCGCCGGGCTGTCGGACGCACCCTATTCCCATGAGATCGTCTTGACGGCGGCCTTGGTCGGTGTCTTGAGCGTCGCGGTCGCCAGCGCGGTTGGCATGATGCGGGCCCGCACGCGCGCCGAACAGACGATCGCGCGTCTTCGAACTGAGAATGCCGATCTTAAAGCCCAAGCGGATCGTTCGGAGGCGTTGCTCGACGCGGAGGATCAGCTCCTGCTTGCCTGGGCCCGCCCTGATGAGGCGCCGGTGGTCATGGGCTCGATTGGGGTCGCCGCCAAGGCGCCGAAATCGCGGGCACAGTTCGTCGCCTTTGGCTCGTGGCTTTCGCGGGGATCGGCGGCCGATTTGGATCAGGCGATCGACGGCCTTCGCACACGCGGAACACCCTTTACGATCGAACTGGCCACGGCGTCCAACACCTATATCGAGGCGACCGGCCGCATCGGCGGCGGGAGACCTTTCGTGCGCTTCCGGGACTTGACCAACGAGCGCATCGGCTTTGCCGAACTGAAGGATCGCTACCAGCGGCTTGCCGGCGACATTGCCGCGTTGCGGGCGCTGCTCGATGCGGTGCCCATGCCGGTCTGGTTGAAAGACCCCGTGGAAAAGCTGATCTGGGTCAATCCTGCCTATGCTCGCGCGGTGGACGGCGCGGATGCATCGGCGGTGGTCGCGCAGAATGCCGCGTTGCTCGACAATGCGGGTACCGAAACGATCCGCCGCGAGCATCGAGACAGCAAGGTCGCCAATGCGCGCCTACCGGTCGTGGCCGCCGGCCAACGGCGGATCTTCGACATTGTCGAAGTGGTTTCCGATCGTGGTATCGCCGGCATTGCCTCGGATGTCTCCGATCTCGATCGGATCCAAGCGGAACTGCGCCGTACCATCGACTTCCATGCCCGCACCCTCGATCAATTAGCGACCGCGGTTGCCATTTTCGGACCAGATCGCCGCCTGCAGTTCTACAACGCCGCCTATCGCGCTTTGTGGAACATCGACGCCGCATTCCTGGAGAATTCGCCGGAAGACGGCGTGGTGCTCGATCATCTGCGGGCGTCGCGCAAGCTGCCCGAACAGGCCGATTTCCGAGGCTGGAAACGGGAAATCCTATCGGCCTACACATCGCTCGAGGCGCGGGAGATGTGGTGGCATCTGCCGGCCGGCCAGACGCTCCGCGTGATCGCGAATCCGCATCCGCAAGGCGGCGTCACCTATGTCTACGAAAACGTCACCGAGCGGCTGGAGCTGGAAAAACGCAACATCGCGCTCGTCCGCGTCCAGCGCGAGACGCTCGATCACTTGACCGAGGCGGTCGCCGTGTTCGGATCCGATGGTCGGCTGCAGCTTTGGAACCCGCCGCTCGCCGCGATCTGGAACCTGCCGGAGGCGACCCTCGGCAACCGCCCTCACATCAACGAAGTTATCAAACGCTGTTCCGCGGTCCACGACGATGCTGCCACGTGGGAACGAATCAAGGTGGCGGTCACTGGCCTTGACGACAACCGCACCCGCTTCAGCGGCCAAATGGACCGCCGCGATGGCGCGGTACTCGATTTCACCGCGGTCCCGCTGCCGGACGGCGCGACCTTGATCGCCTTCGTGAACGTGACCGATACCGTGAACGTGGAGCGCGCGCTAACCGAGAAGAACGAGGCGCTGGAGGAGGCGGATCGGATCAAGACCGACTTCGTTGGCCTCGTGTCCTACGAGCTGCGCTCGCCGCTGACCAACATCATCGGCTTCGCCCACCTCCTCAGCGACGCCAAGACCGGGATGCTGAACGAACGCCAGCAAGACTATACCGGCCATATCATGACCTCAAGCCAAGCGCTGATGGTCATTGTCGATGACATTCTTGATCTGGCAACCATCGACGCCGGGATCATGAAGCTCGACCTTGCCGCCGTGGATGTCGCCGCGACAGTCGCGGGCGCGGTGGAGGGTGTGCGCGACCGGCTTAATGCGGCGCGGATCTCCCTGACCACGCGGGTTGACGCTCGCGTCGGCAGCTTCTTCGCGGACGAAAAGCGCATTCGCCAGATCCTGTTCAATCTCTTGTCCAACGCCATCCGATTCTCGCGCGAGGGCGGCGAGGTTCGGGTCTCCGCGACTCGGGCAGGCGAGGATGTCACCATTACCGTCGAAGACGACGGGATCGGCATTCCCGAGGACCAGCTCAAGGCTGTGTTCAGCCGTTTCCATGCGCGCCGGCAAGGGCCGCATCGCGGCGGCGCCGGGCTTGGCCTGTCAATCGTGAAGAGCTTCGTGGAGCTGCACGGCGGGCGCATCGCCATCGAGTCCTTCGAAGATCGCGGCACGACGGTGCGCTGCAGCTTCCCCGCCAGACGCGTCGCGGCCGAGCCTGAACGCAGTGACGCATCCATAGCTGGTTAGGGCGATGGCGCCTATGCAGCTCCAGGTGCTCGATCTCGCCGATGAAGCCGCGACAACGCGCTTGGCGGAGGATCTGGCCGTCGTCCTGAAGCCCGGCGACGTTATCGCGCTTCAAGGCGATCTTGGCGCCGGCAAGACGACGCTCGCGCGCGCCATCATCCGCGCCCTCGCCGACGATCCGGATCTCGAGGTTCCCAGCCCGACCTTCACGCTGGCGCAAGACTATCGGCTGGCGCGCTTTCCAGTCTTCCATTTCGATCTGTACCGCATCGGCAGCCCGCGCGACCTCATCGAGATCGGCTTCGACGACGCGATTCGCTCTGGAGCGGTCCTTGTCGAATGGCCCGAGCGGGCCGGCGACGAGCTCCCGGCCGATGCCCTTACGCTCGCGATGAGCCAGGGAGCGCATGCCGACACACGCCGGGTCGTGCTTGTTGGCGATCCCTCGCGCTGGGAAAGGCGCCTGTCGCGAAGCGTGGCGATCCGCGCATTCCTGGACGATGCCGGCTGGAGCAACGCCGCCCGGCGGCATTTGAACGGGGATGCCTCTTCCCGCCGCTACGAACGCATCAACCTTGGCGGCCAGACCGCAGTCTTGATGGACCATCCGGTCGAAGCCAACGACCTCGCCGGACAAGCCCGCAAGGCCGCGCGCGCCGCCGCCAAACTCGCGGAGAATACGCGGCCCTTCCAAGCCTTCGCGCTCGCGCTCGGCGAACGCGGCTTCTCGACGCCGACCGTATTCGCGCATGACCCGGCCGCGGGCTTCATGCTGCTGGAGGATCTGGGGGCTGATACCTGCGTCGCCGGCCAGCCGCCGGCTCCGATCCCCGAGCGTTATGCAACCGCGATCGAACTCCTCGCGGCGCTCCATGCGATGAGACTGCCGGACACAATCCCGGATGGATGCGGCTCGAACTATCGCCTGCCGGCCTACGGCCTGGACAATCTCGTGGCCGAAGTAAGCGTTGCCCTTGAATGGGGCTTCCCGCTGATGCTCGGCCGGCCGGTCGACGGCGAGGACCGCGCGTCCTTTCTAGCGCTCTGGCGTCCGCTGTTTGCGGAAATTCTTGCAGGCCCCGTCACTTGGTGCCTGAGGGACTACCATTCGCCGAACCTGATGTGGCTCGGCGATCGGCAGGGCATCTGCCGGATCGGGCTGCTCGATTTCCAAGATACGATCCTCGGCCACCCCGCTTACGATGTTGTTTCCCTTGCGGAGGACGCGCGCGTGACCGTCGCGCCGGATCTCGAAACCGCGTTGATTGATCGCTACGTCGCGGCACGCGCGGCGGCCGAACCCGGCTTCGATGCCCCCGGCTTCCGACGCGCCTATTGGATATTGTCGCTCCAGCGCAATACGCGGCTTCTAGGAACTTTCGCTCGGCTTCTTCTGCGCGATGGCAAACCGCACTACATGAAGCATTATCCGCGTATCTGGGACTATCTCGACCGTGCCTTTCAACAAGACGTGTCGCGACCGCTGAAGCTCTGGTATGACGCGCATGTGCCTAGAGCATTTCCCGATCGGATGGACACATCCGATCGATACGGAATTGCTCCAGACTAAACAACGTGGGCCTTTCCCATTCGGATCGTTTTGATCCGAATGGGAAAGGCTCGATGGAATGGCGGCTTCCAAACGGAGTGTAGCTCCGACCGGAGGATGCCTTCGTCCGGGCCGCAACAAACCTGGTCCCGCTCAGAGCCAAACGCACCGATGATCACCTCCCCTGAGAATTTTCGTCCGCAACGCGCAATGGTGATGGCAGCCGGGATCGGCAAGCGGATGCGCCCGCTGACGGCGACCACGCCGAAGCCGCTGATCGAGGTTGCCGGCAAGTCTCTGGTCGATCACGGTCTTGATCGGCTGGCGGAAGCAGGCGTGGAAACCGCCGTGGTGAATGTCCACTATCTGGCGGATCTGGTCGAAGTGCACGTATCCAAGCGGTCGTCGCCGACCATCGTCGTCTCGGACGAGCGCGGCAAACTACTCGATACCGGCGGCGGCATCCGCAAGGCGTTGCCACATCTCGGGTCCGAGCCGTTCTTTGTCTACAATTCCGACAGCTTCTGGATCGAGGGCGTCGGGCGCAATCTGGACCTGCTGTCGCGCAGCTGGGACGACCGTTCGATGGACGTCCTGCTGCTGCTCGCCTCTACCGTGCGCGCGGTCGGCTATGACGGCGACGGTGATTTCACGATGGACGCCGACGGCCGCCTCCAGCGGCGCACCGAACGCCGGGTCGCGCCTTTCGTCTATGCCGGAGCGGCTGTCGTCCATCCGCGCGTTTTCGCGGATACGCCGGAAACCCGCTTTTCGCTCAACCTGATCTTCGATCGCGCCTTGGAAGCCGGTCGCCTGCACGGCGTGCGCATGGACGGCGTCTGGCTGCATGTGGGAACGCCCGAGGCGATCCGCGCGGCGGAGGACGCCATCCGCCACAGCGCGGCCTGAGGGGGCGGATGACCCAAGCGGACACCCCGGTCGATCGCCCCTCGTCCCGTCCGCGACTTTACACGATCGCGCCCTCCCGACCGTTCTTGACGACCTTGGCGCGCGCGCTGCTCCACGGCCAAATCATCCCCGGCTACCGGCCGATCAACGACCCGATCCGGCTCGCCGAGGCGACGATCCTCGTCCCGACCCGGCGCGCCGCCCGGGCGCTGAGGCAAACTTTTTTGGCCGAACTCGGCGGCCGCGCGGCGATCTTGCCGCGCATCAAGCCGCTCGGCGACATCGACGAGGATGCCCTCCTCATCGCGGACGATAGCCCCGGATCGTTTGCCGATCTTGCCCCAGAACTCGGCGCGACCGAGCGCCTGCTCGGCATGACGCGGCTGGTGCTCGGCTGGTCGCAAAGCGTGGCGGCGGCCTTGTTCAATCCGGTGACGGGCGCCTCGCCGACTCTGCCGACGTCGCCC
This sequence comes from Hyphomicrobiales bacterium, assembly GCA_040377825.1. GTDB lineage: Bacteria > Pseudomonadota > Alphaproteobacteria > Rhizobiales > Ancalomicrobiaceae > JBEINZ01. The sequence continues at coordinate 4,654 of JBEINZ010000054.1, read as the reverse complement.
GCCGAAGCCGTGCACCTAGCGCGCGCGCTGCTCGCGCTGCTCGATCAGATCGAAACCGAAGGCGGCGACTGGAGCCGCCTGCCCGATCTCGTGCCGGACGATCACGCGGCCTATTGGGCGCTGACGCTCTCTTTCGTCGATATCGTATCGAAAACGTGGCCGGCCTTTCTCGCCGAACGCGGCCTTGAGGATCCAGCCCGGCGCCGCAACGCCATGATCCGCCGCGAAACAGACCGACTGCGGATCGCGCGCGAGGCGGGGCCGGTCATCGCCGCCGGCTCAACCGGCTCGATCCCCGCGACCGCCGAACTCTTGGACGTCGTGGCGCGGCTTCCGCAAGGCGCCGTCGTGCTGCCGGGCCTGGACTTGACGCTCGATGACGATGCTTGGGCAGCGATCGGCGCGCCCGGCGACGAGACCAGTCCGCCCGTGCCGGGCCATCCGCAATACGGACTTAAGCTTCTCCTTAGCCGGCTTCGAGCAGGCCGCGACGGTGTCGACGAACTCGACCCGGAGCCAAGCGCCGTGCTTCGGCTTAGAACCGCCGCTCTCGGCGAGGCGCTGAAGCCGGCGCCGACCACCGAGACCTGGCGGGATTTCGGCCCTGGTGTCGGTGGCGAGGCAGCACTCGCGGAGGCCTTCGCCGGCGTCGATCTCATCGAGGCGCGCTCCGAGCCCGAGGAAGCGCTGGCGATTGCCGTCGCGCTTCGCGGCGCGCTGGAGACGCCGGAGGCGCGCGCCGCGCTTGTCACGCCGGACCGCGGCCTCGCGCGCAGGGTCGCCGGCGAGCTTAAGCGCTGGGGGCTGGCCGTGGATGACTCCGCCGGCACGCCGCTCGCCGACACGCCGCCGACCGTGCTCGCGCGGCTGACGGCAGATGTTGCGCTCGGCGGATTCGATCCGGTCGCGCTTGTGTCGCTGATGGCTCATCCGCTGGCGGCCTTCGGTCTGGCGCGGCCGGCCGCGCGCGCCGCCGGCCGCGCGCGCGAAATCGCCTGTCTGCGCGGCCCGCGCCCCGAGCGCGGCAGCGACGGGCTACGGCGCGCCTTCGAGGACGCGCGGGGCGCTCACGAGGCCGGCATCGCCCATCAACCGCGCGCGCGGCGTCGGTTTAGCACCGCGGACTGGGAGGCGGCCGAGGATCTTCTGGAAAGGATCGTTGCCGCGCTCGGTCCCCTCGAGGCCATGGCCGCAAGGTCCGATCCGATCTCGCTTCACGACTTGGCAACCGCGCATGTCGCGGCGCTCAGAGCCGTTGGGCTTGACGAGGACGGGTCGGACGCGAGACTGTTCGCGGAAGCCGCGGGAGAGGCGCTCGCGCGGTTCCTCGCCGGTCTCCTTGAGGCGAGCCGGAGCCCGGACATCGCGATTGCGCTCGCGCCGAGCGATTACCCAGCCTTTTTCACCGTGCTCCTGGGTCATCAGCCCGTGCGTGGGCGTTCCGGCGGCGAAGGGCGTATCGCCATCTGGGGGCCGCTGGAGGCGCGGCTTCAATCCGTCGACCTCCTCGTGCTTGCCGGCTTGAACGAGGGCACTTGGCCGGCGACGACGCTGGCCGACCCCTGGTTGTCGCGACCGATGAAGCGCGATCTGGCCCTGGAGCCGCCGGAACGGCGGATCGGCCTCGCCGCCCATGACTTTGCCGAAGGCGCGGCCAAGCCACGCGTCGTCCTTTCGCGGTCCATGCGTTCTGGTGGCGCGCCGACGGTACCTTCGCGTTGGCTACAGCGGCTCGTCGCCGTCTTAGGCGCAACGGTCGGCGATGCCTTGAGATCGAGGGGAGCGCTGTTGATCGAGCTCGCGCGCGGGCTCGATCGGCCGGCTGGCGAGAAGCCCCGCCCGATCGCCCGCCCCGAGCCGCGCCCGCCGATCGAGACGCGCCCGGCCCGGCTGTCGGTGACCGAGATCGAAACCTGGATTCGCGATCCCTACGCGCTTTATGCCCGCCACATCCTGAAACTCGACCCGCTGGAGCCCATCGCCGCCGCGCCGGATGCCGGGGACCGGGGCTCGATCGTACACGATATCGTCCATGCCTTTCTCGCCGACTGGCGGGACGAGCCCGTGACGGAGGCGATCGCGCGGTTCATCTCCATCGTCGATGAGAAACTCGAGGCCTTCGTCGCCTTTCCCGAAGTTGTCGCGTTGTTTCGGCCGAAGCTCGCGCGGATCGGCGCGTGGTTTATCGCGGAGACCGCCGCTACGGCGCCGGACGTGCAATCCTTCGCCTTGGAACGACGCGGGGAATGGGTGCTGCCGCTGCCGGGCGGGGATTTCGTCCTGTCAGGACGGGCGGATCGCATCGACCAGCTGAAGGACGGCCGCCTTGCCATCATCGACTACAAGACCAGCGTGCCGCCCACGGCCAAACAGGTGCAAGCCTTGCTCGCGCCGCAGCTGCCGCTTGAGGCCGCGATCGCGAAGATCGGCGGCTTCGGGCCGGAACTGGCGGGGATGCCGATCGGCTCCCTGATCTATATGCATCTTTCCGGCTCGGGCGATGGTGGAAAGAAGTTCGACGTCACCAAGCGCAAGCTGACCGAGGCGCCGCTGACCGGCGACGATCTCGCCGATGCCGCGCGCGAGAAACTGATCGGCCTCGCCGCCCATTACCGTAATCCGAAGACAGGCTATCCGTCGCGCCCGCGCATTCAATTTAGCCGGATAACCAACGGTGACTACGACCACCTTGCCCGTGTCAAGGAATGGGCGGCGGGAGAGGCGGGCGAGGAATGAGCGGGCGCGCCTTTCCGCCGGACGCCGATACGGTGGCACGCCAGCGCCGGGCGAGCGATCCGTCGGCGTCGGCCTGGGTCGCGGCGAATGCGGGGTCGGGCAAGACATGGGTCCTGTCGCGCCGCGTCATCCGGCTTCTCTTGGCCGGCACGCCGCCGACGCGGATCTTGTGCCTGACCTTCACCAAGGCGGCCGCCGCTACCATGTCAAACCGGATCTTCGCCGAACTCGGCAAATGGGCCGTCGCCGACGACGACGCGCTCGCGCGATCGATTGCCGGGATCCAGGGCGCCGCGGCCAACGCGCGCGACCTGAAGCGCGCCCGCAGGCTCTTCGCGGAGGCCATCGAGACCCCTGGCGGCCTTAAGATCCAAACGATCCACGGCTTTTGCGAACGGATCCTGCAACAGTTCCCGATCGAGGCCGATCTCGGCGGCGGCTTCGAAATCCTTGACGAGGCGGCGGAGCGCGAACTGGTTGGGCGAGCCCGCGACGGCGTCCTGATCCGCGCCGCCGCGGAACCCGACGGTCGTCTCGGACGCGCGCTCGCGGCCGTCCTCGAAGCCACCGGCGACCAAGGCTTCCTGAAGGCGCTTGACGCGTTGGTTCGCCGGCGCGACGAGGTTCGCGCCGCGCTGCGCGAAGACGGCGACATCGTCGCTACCGCGCTCGGCATCCCTGCCGGCGAGACCGTTGCGGATGTCGAGGCACGGATCTTTCAGTCGCCGCACTTCACGCAGGACCTTACCCGACGCTTCATTGAGGTCGCGCTAACGGGCGGCAAGAATGCCATCGAACAAGCCGAACGCTTTCGCCAAGCGCGCGACCACCCAAGCCGCCTGGCCCGCCTCAACGCCTGGTTCGAAGCGTTCTTCAGTCAAAATGGGGACCGCCGGAAATTCTCCTCCTTCCTGCACAAGCAAGGCGCGGCGGTGATCCCCGGGCTTGACGCGGCGTTCGATGCCGAATGCGCGCGGCTAGAAGACCTGCGCGATCGGCTCGCCGCCCATCGGGCTCGGCAGGCAACGGCCGCGCTAATGACGATCGGCGACGCGGCGATCGGCGATTACGAGCGGGCGAAGCGGGCGCGCGGGGCACTCGATTTCGGCGACCTGATCCGCCGCACGGCCGATCTCTTGGCTCGCTCGGATGCCGCCGCCTGGGTGCAGTACAAGCTGGATCAGGGCATCGACCATATCCTGGTCGACGAGGCGCAGGATACCAGCCCCCGGCAATGGCAGATTGTCCGCCAACTAGCCGAGGAGTTTTTCGCCGGCGAGACCGCGCGTCCGCGCGGGCGGACCCTGTTCGCGGTCGGCGATGAAAAGCAGTCGATCTATTCTTTCCAGGGCGCGGCGCCGCAAGAGTTTTCCGCCAATGCACGGCACTTCCGCGCCAAGGCGAGCGCGGCCGGCGCGGATTTCGCGGCGGTCAACCTCGTCTTGTCGTTTCGATCGACGGCGGATGTGCTCGGCGCGGTCGACCGGGTCTTCGCCGCGCCGGCGATGCGCGCCGGCGTGGTCAGCGACGACGGTTGGCAGGACCATGTCGCGATCCGCCGCGCCGAGCCCGGCCTTGTCGAGCTGTGGGACCCTGTTCTCCCGGTGAAGGCGAGCGAGCCGGAAGACTGGACCGCGCCGATCGACCGCCTCCACGCGCGCTCGCCCGCGATCCGCGTGGCCGAACGCATCGCCGATGAAATCGCCATGCTGCTCGCCCCGGACTTCCATTTGGCTGGCACCGGCGGGCGCGTCCGGCCGCGCGATGTATTGATCCTGGTGCGCAAGCGCGACGCCTTCGTCGACGCCATGAACCGCGTCTTGAAGGAGCGCGGCATCCCCGCCGCCGGCGCCGATCGGCTGACGCTGACGGATCATATCGCGGTGGAGGACTTGATCGCGCTCGGCAAGACCATGCT
>JBEINZ010000248.1:0-4471 GCA_040377825.1 Hyphomicrobiales bacterium | reverse complement strand
GTTAGGCGCAACACGTGCGCCCGTTGTCCTCACTATGGCCACCGCTTAAGCCTTTTCCTATATCCAAGGTCGTTAACATCGTCGAAGAGTCAGCGCCTTCGACGGTTCAGAATGTTCCCTTGCTTCAGCGGGGTTGGCACATTTCTGCCGGTAACTCCGGTTTCGCCGCGGTGAGGATTCTGACGATGTGCGAAACACGATCGGTACAAAGCGGTGTTCAGCGAACGCGCTGACACTTTCACGGCTTCCGCTCGATTGTTGCCGTTTTTGCGCTGTTCATCCTCGCCGCGCTCAACACCGCATTCGCCGCGCAGCCGGCTCCGGTCGACGGGCGGAACTTCGAGACCAAGGCCGAACAGGCGATCCTGATCGATTTTGACTCAAACACGGTGCTTTTCGAGAAAAATCCAGACAAGCCGTTCGCGCCGGCAAGCCTTGCCAAAATGATGACGGTTACGATCGCGTTCGATATGATCAAGGCTGGCAAACTGAACCTGTCGGACACTTTTACGATTTCGGAGCACGCGTGGCGCACGGGCGGGGCGCCATCGCGCACCTCCGCCATGTTCGCGCCGATCAATTCCAAGGTGACGATTGCTGATCTCTTGCAGGGGATCATGATTCAATCGGCCAATGACGGTGCGATTGCCATGGCCGAGGGGATCGCGGGAACCGAATTTGCGTTTTCGGAGCTGATGAACAAGAAGGCGCGTGAACTCGGCATGACGCGGTCGGTCTTCCGCAACCCGACCGGATTGCCCGACCCCGATCAAAAGATGACCGCGCGGGATTTCGCCAAATTGGCGTCCTATATGATCGCCACCCATGCGGATCTTTATAAATTTTACGCCATTCGCGAGTTCACTTATAACAAGATCCGGCAGTTCAATCGCAATCCCCTGCTTGACGACGGCATTGGGGCCGATGGGTTGAAGACCGGGTTTATCAAGGACTCCGGCTATAACATCGTCGGTTCCGCGGTACAGAGCGGGCAGCGGCTCATTCTGGTGATGGGCGGCATGAAAAGTGAAAAGGAACGTGCCGAGGAGGCGCGCAAGCTGATGGAGTGGGGCTTCCGATCCTTCGAGCAGATCACGCTTTTCAAGGATGACGAAAGCGCCGGCGACGCGGCCGTTTTCGGTGGCGCATCCGGGACCGTGCCGCTTGTTGGCGAAAAGGCCATTAAGGTCCTCGTGCCGCGCGGCAACCGCGACAAGCTCAAGGCGCGCGTGGTCTATACTGGGCCGGTGCGTGCGCCGATTGAAAAGGGCCAGAAGCTCGCGCGGCTGCAAGTGCTTCGTGATGACAGCGTGATCCAGGAGACGCCACTTTTCGCCGGCGCTGAAGTACCGGTCGGGGCGCTGCATAGTCGCGCGATGGATGCGGTATCCGAACTCGTGACCACGTTCGTGCGCGAGCGGGTGGGCCTGAAGTGACCTTGGCGATGGCCCAGCCGACGGCCCGAACCGAGGCTAAGACCGAATACGGTCGCTTCGTGACCTTCGAGGGCGGGGAGGGGGCGGGCAAGTCGACCCAGATGAAGCGCTTGGCCGAGCGGCTCAACGAAATCGGCTATCGTGTGGTCACGACGCGCGAACCGGGCGGATCGCAGGGAGCGGAGGTGTTACGGCACGTGCTCCTGTCTGGGGCGGTCGAGCCGCTCGGACCGAAAATGGAGGCGACGCTTTTTGCCGCCGCGCGCGCCGATCATGTGGATCAGGTGATACGCCCGGCGCTGGTGTCGGGTGCTTGGGTGCTCTGCGACCGCTTCGCGGATTCCACCAGGGTCTATCAGGGCGTCGACGGCGCGGTCTCGCCGGGGATGATCGAATTGCTCGAACGGGTCGCGCTTGATGGCGTACGCCCGGATATCACGCTGCTTCTCGATGTTCCCGCTGAAGTCGGTTTGGAACGCGCGGCGCGCCGGCGGGCGCCCGGCGAGCGTGCGGATCGGTTCGAAAAGGATACGCTCGCTTTGCATCGCCGCCGCCGTGAGGCCTTCCTGTCGCTCGCGCGGGCGGAACCGAGCCGCTTTGTCGTGGTCGATGCAACGCTAAGCGCGGATGGCGTTGAGACGGCGATTTGGCTGGCGGTTGCCGGTCGACTGGCGCTCGCGTCGAAGGGGGGGTGAGGTTCGACATGGCGCGCGCAACAACGGTCATCGAGGCGGCGCCGGAAGTCGATCAGATCGACGGGCTAGACTTGCCCCGCGAACGGCCTGACTTGATCGGGCAGGGCGAAGCCGAGGCGACGTTGCTCGACGCCTATCGATCGGGAAAGATCCATCACGGCTGGATTCTCGGCGGTCCGAAAGGCATCGGGAAGTCGACGCTGGCTTTCCGATTCGCCCGCTTTATCTTGGCCAATCCGGACCCGGCGAGCCTGACCGTCGCCCGCGCACGTGATCTGACAGTTGATCCGAAGTCCGCCACATTCCGGCGGGTGGCTGTCGGGTCTCATCCGGATCTGCTGCATTTGCGCCGGCCGTGGGATGAGAAGAATAAGCGCTTCAAGACCGAGCTGCCGGTGGATGAAGTCCGGCAGACGGTCAGATTTTTTGGCTCAACGGCCGGGGAGGGCGGTTGGCGCCTGGCGATTGTCGACCCCGCGGACGATCTCAACGCCAGCGCTGCCAATGCGCTCCTGAAAATCCTCGAAGAGCCGCCGCGCCAAGCGCTGTTTTTGGTCATCGCCAATCAGCCCGGCCGCCTGCTGCCGACGATCCGCTCGCGGTGCCGACGCCTCGATCTCCGCCGGCTTGACGAAGTCGACATCTTGAACGCCCTCAGTGACATGGGTTTCGCCGGGCGGACGGACGCGGCCACGCTCGCCGAGGCTGCGCGGCTCGCTGATGGCAGCTTGAGGCGGGCAATTCTCATGATCGAAAGCGACGGCGTGGCGCTTCACCGGCGCATCGCGGCCTTGGTTGCGGGATTGCCGAAAGTCGACGTCAAGGCCATGCATGCGCTGGCCGACGAGATCACCGGCAAAGGACTTGACGACACGTTCGAAACGGCCATCGAGTTCCTGCAAGGCCATGCCGCCGATGCGGCGCGCATAGCCGTTGAATCCGGCCAGCCGATGCGCGCCAATGCGTTCGCGGAAGCCCACTCGGCGATCGGGCGGCAGATCGCGCAATCGGAAGCCTTGAACCTTGATCGCCGGGCGAGCGTACTTTCCGTTATACGAACCCTTGTGGAAGCGGCGCGTAATTAGGTATGGCCTTTGTCCCAACCGGATGGGAATGCGCGTGGCGCCAGCGACCACGCGAGGAAGAGATCCATGTCTAAGACGAAGTTCTATGTCACGACCGCCATCGACTACCCGAATGGGCGCCCCCATGTCGGCCATGCTTATGAAAAGCTGGCGACGGACGCGCTCGCGCGCTTCAAGCGGCTCGACGGATACGATGTCTTTTTCCTCACGGGCACGGATGAGCACGGCCTCAAGATGTTGCAGACGGCGACCCGCGAGGGACTGACGCCGAACGCGCTCGCCGATCGGAACGTCCAGGTTTTCCGCGACATGGACGCGGCGCTCAATGTCTCCTTCGACGATTTCATTCGCACGACGGAGCCGCGCCACCATGCCTCCGTTCAGGAAATTTGGCGGCGCATGGCAAGGGCCGGCGACATCTATAAGTCGGCCTATGCCGGTTGGTATTCGGTGCGCGACGAAGCCTACTATACGGAAGCCGAAACCGCCCTCGGCAACGACGGCGTTCGCCTTGCGATGGCAACGGGAACGCCGGTGGACTGGACCGAGGAGGAAAGCTACTTCTTCCGGCTTTCCGCCTATACGGACCGACTGCTCGCGCATTACGAGGCGAACCCGGACTTCATCGGCCCGAAGGAACGTCGAAACGAAGTCGTGAGCTTCGTGAAGGGCGGGCTGGAGGATCTTTCAATCAGCCGGACGACATTCGATTGGGGCGTGCCGGTGCCCGATGATCCGAAGCATGTGATGTATGTCTGGGTCGACGCGCTGACGAATTACATTACCGGCTCGGGTTTTCCCGACGAGGCGTCCGACAGCTACCGGCGTTGGTGGCCGGCGGATCTCCATGTCATCGGCAAGGATATCGTCCGGTTTCACGCGGTCTATTGGCCGGCCTTCCTGATGTCGGCGGGCCTGCCGCTCCCCAAGCGGGTATTCGCGCACGGGTTCATCTTCAACAAGGGCGAGAAGATGTCGAAGTCGGTCGGCAACGTCGTCGACCCGTTCAATCTGGTGAAGGCCTACGGCGCCGATACCGTGCGGTTCTTCTTCTTGCGCGAAGTCCCGTTCGGCCAGGACGGCAGTTATAGTCACGAGTCGATCGTGGCGCGGATGAACGCCGATCTTGCCAACGACCTAGGCAATCTCGCGCAGCGCTCGCTATCGATGATCGCGAAGAACTGCGAAGGCGCTCTGCCCGCGCCCGGTGCGTTCTCGCAAGCCGACTCCGAGCTGCTCGCCAAGGCCGATCGGC
>JBEINZ010000189.1:0-6300 GCA_040377825.1 Hyphomicrobiales bacterium | reverse complement strand
CGAACGCCGCATCGACGTCTCAATCGCCATGATCCACGTCGCCATGGGCGGCATCCTCATCCGCAGAAACGCACATCCGTGAGTTTCCAAACGGACTCTAAGCGCTTGTGTTGTCCGGCTGCAGGTCCGCACGGCGGCTATAACGGCATGTGGAACACCTTTGCAAAGACATGGACCCCTTCACCGCCGATCACTGACCGCAACCAGCAACGCCCCCCACCGCAACATCTTCACGGGCACGGCTTCACGTCAATCGGGGTCATCTCGATCATCCGCCCTTCGAGCGCGAACTCGCCGTAGTCGAGACGGAGTTTGCGGCTGACGCCGTTTTCGTAGAGTAGGAAGCTCAATTGGTATTCCGGCGTATCCTCGCCGCGCTCTTTCTTGGCCGGATCGAAATAGGAAATCGTCATCGGCCAGCGCTTTACCCCAGCAAGCTTGGGACTAGCCGCCGCCCTTTCCTCGCCGACGTCGTCGGGTCCCTCGATCACCTTGCCGATGATGGCGGTGGTATCGAAAATACGAGCGCCACCCTCCGATCCATCATAAAGTTTCACTTGGGTAACGGTCTTACCCGCCTTGGCCGCATCGATCATGCGGGTCATGTGACGGGTGGGGAAATTCACATCCGCCGGCAGATCGAAGGTCCGTTCCTGGGGCCGGACAATCGTGGAGCGGAAACCGTCGCCGGCACGCTTGGTGCTGCCCTTGGATTCATCGGTCAAACTGTCCTGTACGAAAGTCTGATTCAAAAACTCGAAGGTGTCGCCGGTCCCGTCCTCGAAGGATGACGTTCGCAGGTCCGTGACGCGTGCCTTGCCATCGGCATTCTCGATGCGCGTGACAAACCGGAACTGGGTCGAAAACCCGTCGCAGGACGAGCCGACGAATTCGTAGACGAGGCGCCCGTTGACCGCGGCGATTTCGGATTTGTCGACACGGTCGGCAAGGCGCAGGTCATAGACCGCGCGGTGCGGCTGCAGCCCGGCGATCGTCTTCAACGGCGTCTCTGCCATGGCCGGAGCGCCCAGCAGTCCCAACACGAGAGCAGAAGCGAGCGTGGCCGAGGGAGCGTATGCAGCGATGCTGGCCATTGGCGGACCTCGTTTCGATCTGTCGGCATGGGCGAAGCCCAGTAACGGAGCTAGATTCTTTCTATCAAACAGACATGCGGCAAAACCACGGCCAGCCGTTGCGATCAAGTGCGCGTGCGCGGCTCGCGCCTGTCCCGTTCGGATCGAAGCGATTCGAACGAAAGTGACTGGCTCAAGGTTTGAGCTTTGGAGCAAGTCCTTGTCGATCGGATGGTTCCATCCGAGCGAGAAATGCTCTGGCCGCTCTCGCGATACTTCAGCTTGGCAGTTGCCAAACTGTCGGATTTCCGCCATGCACGCTCGACACTATTTCAGAGGTTAATCATGAGCCGAACCGAACAGCGCCTCGCCGAACTTGGCGTCACTTTGCCGACCCCGGCAAAGCCGGCCGCGAACTATATCCCGGTCGTGCAGACAGGTAATCTTCTGTTCGTTTCCGGTCAGATCCCCATGGGGCCGAGCGGCATCGAGTTTATCGGCCAGCTTGGCGCTGGCATGGATATCGATAATGCCCGTGCGGCCGCTCGGCTTTGCGCGATAAACTTGCTTGCGCAACTGAAGGCGCATGTCGGCGACCTCGACAAGGTGCGCGCGGTGAAGCTGACCGGCTTCGTCAACTCCGCAAGCGGTTTTGGCGATCAGCCGAAGGTTGTGAACGGCGCCTCGGATTTCCTCGTCGACGTGCTCGGCGATCATGGGCGCCATTCACGCTCCGCGGTCGGCGTCGCCGCCCTCCCCTTCGGCGTCGCCGTTGAGGTGGAAGGCATTTTCGAAATCATCTAACAAGGCTCTAACGGAGACGATCGATGGATCTCGGCTTTCTCACGCGCCGCCCGATCGCCCATCGCGGCCTCCACGATGCCGCAACTGGTTGCATCGAAAACACGCTCTCGGCGGTCAGCGCGGCAATCGAGCGCGATTTCGCCATTGAGGTCGACCTTCAGTTAACGGGCGATGGCGAGGCCGTTGTCTTTCACGACGAAACTCTCGACAGACTGACAACAGCGACCGGCCGGGTCGATGCGCGCTCGCTTTCCCAATTGAAGAGCATAACCTTTAAGGCCACGGCCGACCATATTCCTTCGTTCCGCGAACTGCTGGAAAGCGTGGCGGGCCGCGTTCCGCTCGTCGTGGAGATCAAGAGCGCGTTTGCGCGGCGGCCGGATGAGCGCCTTGCGGCGCGCGCCTTGGACGTCGCCGCCGGCTACGACGGACCCCTGGTGTTCATGTCATTCGACCCGGAAGTTCTCGCCACGCTTCGGCGACTTTCGCCGGATACGCCACGCGGCATCGTTGCCGATCGTGCCTCGGACCTGCGCTATTATGGCGGCTTCACAAGCATGGAGCGGTTCGGGCTCCGCAACCTCTTGCATATTCCCCGAACGCGGCCGCATTTCATTTCCTACAATGCCAAGGACTTACCGCAATGGGGACCGCTTTTTGCGCACAAGGTCCTCGGGTTGCCGCTCATTACCTGGACGGTTCGCTCGCCGGCCGAACGAGCGCATTCAGACCGCTACGCCGATCAGATTACGTTTGAGGGATTCGACCCAGACCCTTGATATCTCGAGCTCCCACCTCAATTTCGCTCTCATGAATGCCCGATGAACGTTGCGTTCGGCACGGGTGCAGATCGATTTGCTAAACATGTCTCATTCCAATGGGGCTATCACTGACGAGGCCCCAAACCGTTTGTGGAGGGGACCATGTTCACGAAAAGCGTTTCCGCAGCCCTAGTCGCCACCGCGATGCTCGTGTCCGGCACTGTTGGCGGAACATCGGCCGCAAAAGCCGACGGTGGGGCCTTTGTTGGCGGCTTGGTGACCGGTGCCATCATCGGCGGCGCAATAGGCGCTCATTCGCGCGGCGGCGTTGTCTACTATGCCGGAAACTACGGCTATGGCTATCGCCACCACTATGGGTATCGGTACGTCTACGGCCCATCGCGCCACCACGTCTACCGCCCCTATCAGCATCGCCAATACTATTCTTATGCCCCACGCTGCCGGACGGTCGTGCGCGTCGACCGTTGGGGTAATGAGTATCTAAAACGTCGCTGCAGGTGATCGCCCAGGCAAACGGATGATCCGGTTGCGGCGAATCCAACCATTGCGCGGGGGCGATCGCGGGTTATTCTCGCTCGCCGTTCGGGCAGTAGGTCGGAGATCGCATGAGCAAACGCGTCGACGCGTCCAAAGCCCCGTTAATGGACGACACGGTTATCACCGTTCTCGGTTCGCTGTCCGAAATCCGCCGGGCGGACTGGGACGCGGTCGCGAATCCAGGTTGGGAGCATTTGAGTGGGGCGTTGCGCCCAAGCGGCCCCACGCTTCGTGTTGAATATGAAGCGGAGGCCTATAACCCCTTCCTTTCCTACGACTTTCTTGAGGCGCTCGAAGCGTCCGGATCCGCGAGCGCGCGGACCGGATGGGTGCCGAGGCACCTCGTTCTCGCGGACGCGAACGGAACCCCGAAGGGGATCGTTCCCTGTTATGCAAAATCCCATAGTCAAGGTGAATACGTCTTCGACCATGGTTGGGCGCAAGCCTATGAGCGCGCGGGTGGACGCTACTATCCAAAGCTTCAGGTCTCGGTGCCGTTCACGCCGGCGACCGGCCGACGGCTTCTCGTTCGGCCAGGGCCGGACGCTCCGCAGACACGGCGGATCCTCGTCACCGGGCTTGCGGCGCTTGCCCACCAAGCCGGCGTTTCGTCGGTGCATGCGACCTTCCTGGTGCCACAGGATAGTGCGGCCTTCGAGGGCGAACACTGGCTCGCGCGAACCGATCAGCAATTCCATTGGCCTAATCGAGGCTATCGCGACTTCGACGATTTTCTCGAAACCTTCCAAAGCCGCAAGCGCAAGCAGGTTCGCCGCGAGCGGCGCGACGCGCTCAGTGACGGTATCTCAATTGAGGCTTTGACGGGGACATCCATTACCGAAGCCCATTGGGATGCGTTTTACCGATTCTATATGGACACCGGCAGCCGAAAATGGGGCCGGCCTTATCTCAATCGCGTGTTTTTTTCCCTCCTTGGAGCAAGAATGGCCGATCGCGTGTTGTTGGTTATCGCGAGCCGACATGGCAAGCCAATTGCCGGCGCGTTGAACATGATTGGATCCGATGCACTCTATGGCCGCTATTGGGGGGCCATAGAAGAGCAGCCTTTCCTGCATTTCGAGGTTTGCTACTACCAGGCGATCGACTTTGCGATCCGCAATGGGCTTTCACGTGTCGAAGCGGGCGCGCAGGGCGAGCACAAACTGGCGCGCGGCTACCTGCCGACGACCACGCATTCGGCACATCACATCGTCGATCCGGGCTTCCGTGCGGCGGTCGATCGATATCTCGCGCATGAGCGACGCGAGGTTGAGATGATCCAGGAAGCCTTGAGCGAACACGCGCCCTATCGCGCAGCCGCGGAAATCGACGGGATATGACAATCTTGCGCGGATTGACCCGACGCGCCCTCGGCAGCTAGATCGTCAGAACCGTAATGGAGACGCTCACAATGCCCGATGCCTATGAGTCCCAAAACGTCTTCGCCAAGATCCTGCGCGGCGAGATCCCGTCGCATAAGATCTACGAGGACGAGACGACGATGGCGTTCATGGATATCATGCCGGCGGCCGACGGGCATGCTTTAGTCATTCCGAAGGCAGCCGCCCGGACGATCATTGACATCGAGCCGTCGGATCTTTCAGCCGTGACCGCCACGGTGCAGAAGGTTGCCCGTGCGGCATTGTCAGCCTTTGGGGCCGATGGCATTACGATCCAACAGTTTTCGGAAGCGGCCGGCGGTCAAGAGGTTTTTCACCTTCATTTCCATGTGATCCCGCGTAAGACTGGCGATCATCTCCGCCCCCTCCCCCGCGATTTCGCCGATCATGCCCTGCTTGCCGAACAGGCAAAGGCGCTTCGCTCAATGTTGATGGAAGCGCAGTAGAAAACCTGCCGCGTCATGAAACGAGCGCGTACCAGCCGCCAATCAGCACGACTTCCGCAGCAATGACACCCACCAACAGGTTCTGCCGTGCAGCCTGAAACGCGGCAAAACCCGCTATAACCGATAAAAGCCGCAGCCAAGACGGAACGAGCGCAAGCGAACCGCTCGGATAAAACAAAAGCTGCGACACGACGGCCGCCACCAGCGCGGTCGCAATCGCGCGCACGATGACGAAGACCTCGCTGTCATCCTTAAGCCGGCCGGCCAGGGCTACGCCGAGGAAGCGGAACGCGTAGTTTGTCATAACGCCTGCGATAAGAATGAAAACGAACGGCCACCACCATTCGTCCATCGCGAAATAATCGAGGGTCATCAATCGACATCCTCCGGCGACGGGCTGTCGGTAGGGCTTGCGTGGCGGCGCTTAATGAACTTTCCGATCCCGTAGGCTAGTAGCCCACCAACGAGACCCGTCCAAAGCAGATCGAATTGAGGTTCGATTGCATGGAAGAATGGCGCCGCGACGATCCCGAAAATCAGCGCAAATCGATCCGATGGCGCCCGTGCCGCGGTCCACAGCGACAGGGTAAAATAGACCGGCGTCAGGAACGTAAGGCCAGCCGCGACGCCGCGAGGCAGCGCCGGCGCCGCGATATAGGTGACCACAACGATAAGGCAGCATCCGGCGATCAGCGCGAGGCCGAAGCCGCCGAAATACGCCGCGCGCCCATTGCGCGGTAACGTCGGAAGATGGGTCATGCCGTAGACCCAGGCCGTTACGGCGACGAAATGCGCCAGCACATAGAGCGTGATCGGCTTGGTGCGGTCCGTGCGCAAAATCGGCAACAGCGACAGAACCATTGGCATTAAGCGGACGGACGATAGGGCGACCGCGATCGTCGTCGCCAACAAGGACGTGCCGGCTGCTGCTGCCCCGGCAATGATCACCAGGGATGGCAGCGCCCAAACCGCCGCCGCCATGAAAACCGCTTCCCAAAGTCCGATGCCGCTTTCGCGCGCGAGACCGGCAAAGCCACGGCCTCCTGGTCATCATGCCAAACAAAATAGCATATGCGCCGGACTTCACAACAGGTAACGGGTTTTAAAAGCAGCTATGTATACGATGCTAATACTAATAGTGGCAACGTTGAAGTCACACCGTGCGAAGCTAATCGTAATGGCTGCTTTGGATTAAGTGGAATTCAGCGTTGCTTGGACACGTCATTAATCCAAAAAAACTTGTTCGGGTTTACTATGT
>JBEINZ010000233.1:0-4819 GCA_040377825.1 Hyphomicrobiales bacterium | reverse complement strand
CCTTCTTGGCGATCAGATCTTCCACGAGCTTGACCTGCTGCGCGGGATCGACGTTGGCCGGGCCGACCATCGAGGCATTGACGCCCAGATCCTTGCCGGCCTTCTTCACGCCGCTCTCCAGGGCGTTGAACCACGGAATGCCCGCGATTTTGACGACCACCACCATTTCGGGCGTCGCGGCGAAGGCCGGGGCCATGGGCAGACCGGCGGCGCCAACGACGGCGGATGTGCCGAGAAGTTTCAGAGTTTCACGTCTATTCATGGGGATTTCCTCCGTTTCACGACCGGTTTTTCCGGCTCGTTTGCCTAAGCAGATCCAATGGATCGACCAATCGCGTGACAGTTTTCCGGCACGACATGAACCGAGGTAAAGAGCTTGGAGCTCGGATACGGTCCCTTTGGGGATCGTGAGATGGGCGAGCTTTGTACACCACCGAGCCTGACCTCGACCGTACCATTTAAGGCGATCTCGGATCAGACCTAAACCTCCACGTCGTTCCTATAAACTTTTGTCGCGCTTCAAGTTCATTTGAGCTTAAGCGACCTTTGAGCGTTACGCAAACGTTTGATATGCTGCAATGCAGCACGATGATGCGGGTTTTCAAGTCATGACAAGCTCGTGATTGAGATACGGGCGCATTAAGATATCGTGACAAGAGGAATCCGATGTCGCAATTCATTATTTCGACTGCTGACGACGATTTGGATGCGAAGAAGTTCATATCAGACAGGCTCGATGTTTTCAATCAAGCTTCTGTTGGAAAAATTTTACATAAGGAGATTTCGATTTTGGGTCGCGACCATGAGGGCACCGTAGTCGGCGGCGTCGTTGGACGCGTTTGGGAGCGGACCGTCTTCGTCGCATTGCTCTGGATCGCGGAAACACATCGCGGTGAGGGGCACGGCACGGAACTGTTGACCGCCATGGAGCGCGAGGCCGCGCGATTTGGCGCCGAGCAAAGTTACCTTGATACGTTCAGTTTCCAAGCGCGCGGATTTTACGAAAAACGAGGCTATCGCGTTTTCGGTGCAATTCCGAACTTCTTTGTCGGGCATGATCGCTATTGGATGATTAAACAACTCCAAGCTTCAATCGGAGACTGAGACAAAAAAGATCTAGACGGAAAACAGCTGCTTATTCCTCATCCTCGTTTTCATCGTCATCGTCATCCTCTTCGTCATCCTCTTCGTCTTCCTCGTCTTCCTCGTCTTCCTCGTCTTCGTCGGTTTCAATTTCGGTTAGGGCGACGAGTGGTAAGTCCGCGGTGCGAAAAACCTCAGCCTCGTCCGCATACCAAAGACAGCGAACGGTTTCTCCGTCGATCCCTGTTACGGTCAGCGCTGGGCCACCCGAGCGCAGCATCACCACATCGCCTGCTTCGACTTCGATCTTTCGGGGCATAACGAGAACTCCTCTGTTTGGGCCAAGCGAACGGCACACTCACTAATCGCGCCACCTAATTGAATAAGAATGCAGAATTTTCTACTTTAAGCGATGTGCATTCTAATGGATCTCCCACCGCCTCCCGTCAACGCTCAAACGATGCAATTGTTCTTAAGGGAGTCTGGGTTTCACGGCCATTTCACGACCGGCGGCATGCTCGACAAAATAGAATCCACGTTCCCTCCGGTTTTCAGGCCGAAGATGGTGCCGCGGTCGTAAAGTAGGTTGAACTCAACGTAGCGTCCGCGCCGCACCAGTTGCTCCTCGCGGTCGGCCTCGGTCCATGGATCGGCGAAATTGCTTCGCACCAGCGTTGGGTAGACTTCCGCAAAAGCACTTCCAACATCACGAGTGAAGGCGAAGTCCGCCTCCCAGTCGCCGGAGTCGAGATAGTCGTAGAAGATGCCGCCGATTCCGCGCATCTCATTGCGATGTTTCAAGAAAAAATACTCGTCGCACCACGCCTTGAACTTGTCGTAGTCTGCGACCGAATGCGCCTGACAGGCCGCCCGCATCGCCGCATGAAAGGTGATTGAGTCCGCATCGTCCTGCGAGCGCCGGCGTGCGAGCACCGGTGTAAGGTCCGCGCCGCCGCCGAACCAGCCACGCGTCGTGACCACCATGCGGGTGTTCATGTGAACGGCCGGGACGTTGGGATTGTGCAAATGTGCAATAAGAGAGATGCCGCTGGCCCAAAAGCGCGGATCCTCCGAGGCGCCGGGGATCTGGGCCCGGAACTCCGGCGCAAACTCGCCATGAACGGTGGACACGTGGACGCCAACCTTCTCGAACACGCGACCCTTTAGGATCGCCATTGTCCCGCCGCCGCCGTCGGCTCCGGAATGGTCGCGCCGAGACCACGGCGTTAAAACGAAGCGGCCCGGTGGCTCGTGTCCAAGCGGGGCGCTGGCCGGCAATTCCTCCTCAAGCTGCTCGAATGCGCCGGCAATCCGGTCGCGCAACGCCTCGAACCATACCCGCGCGGTCGTCTTGCGCTGATCGAGATCAACGGGAAGTGGTGAGGGTACGGCGGTTGGGATGTGCATGGTCATGAGCAAAACTCTCGCGATCGAAGGCAACGGCTAATTTTTGGCGACGCGACCGTGTCAGCGTTGGTCGGGCGCAACCATGATCCATCGCAAAGTCTTAACTTTGCTGAGCAAACCAAGCGTAACGTGGCTCCGCGCCGCCCCAAGAAGCCACACCTTCTCGCTAACGGCAACGCGACCGTCGCCGTTATCCCGGAGCCGTCTGTCGCAGAGCCTCGCCCAGTACGATGGCGCCGGCGATCGCAACATTAAGGGAGCGCATGCCCGGCTGCATTGGGATGACCACGCGCGCGTCCGCGGTGCCGTGGACCCGGTCAGGAACGCCAGCCGACTCGCGGCCGAGGAGAAGGATGTCATCCTCGTGGAAGCTGAATTCAGTATACGCAACCGCGCCCCGCGTCGTCAGGAGAATCAGTCGTCGACTTTCTCTTCCGCGTTCGATTTCGAAAGCGGCGAAGCTCTCGTGGCGGGTCCACGACGCGGCCGGCAGATAATCCAGCCCGGCGCGTTTTAATCCCTTGTCCGTCAATGCAAATCCGCATGGTTCGATGATGTCGACGCCGACCCCGAGGCAGGCGGCGGTACGAAGCAACGTGCCTGTGTTCTGAGGAATATCGGGCTCGTAAAGCGCAAGCCGAAGCCTGCCTGTACCGCCCCCGGAACGATGGGACGGATAGGTCGTTTCACCATTGCGTTCTGCCATTGATGTCCTCTATCGCCACTGCGGCGAAATGGTGCTTTAGGGATTGTCCATGCGGCTTTCGGCGCGCTGGACAATCCTGGTAAGTGGTGTCAAAACACCGCGCGATCGCAAGGCGCTTGTCTCATCTGACGGATCCCAGGGGGCAAATCGGCATTCGGGATTATACTGTGCCTGCGAAGAGGCGAACGCGATTCGACGCGACGTCGATGGGCTGGAAAGCCGTATACTACGATGAAAGACCTGTGAGGATCCGATCTTGGCAACCACGGACACGTCAGAGCCGACACGGCGCGACTTTCTCTACATCGCCACCGGCGCCATGGCAGCTGTAGGCGCCGCCTCGCTGGCATGGCCCTTTATCGATCAAATGAACCCTGACGCCTCAGCGCTTGCGATGTCGTCGACCGAGGTTGATTTGTCCCAGATCAAGCCAGGTCAGATCGTTACCATCAAGTGGCGCGGTAAGCCGGTGTTCGTGCGCAACCGCACCGGGTCCGAGATCGAAGCGGCGCGCAAGACGCCGATGGCCGAACTCAAGGATCCGCAGACCGACGAAGCGCGCATCAAAAAAGGCCATGAAAATTGGCTGATCGTTGTTGGCACGTGCACGCATCTTGGCTGCGTTCCGCTTGGCAACCAGGGTGACTACAACGGGTGGTTCTGCCCTTGTCACGGCTCGCACTACGACACCGCGGGACGCATTCGAAAGGGACCGGCGCCATTAAACCTCGTCGTCCCGACCTACGAATTCCTGTCCGACAAAGTCGTCAAGATTGGCTGAGCGGCCCGAGGAGAAGAGAAAATGCAGGGTCATTCGACCTATACTCCGCAGACTGGCTTCACGCGTTGGCTCGAGCGCCGTCTGCCAATCATCGGTCTCTTTCATTCATCGTTCGTGGCCTATCCGACGCCGCGTAACCTGAACTATTTTTGGACGTTCGGTGGCATCTTGTCGGTTATGCTGGTCTCGCAGATCCTGACTGGCATCGTGCTGGCGATGCACTACACGCCGTCAACCACGCTCGCCTTTTCCTCGGTCGAGCACATCATGCGCGACGTAAACTTCGGGTGGCTGCTCCGCTACATGCATCAACACGGCGCCTCGATGTTTTTCATCGCCGTCTATCTGCACATTTTCCGCGGCCTCTACTACGGGTCCTACAAGGAGCCGCGCGAGGTGCTTTGGATCCTTGGAATGCTGATTTTCCTGCTGATGATGGCAACAGCGTTCATGGGGTATGTGCTGCCTTGGGGTCAGATGAGCTTCTGGGGCGCGACCGTCATCACGAGCCTTTTTTCGGCGCTTCCGTTCGTCGGTGAGCCAGTCGTGACATGGCTTTGGGGCGGGTTTGCGGTCGACAACCCGACACTCAATCGGTTTTTCTCGCTGCACTATCTGTTGCCGTTCATGATTGCCGGTGTCGTCGTGCTCCATGTCTGGGCACTGCACGTTGCCGGCCAGAACAACCCCACGGGAGTTGAGGTGCGGTCCAATCAAGACACGGTGCCGTTCACGCCCTATGCGACTGTCAAGGATGGCTTCGCGATGGTCGTGTTCCTGCTGTTCTTCAGCTGGTTCCTTTTCTTCGCTCCCAATTTGCTCGGTCATCCGGATAACTACAT
>JBEINZ010000326.1:0-2595 GCA_040377825.1 Hyphomicrobiales bacterium | reverse complement strand
CCAAAGCTTTCGTGCCGCCTATGCCGGCGGACTTGATCCGCGCGATGTCGTTGCCGCTGTCGACGCCCGCCTTGCGGCCTATGCCGACCCGGCGGTTTTCATCGTTCGGCCAACGAATGTAGCCCTTCAGGCGCGCGCGGCTGAACTGGCGGGCCTGTCCTTGGATGACCGCGCCCGGCTGCCGCTTTTCGGAGTTCCCTTTGTTGTTAAGGACAACATTGATGTCGCGGGCCTGCCGACGACGGCTGGGTGCCCGGAATTCGCCTACGTTCCAGAGGTTAGCGCCACCGTAGTGTCCCGCCTTGAAGCGGCCGGCGCAATGCTGATCGGAAAGGCTAATCTCGATCAGTTCGCGACAGGTTTGGTTGGCGTCCGATCGCCTTACGGCGTCCCACGGAATAGTTTCGACGCCGAGCTGATACCCGGCGGGTCGTCGTCCGGATCCGCGACGTCGGTTGCGGCCGGTTTGGCGAGCTTTTCTCTCGGGACGGATACCGCAGGGTCAGGGCGCGTGCCCGCGGGGCTTAACAATCTTGTTGGTTTGAAGCCGACACCCGGCCTCGTATCGAACTCCGGCGTCGTTCCAGCTTGTAGAACGCTTGATTGTGTTTCGATTTTCGCGATGACGGTCGATGATGCATGGTCGGTCCTTGAGGTCACGGCCGGTTTCGACGCGGCGGATCCTTACTCTCGGTCAATCCCGCTGCGCCCCTGGCCATCGATTCCGAGTGGGGTCCGGTTGGGAGTGCCGGGCGCGGCTGAGCGGCATTTCTTTGGGGATACTGCCGGCGCGGTGGCATTCGAGGCAGCACTTGCGGCTCTAGCCGCTGACGGACACCGGCTGGTCGAGGTCGATTTGGAGCCGTTTCTTCAAGTGGCTCGGCTGCTTTACGAGGGCCCATGGGTCGCCGAACGGTATGCCGCAATTCGAGACTTCATCGAGGCTCGGCCAGACGCGCTATACCCAACGACACGCGCGATTATCGAGCCGGCGAAGGGGCGGGGGGCCGTCGAAGCATTCGAGGCAACCTATCGGCTCGCCGATTTGCGCCGCGCGACCGAACCGGTTTGGTCGAGTATTGATGCGTTGGTGGTTCCGACCGTGCCGCGTGCGTGGACAGTGAAAGAGGTTGAGGCCGACCCCATCGCGACAAATTCAGCACTCGGCACTTACACGAACTTTGTGAATCTACTCGGACTTTCGGCGCTTGCCGTGCCCGAGAGAATCCGTCAAGACGGCCGCCCTTCGGGCGTCACCTTTATTGCCCCCGGTGGGCGCGATGGCTTCCTTGCCGGCCTTGGCCGAGCGGTCGAGGCGCGATCTGGCTTGCCGTTAGGAGCGACCGGACTTGCGCGCCCCACACCAAGCGCGGCAACGAATTCGAGCGGTGAGCTAATGCCGTTGGCGATCTTCGGCGCACATATGACCGGGCTTCCGCTGAATGGGCAACTCGTTGGATTCGGTGCGGTTTTCCTGAGCGAGATCGAAACGGCACCCATCTACAAGCTGGTCGCGTTGTCCGGCCCGCCCCCGGCGCGGCCAGGGCTTTTGCGGGTTGGCGAGGGTGGAACTTCGATCGCCGGCGAACTTTGGGCACTGCCTTACGATGGGCTCGGACGGCTTTTAACGGTTATCCCGTCGCCGCTCGGGCTGGGTACGATCGCGCTGGCCGATGGCACGTCCGTTAAAGGTTTTCTGTGTGAGGCATTCGCCACTCAAGGTGCCAACGATATTTCGAAATCGGGTGGTTGGCGGGCCCATCTCACTGGGGCTGGTTATCGTGAACCGTCAATGGCTTAGCGTCGATTGCCGCCGCTTTCATTGGCCGCCGCGATCCTGGAAAATCGCAAATGAATTAAGCACTGAGTCCAGGTGTGTCCGCATCTCGCGAGCAACCGTCTCCCGATCGCCGCGCAAAAGTGCTTTGACGATACGATCGTGCTCTTCATGACTTACGGTCAGTCGACCGAGCGTGCGGAACTGGGCGCGGCGAAAGGCACTCACCCGGCGGCGCACACTATGCGTCGTTTCGGCAAGAAAGATATTGTGACTCGCCGCATAAATAAAATCATGAAATACATCATTGGCGTCAGCATAAGCAATGAGATCACCGCGTCGTACAAGGTCTTCCGACTCGCGATGCAGTTCAACTAGAGTTTGACGTTCGGACGATGTCATGGCGACAGCCGCCAAGCTTGCGCACATTGCCTCTAGCTCTGCCATGACTAGAAACATTTCACTTAAGCGCTCCTCGGTCAACGCCGTTACGACGGTGCCCCGGTGGGCGCGATGAATGACGAGGCCCGAGGCGGCGAGTTCGCGCAAGGCTTCGCGAACGGGTGTGCGTGAAACGCCGTAGCGCTCCGCGAGCGAGGTTTCATCCAAGGCGGTCCCAGGAGCCAAACGACCGCAAACGATCTCGTCGGCTATTTCGGACCGCAGTCGCTCCGCCTGCGTCAGGCCTTGGCGGCGCGCCGGCCTACTGGTTGAATTGCTATCCGTTTTCGCCAAGCGGCCCAGGTTATCGCGTACGGCCGTCATAGAGTTCTCCCATGTTTATTCATATTCTTCTAAGAGGCTTCGCAAGACCGATT
>JBEINZ010000159.1:0-7688 GCA_040377825.1 Hyphomicrobiales bacterium | reverse complement strand
TGGATATTCCAGACGGGCGCTTTGTCGTTCTGCTGGGGCCGTCAGGCTGCGGCAAGTCCACGCTGCTGCGCATGGTGGCCGGGCTTGAGTCCATTACGGGCGGCGAGATTTCGATCGGCGGCAACACCGTCAACGACGTCCACCCCAAAGACCGCAACATCGCGATGGTGTTTCAGAACTATGCGCTCTATGCGCATATGACGGTTTACAACAACATGGCATTCTCCATGCAATTGAAGGGCATGGACAAGGCCGAGATCGACAAGAAGGTTCGCTGGGCCTCGTCGATCCTGAACCTCGATCCCTACATTGACCGCTATCCGCGCCAGCTTTCCGGTGGGCAACGCCAGCGCGTGGCGATGGGCCGCGCGATCGTCCGCGATCCGGCGGTGTTCCTGTTCGACGAGCCTCTATCCAATCTCGACGCGAAGCTGCGCGTGCAGATGCGCACCGAGATCAAGGAGCTGCATCAGCGGCTGAAGACCACGACGGTCTATGTCACGCATGACCAGATCGAGGCGATGACCATGGCCGACGAGATTGTTATCCTTAAGGACGGCAATATTGAGCAGATGGGCCGCCCGCTCGACGTCTACGATCGTCCGGCCAATCTTTTCGTTGCGGAATTCATCGGCTCGCCGGCCATGAACATCATCCGGGGCGAAGTCACTGGCGATAACGGCCGACCGGTCGTGCGAACCGATTTCGGCGCGCTGCTCCCCTTGCCGGCCGCCGCGCCGGTCTCGGAGGGCCAAAAGGTTGTCTATGGCATTCGCCCGGAGCATCTTCGGCCGACGATCGGCGAAGGCGGCATCCCGGCGCGCGTCAATGTCGTCGAGCCGACCGGACCGGAGATCCACATCTATGCGGATCTCGGCGGCCACGAAATCTGCGCGATCACGGGCGAGCGCGTGGAAATCGTTCCGGGTTCCATGCTGCCGTTGACACCGAAGCTCGAGCGCGTCCACCTCTTCGATGCGGCGACGGGGCGCTCCCTCCATGGGTGAGATGGTCATTCTCGGCGCCGGCGTCATGGGTTCGGCCATGGCCGTGCCCGCCGCCGCGTGCGGTCATCGGGTGAAGCTGGTTGGCACGCATCTCGATGAGGAGATTGTCCGCTCGGTCGCCGGCAACGGCTTCCACCAACGCTTGCAGATCACGCTTCCTTCAGCGGTCAGCGCCCATCGCCATGTCGATTTCGCCGCAACGCTCGGCCCCGACACCGATGTGATCCTGCTCGGCGTGGCCTCGGCGGGTGTCGATTGGGCGATCGAGCGACTTGCGGAGGCGTTGCCGCGCCCGATTCCGGTCCTGATGATCACCAAGGGGCTTTCGACGGACGGGGAAGAGATCCGCGTTCTCCCACACATCGTGCGCGAGCGACTTCGCTCCGCGCGCGGGTTCGATGTTCCGGTCATGGCGATCGGTGGTCCGTGCATCGCTGGCGAGCTCGCGGCCGAACGCGACACGAGCGTCGTGATCACGGGCAACGACACGGACCTCCTGGAAAGGACGCTCGGGTTCCTCGGCGCACCGTTTTATCACGCAAGGCCATCCGACGACGTGATCGGCGTTGAGGTCTGCGCGGCGTTCAAAAACTTTTATGCGATCGGCGTGGGCTGGTCGACCGGTCATCTGGAGCGTTATGGCAAGGCTTCGAACGGCGCCATGATGCACAATTTGACGTCCGGGCTTTTTAACCAAGCTCTGCTGGAGCTGAATATCCTGGTCAGCGCGCTCGGCGGAACGAGCGCCAGTGTCTACGGGCTGCCCGGGGTCGGCGACCTCTATGTGACCTGCCAAGCCGGACGCAACAGCCGGATGGGCCGATTGCTGGGGCTTGGCCTGACCTATTCGGACGCCAAGGCGAACCACATGGCACAGGATACCGTGGAAGGCGCCGAACTGGCGCGCACCATGGGGCCGACACTCGATCGCATGTTCGAACGCGGGCGACTTGACGCCGCCCGGATGCCGCTGACGCGTGCCGTGGTCGATTCAGTCTATCGAAACCAGCCTTTCGAATTCGACTGGCAGCGCTTTTATCGATGATCGGCGCGCCGCCGTCTCCCGAGTGAGGAGGCCCAATGGACCGCCCGGAAGGACCTATTCGCGAGGTTGTCGCGGCCGCATCGGCTTCGGGGGCGTTGGGTGGGACGGACCCGCAACTCGTCACGCGCGCCGCCTGGCTCTATTTCATTGCTGGCATGACGCAGGAGCAGGTCGCCCAACGACTGGGGCTCAGCCGCATTCGCGTCAATCGGCTGATTGGCGAAGCACGCGAGGCCGGCATTGTCGAGATCCGCATTAATGGTCGGCTCGCCGATTGTGTTGCTCTTGAGGAGCAGCTGATCGCGCGTTTTGGGTGTCGTGAGGCGATCGTCTTGCCTCGGCCGGGGACGGAGGACGATCTGCCGCGCGTAATCGGGGCAGCGGCGGGCGCGGCTATTTCCAGCCGTCTCGAGGATGGCATGTCGATCGGCATCGGCTGGGGGCGGACGCTGCGCTACTCCATCCAGGCAATGCAGGCGCGGCCGTTGCGACAGCTTTCAGTTGTGTCGCTGCTTGGCGGGCTGACGCACGGATCTGTCATGAACTCCTATGAGACGGCATCGCGCGTCGCCGATCTGTTTTCCGCCGAGTGCCTCTATATCGCCGCGCCCGCGTTTCCAGACACGGAGGAAATCCGGAATATTCTGCTCGGGCAGGGCATGGTGCAGGATGCGTTCGCCCATGCCCGTAAAGTCGATCTCGCTTTCGTTTCGGTCGGCGCGTTGTCCATGGGAGCAACGATGGCGCGGCTAGGACTCATCAAGGAGGCGGATGTCGCATCGCTGACGGCGGCCAGGGCGGTGGGCGATATCTGTGCCCATTGGATCGACGATCGCGGCCAGGTCGTCGATCATCCGCTCAATCGCCGCGTTCTGGCCATCGAGCCGCGCGACCTTACGTCGATCCCAACCGTCGTATTGGCCTCCGGCGGTCAAGATAAGATCGCCGTCTTGCACGGCGCCCTGAGCGGCGGCTATGTCGATGTCTTTGTGACCGACGAGGCAAGCGCGGCGGGCATTCTCGCCTATGCCGCATTGAGGTCCGAACCATGAGCTGGGCTTCAGGCTTCCAGCCCGCCTAATCAGGTGCATTGCCATCATTTTTCTATGGCTGGGCTGAAAATCGGGGTTCATTAGAATAGATTTCTATTGTAAGGACTGAAAACGCCAGTTGGTGGTTCGACGTGCGGTCGCGGCTCTGCTTCCATCCGGGCCGTCCGGGAGGCGCCCGCAAGCGATCCTGAATGAACACACCCCAACGAACGCGTAGCAAGTCTCGATCAGGAGGAACACATGACGTCGCACGCCAATCCCGAAACGCTCGCCCTACATGCCGGTTGGCGCGCCGACCCCGCGACTGGTTCGGTCGCCGTTCCGATCTATCAGACCACGTCCTACCAGTTCCGCGACACCGAGCATGCCGCGAACCTGTTCGCGCTCGCCGAACTCGGCAATATTTACACGCGCATCATGAACCCGACGACCGATGTGCTTGAAAAGCGCGTTGCGGCGATCGAGGGCGGCGTGGCTGCGCTCGCGCTTGCCTCCGGCCAAGCGGCCTCTGCCTTCGCGATCCAGAACGTTGCGCGCGCCGGCGACAACATCGTCAGCTCGACGGATCTCTACGGCGGCACCTGGAACCTCTTCGCCAACACGCTGAAGGATCAGGGCATCGAAGTCCGCTTTGTCGACCCGTCCGATCCGGAAAACTTCCGTCGCGCGACCGACGACAAGACTCGCGCCTACTATGCCGAAACGTTGCCCAATCCGAAGCTCACCGTGTTCCCGATCGCCGAAGTGGCGGCCATCGGACGGTCGTTCGGCATCCCTCTGATCGTCGACAATACGGCCGCGCCGCTTTCGGCCCGTCCGATCGAGCACGGCGCCGCGGTCGTGGTGTATTCCTCGACCAAATATCTGGGCGGTCATGGCACCTCGATCGGTGGCCTGATCGTGGATGGCGGCAATTTCGATTGGGAGCAGTATCCCGATCGTCAGCCGCTCCTGAACCGTCCCGATCCGAGCTATCACGGCGCGGTCTGGTCGCAAGCGGTGAAACCGCTTGGTCCTATCGCCTATATTCTGAAGGCCCGCGTGACCTTGCTGCGCGATCTTGGCGCCGCGATTTCGCCGTTCAATGCCTTCCTCACAATCCAGGGCATCGAGACACTGGCGCTGCGCATTGATCGTCACTTCGAAAACGCGACGAAAGTCGCGGCGTGGCTCGCCAAGCAGCCGGACGTAATCAAGGTCATCCATCCCTCGCAGCAAACGGGCGAAGCCCGGGCACGGGCGGACAAGTACCTGAAGCGGGGTCTCGGCGGCCTCGTCGGGTTCGAGCTTGCCGGCGGCCGCGAAGCTGGTCGGCGTTTTATCGATGCGCTGGAGCTGTTCTATCACGTCGCCAATATCGGTGACGCCCGTAGCCTAGCGATCCACCCGGCCTCCACGACGCATTCGCAGCTCTCCCCCGACGAGCGGATCGCGTCCGGCGTGTCGGATGGCTACATCCGTCTGTCGGTCGGCATCGAGCATATTGACGATATTCTCGCCGATCTCGATCGGGCGCTTGTCGCAGCGGGTGGCCAGAACGCGAAGGCCGCCTGAACGAACCCATTTGCCGTATCCTTACGGCCCCGCGTTTGCGCCATCGCGGGGCTGTTTCTATCTGAAGCAAGGCATTGCAAAACACGTCCGGACACCACAGTCTTAACGAGCCGATGAGTCATGCGTTCGAACGCCATCTGACGGGAGAATCGAATGGACGATCGGGAGCAACGTATCCGCCAGCGCGCGCATCAGATTTGGCTGGACGAAGGTTCGCCAGAAGGAAGATCTCGGGACCATTGGGAAACGGCCGAAGCCGCGATCGATGCGGAGGACGCCGTGGCGGCATTGGCGCCAATGAATAAACCCGCAAAGCCGAAAGCCGAGCGCGGCCGGTCGATAAGCGA
The DNA here is from genome assembly GCA_040377825.1 of Hyphomicrobiales bacterium. Taxonomy (GTDB): domain Bacteria; phylum Pseudomonadota; class Alphaproteobacteria; order Rhizobiales; family Ancalomicrobiaceae; genus JBEINZ01. The sequence continues at coordinate 2,683 of JBEINZ010000159.1, read as the reverse complement.
CCCGTCTCCTAAATCGCCGAAGCCCGCCAAAGACCTGTCCGACGTGGCGGTTTCGCTCGACGAAAAAGCGGCGGCTTCCAGGCCACGACGCTCAAGGGTCGCAAAGCCGAAGGCCTGAAGGTTCTTATGGCAATCGTTGAAAAATTCGGGACTAGTCGCCGCTGCGTCGTTACCGCCTGCTAACATCCATGAATGCAATCATACACTTCGATGCTTCGCGGGCGCGATGCGGCAGGCGTGAGCTTAGCAATTACCTATATGGAACAATGCTTTGCGCCATCCGTTGACTCCACGGGCTCGGTTAACGAGTTCGTAGTTGGGTCTCCCAGGAGAAGTATGATGGCGGAAAACAAAGGCAGTTCCAATCGCGGATTCGCGGCGATGGACGAGCAAAAGCAGCGTGAGATTGCGCGCAAGGGTGGGCAGAGCATGCCCGACGAGAAGCGCAGTTTTTCTCAAGACCACGCCCTCGCGGCAGAGGCCGGCCGTAAAGGTGGGCAGAACGTACCGGATGAAAAGCGTAGCTTCTCGCGCGACCATGCGCTCGCGGCAGAGGCCGGTCGTAAAGGTGGACAGGCATCGCACAGTGGTCGTGAATCCGCTCGCTCGGACGGTGAATCCGTGAGCGGTGCAAAGAAGGGCAAGTCGGGCTCCGAAGACGAATTGGAGTCTTCGTCCAAAGGCCAAGCCAAGGAGCATGGCGAGACGTACAGTAGCCCGAAGAAAATGAGTCAGAAGCCGGAGGCCGAACACGATCAATCGGTAGAGGGAGCCGAATCGTCGAAGGCCGGGGGTCAGTCCGCTGGCAAGGGCGCCCAGGCTTCGCACGGCGATCCGGAAGCTGGCCATGCAAAGGAACATCTTGGCCCCGACAGCAAGGCGAAAAAGGAGGTTCAATCCTCCAAATCAGGCGACGACAGCGAGAGCGACATGGCATCGTCTCCAAAAAGCCGCCGCGATATGTCCGGCAAAGGCGAGCAGACGACACATCGGTAATGGTGAAAGTGCAGTTTCCGATGGTTTCGCTACCGTAGAATAGTCGGTTAGATTTTTGGCCAGATCAAAAGTGTTTGTAATGGCCCTGCATCGCGTGATTGATCGACCCGCGGGGAGATCAATCACGCGTCGCTTCTGCGAGCAAGTTTTACTGTCTTGCAGAGGCTTATCGATCATCGCATCCCAGCGCCACATCTCGTGGACGCAGAATTTTGTGGGCGCACAGCATCGCTCCGCATCGGGGTAAATGGCCCCGCGCGCAGGGCGCCGTTCGGCCGGTTGTCCCGCTTGACCTTCAGCAGCCCTTGCGCCCCTATGTCGGCACCGAAGTTTGCCCTGGACGATCCATGTCACAGCTCTTCTCGCCGCTCAACGTCGGCCCAATCCGCGTGCCGAACCGCATTGTCGTATCGCCGATGTGTCAGTACTCCGCCGACGACGGGTCGGCGACCGATTGGCATGCTGCGCATATACCCGCGCTTGCCATGTCCGGCGCGGGATTGGTGATTTTGGAAGCGACCGCCGTGGAGCGGATCGGCCGGATCACGCATGGGTGTCTCGGGCTTTACTCGGACAGCAATGAGCGACGCTTGCGAGACGTGGTCGCCTCCGCGCGCGCCTTTGCGCCGGCCGGCACCAAGTTCGGAATTCAACTCGCCCATGCGGGCCGCAAGGCCTCAAACCAACGGCCCTGGGAGGGTGGCGCCCCGCTCGGCCCGGATCAGGATCCATGGCCGGTCGTCGGTCCCTCCGCGATCGCTTTCGACAACGGTTGGCAGATCCCCGCCGCGCTCGACGAAGTGGGGATGGTTCGCATCCGCGATGCCTTTGTCGCCGCCGCGATCCGATCTCACCGTATCGGGCTCGACCTGATCGAACTGCATATGGCGCATGGCTACCTGCTGCATTCGTTCTTTTCGCCGATCTCGAACCGCCGGGACGATGCTTATGGCCGCGATCTCGACGGCCGCATGCGTCTGCTGCTTGAGATCGCGCGCGCTGTTCGAGCCGTGGTGCCTTCGGGCACGGTGGCGCTTGGCGCACGGATTACCGGCACGGACTGGCGCGACGACGGCGTTACGCCCGATGACGCAGTGGTCTTGGCACGCGCCCTCAAGGAGGCGGGCCTTGACTATGTCTGTGTTTCGTCAGGCGGAGGCGCGCCGGGCGTGCGGGTGCCGGTCGGCCCGAACTATCAGGTGCCGTTCGCCGAGCGGGTCAAGCGCGAGGTCGGCATCCTCACGCAGGCGGTCGGCATGATCGTGACCCCGTCGGCGGCAGAGGCTGTCATTGCCGAGGGTCGAGCTGATCAGGTAGCGATCGCGCGTGGCATCCTCGACGATCCCCGTTGGGGCTATCATGCGGCCACGGAACTTGGCGCCGAGATCGCGCTACCCGCGCCCTACGCCCGCGTCGCGCCGAAGCTCTGGCCGGGCGCGGCCTTGAAGCGCTCTTGAACCGCTGGCCGGCGTTACCACCTTCCGTCTAAGACTTGATCCGGCATTTGAGGAAAGGGAAGTCGTCTTGAGAAGCCTCGTTTGGTTCTTCGCCTGGATGGCGGTCGCCGTTTGGACGCTGGTTTCCTGGGGCGCCTGGGCGTTTTTCGACATTTTCGCGCGGTTTGTACGCGGACCGGATTATTCCGTCCCGGGCTTTCCCGAAGAGACCGATGTTTTCGCGCGGCTGA
>JBEINZ010000115.1:0-9682 GCA_040377825.1 Hyphomicrobiales bacterium | reverse complement strand
TCAAGGCAAAAAAGATAGAAATCTTCACGATCGCTTTCTCGGTAACCGATATTCCGACAAAGACGATGTTGGAGAACTGCGCCACGGGGCCTGGGTACTTCTATGACGCAAGCAGTTCGGCTGCGTTGTTGGCCGCCTTCCAGAAGATCGGATCCGATCTACAGACGATGCGTATTGCGAGATAATCGCGCGTCCTGACCGAGCTCCGGACCCAGCAAGGCGGAGCGGCGGCCAGGAAGCGTTTCTTAGCGGAAAAGGTCCCGGTCAATCTCCGCAAAGTATGCCGGCGGTTCGAGGCCATGACGTTTGCAGGTCGCAATGAGCGTGTTGGCTAGCAGCGTGGCGATGGTCATGGGGCCTACGCCGCCCGGAACCGGTGTTATGTGGCCGGCAACCTCGACGGCGCTGGCGAAGTCCACATCGCCCACGAGCTTGGTCTTTCCCTCGCCTTTCTCCGGCGCCGGGACGCGATTGATGCCGACGTCGATGACGGTGGCGCCGGGCTTGATCCAATCGGCCTTGATTAACTCCGGGATGCCGACCGCGGCGACCACGATATCCGCGCGGTGACACACGGCCGGTAGGTCCTTGGTTTTGGAATGGGCCACCGTCACCGTGCAGTTGGCCTTCAAAAGCAACTGCGCCATCGGCTTGCCCACAATGTTCGACCGCCCGACCACAACGGCATCGAGGCCGGCGAGCCGTCCCAGTGTCGCGCGCAGCAGGATCATCGAGCCGTAAGGCGTGCAGGGCGCGAGGCTCCATTGACCGGTCGCCAATCGCCCGACATTGACGACATGGAAGCCGTCGACATCTTTTTCAGGCGCGATCGCGTCGAGCACTTTCATCGAGTCGATCAGCTTCGGCAGCGGGAGCTGGACCAAGATACCGTCGACGGTGGGATCGGCATTCAGCCGATGCACGAGGGCGAGGAGATCCGCCTCGGGCGTATCGGCCGGAAGTGCATATTCAAAAGAATTCATTCCTACTTCAACGGTCTGCTTGACCTTCGAGCCCACATAGACTTGGCTCGCGGCATCTTCCCCGACCAACACGACGGCCAATCCTGGGACGAGCCCATGCTCTTGCTTCAGGGTTGCGACCTCGGTCGCGATCGCGCGGCGAAGCGCCTCGGCCTGGGTCTTGCCGTCAATGATGCGTCCCGCCATGGTAACTCCGACGAACCTTTAATCTATTCTGATATTCCACACGGCCAGCGCGGCCCGCAACCGATCCTGATCGCCCTCGACCCGCACGATCTTCAACCGCGCCGTATGTCCCGATACCACGGCGACGTGACTTTTGGCGACACCCATGGCTTTGGCGAGAAGGGTGGATAAGGCCTCGTTGGCAGCGCCGTGTTCCGGTAGCGCGCGCACGTCGGCTGCGAGGACCATGTCGCCGTTCGATAATCGTTCAAGTCCCACGATCCGATCGCGCGCCGCCCTAGGGCTAAGCCGCACGCGAATCCGAAGCGCGTGAGCGTCTCGAACGAAGGCGCTGGCCGAGCTCGGCCGCGCATCGCTCACGGCACGATCGGTAGCAAATAGCCTTGCAGATAAGCCTGGATGATGAAGATCAGGAGCAGCAGCGCGATAGGGGAAATGTCGAGCCCGCCCAAATTGGGCATGAAGCGGCGCATGCGACCGAGCACCGGTTCGGTTGCCTTGTAGAGCACTTCGCCGATCTGGGAAACAAAGCGGTTGCGGGTATTGACCACATTGAAGGCATAAAGCCACGAGAACACAGCCGCGAGAACCACAACCCATTTGTAGATGTCGAGGGCGATGATGAGGGCTTCGACTATCGGACGCATGATCGGTTTCCGGCGCTAGAGAACTCGCTACCATGTAGCTTGCTCGTGGACGCTCTACAAGATCGGCGCGGGTGGGGCTGCGAGGCATCATTCGCGCGGCCAACGGAGGCTCGACATGAAACATCGAGGAATGATCGCGGCGTCAGGCATGCTCGGCGCATGCGGCATCGGCTTGGCGTCGCTGGCAAGTCATGGCGGTGGCGGGCCGGCCCTGATGACCGCGGGGCTTCTGTTGGTCGTGCATGCCTGTGCGCTGGTCGCGCTGGCGGCGCTTGGTCGGGTTTGGCCTGAACGCGAATTCGCCTGGACTTGGTCGGCGGCCTTACTGGCATCCGGGGCGACGCTTTTTGCGCTCGATCTGACGCTTCGCGCCTTTGCCGAGGTGAGACTCTTTCCCGGGGCCGCCCCGACCGGCGGGCTTGCGATGATCGCCGGCTGGATTTGGCTTTCCGTCGCGATGTTGTTCGGGAACGATAAGGGCTGACGGCAAAGTTAGTTGCAATCGATTGGACCGCGAACCCAAAGTCTTCAAAGGCCCGGACGGGTCATATTGATGGGAACGATCCAGCGTTCGAACTCATCAGCCGTCACATAACCGATCGTAAGCGCCGCTTCGCGCAGCGTCGATCCCTCCTTATGCGCCTTCTTCGCGATTTCGGCGGCTTTATCATAGCCGATATGTCGGTTGAGCGCGGTCACCAACATCAGGTTGCGGCTTAGATTTTCGGCTATGCGCTTCCGGTTCGGCTCGATGCCGCGCGCGCAATGAGCTTCAAAGGCAAGCGAAGCGTCCGCGATCAACCCGATCGAGACGAGCACATTGTGTACCATCACTGGTTTGAAGACATTCAGCTCGAAATTGCCTTGCGTCCCGGCAAAGGCCACGGCCGCGTCGTTGCCGAACACCTGAACGGCGACCATGGTCATCGCCTCTGACTGCGTTGGGTTAACTTTGCCCGGCATGATCGAGGAGCCCGGCTCATTTTCCGGGATTGTGATTTCACCGATACCCGCGCGCGGGCCGCTGGCAAGCCAGCGCACGTCATTCGCCATTTTCATCAAGGCGCCGGCGAGCGTGCGCAACGCCGCCGAGGTTTCGACCAGGGCGTCGTGGGCGGCGAGCGCGAAAAAGCGGTTTGGCGCAACGCGGAAGGGGAATCCAGTCAAGGCGGCGATGCGCGCGGCGGCGCGGTCGCCGAACTCAGGATGCGCGTTCAGCCCGGTACCAACCGCTGTCCCGCCGATGGCCAAGTCATAAAGTCCCGGCAGCGCGCGGCGGACGCTCGCAAGGCCGAAATCTATCCCCGCGACCCAGGAACCGATCTCCTGACCGAGCGTGATCGGGGTCGCGTCCTGCAGATGGGTGCGGCCGACCTTGACGACGTCCACAAAGGCATCGGCTTTCGCCGCGAGCGTATCGCGCAGCCGCTCGACATCCGGCAGAAGCCGGCGATGGATCTCCTCCACCACGGCGATATGCATCGCGGTTGGGAATGTATCGTTCGACGACTGTCCGCGATTGACGTGGTCGTTCGGATGCACCGGAACCTTCGAACCGAGCCGCCCGCCCGCCATCTCGATCGCGCGGTTGGCGATCACTTCGTTAGCGTTCATGTTCGATTGGGTCCCCGAACCTGTCTGAAAGACCACGAGGGGAAAATGCGTGTCGAGCCGGCCGTCGATCACCTCATCGGCGGCCAAGACGATCAGGGCCGCGATGTCCTCAGGAATCTCGTCAAGATCACGGTTTGCCTCCGCGGCCGCCTTCTTTAGGAGTCCGAGCGCGCGAATGATCGAACGACCCCAGATAAATCGATCCCGCCCGATCGGAAAATTCTCGATCGATCGCGCCGTCTGCGCGCCCCAATAGCGATCGTCGGGCACATCGACCGCGCCCATGGAGTCGGTTTCACGTCGCGTCGTCCCCTTCATCGTCGCCCCCGCGAATGCCGTCATTCACTGCTTATCGACGACAAATAGGCATGCAATAGCAGCGGCGCCATGGGCATTGGAGAGAGTGATATGCTTGACGGCGCCCGTGAACTAGAGCATTTCCCGCTCGGATGGGACCATCCGATCGATAAGGAATTGCTCCAGAGTCATTCGTTGGAGCCGGTCCTTTTCGTTTGGAACGCTTCGATCCGAACGGGACAGGCTAGCATCAAAAATGCAGCGCAAACCACGATACGAGGCCGATCATGAAGACAACCCCCGTGACGGTCGCCGACCTCACCCGCTCCGTGCTCGCGGTCCCGCCGCTTTGCCGGCGGTCGGATTTGACGCTTGACCCCGTGGAAACCGGCAAGCTTGTGGCGCATCTGCGCGCCGGCGGCGTTACGACCCACATGTGGGGCGGCAACGCGAACATCTACAACATGGGTGTCCGCGAATATCCGACCTTCCTCGACATGATTGAGCAGCTCGCCGAGGGCGACGATTGGGCGATCCCCTCGATTGGTCCGGATCTCGGCAAGGCGCTCGATCAGATCGCGATCCTGAAGGAGCGCGCCTTCCCGACGGCCATGGCCCTGCCGCTGCGGTTTCCCGCAACGCCGGCTGGCGCCGCCCGTGGCATCGGGCTGATGGCCGAAGCTTACGGTCGCGGCCTCATTGCCTATGTCAAGGATGACGGCTACCTCGATCCGGCCGACCTCGGCGCCCTTGTGCGCGAGGGCGCGGTCGTCGCGATCAAGTACGGCACGGTCAAGGCCGATCCGGCCGTCGATCCCTCGCTCGCCGCGATCTTGAAGCTTGTCGATCCGGCCATTGTCATCTCGGGAGCCGGCGAACGTCCGATAATCGCCCATGGCCAGCTGTTCGGCATTCGCGCGTTCACCTCCGGCTCGGTTTGCGTTGCACCGCGACTTTCAACCGCGATCCTTGCGGCCCTGACAAAGGGCGACTTCGCGACGATCGCCGCGCTCTGGCCGGCCTTCGCCGCGCTCGAAGACCTTCGCGACGGCATCTCGCCGCTTCGCGTCCTCCACGAGGCTGTCCGTGTGGCTGGAATCGCCGACACGGGACCGATTTTGCCGATGTTGTCGAATATCGACGAACCGGCTCGGCTCGCCGAAATCGCCACGGCGGCGAAAGGTCTTTTGGCGGCCAATGCGGCGACCGCCGCGGCCGCGGCCGCGTGATGCACGAGTTCGGCCTCATTGACCCGTGATTTGACAGAGCGATAAAGTCGGTTCCGCCGCGCCCGTGATCGTTGCCGTCCTCCCAAGACGCTCGTATGCTCGAAGAAAAAGCATACCAAAAGCGTACTGGGAGGAAGAAAACATGGATATCGCATCCCCCACGGGAAAAGTGTCAACATGGCTGTCACGCTTTGAGGACGCTCTTGAGAAACAGGACGTCGGCGCGGCTGTTTCGATGTTCGCCGATGAATGCTATTGGCGAGATCTCGTTACGTTCACCTGGAACCTGACAACGCTGGAAGGCAAGCCGGCCATCGCCGACATGCTCGGCGCGACGCTGTCCGCCGTCAAGCCGACCGACTGGGCGGTCGACGGCGAAGCGACCACCTCGGGTGATGTGACCGAGGCCTGGTTCACCTTCGAGACCGATGTCGCCCGCGGCTATGGTCAAATCCGCCTGAAAGCGGACAAATGCTGGACACTCCTGACGACCATGAAGGAACTCAAGGGCTTCGAGGAGCCCAAGGGCGTCAATCGGCCGAAGGGCGTGGAACACGGGGTCCATAAAGACCGCAGGAATTGGCTGGAACAGCGTGCCGACGAAGACGCCGAACTCGGCTATAGCCGCCAGCCCTATGTCGTCATCATCGGCGGCGGCCAAGGCGGCATCGCGCTCGGCGCGCGGTTGAAGCGGCTCGGCGTTCCGACCATCATCGTGGAGAAAAATCAGCGGCCCGGCGACAGTTGGCGCAAGCGCTACAAGTCGCTCTGCCTTCACGATCCAGTCTGGTACGACCACCTGCCCTATTTGCCGTTCCCGGACCATTGGCCGGTTTTCTCGCCGAAGGACAAAATCGGCGACTGGCTGGAAATGTACACCAAGGTCATGGAGCTCAATTATTGGAGCTCGACGGAGTGCAGAGCCGCGCATTTCGACGAGGCAACGAAGGAATGGGTTGTCGAAGTCGTTCGCGACGGCAAGCCGGTGACGCTTCGCCCCAAGCAGCTCGTCTTTGCCACGGGCATGTCGGGCATCGCGAACATCCCGACGTTTCCCGGCGCGGAACGGTTCAAGGGCATCCAGGTCCATTCCAGCCAGCACAAGGGCGGCGACGATTGGACCGGCAAAAAGGCAATCGTCATCGGGTCCAACAATTCGGCCCACGATATCGCGGCCGACCTTTGGGAACACGGCGGCGACGTCACCATGGTCCAGCGGACCTCGACGCATATCGCAAGGTCGGAGACGCTGATGGAGCTTGGGCTCGGGGATCTCTACTCCGAACGCGCGATCGCCAACGGCGTCACCGTCGACAAGGCGGATCTGATCTTCGCCTCGATCCCCTACAAGATCCTGCCGTCGTTCCAAATCCCGGTGTACCAGAAGATGGCCGAGGTCGACGCGGATTTCTACGACCGCCTGCGGAAGGCCGGCTTCATGCTCGATTTCGGCGAGGACGGTTCCGGGCTCTTCGTGAAGTATCTGCGCCGCGGGTCCGGCTACTACATCGATGTCGGCGCCTCGGAATTGGTTGCCGACGGCAAGATCAAGCTGAAGACGCGCGTCGGCATCCAAGAGATCAAGGACCATTCCGTCGTCTTCACCGATGGCAGCGAATTGCCCGCCGATCTCATCGTCTACGCGACCGGCTACGGCTCGATGAACGGCTGGGTCGCGCGGCTCGTGTCCCAGGATGTCGCCGACAAGGTCGGCAAATGCTGGGGGCTCGGCTCGAACACGACCAAGGATCCAGGCCCGTGGGAGGGCGAACTGCGCAACATGTGGAAGCCGACACGCCAGGAAGCGCTGTGGTTCCACGGCGGCAACCTGCACCAGTCCCGCCACTATTCGCAGTTCCTCGCCCTGCAGCTGAAAGCCCGCATGGAAGGCATACCGACCCCGGTCCATGGGCTCCCCGAGGTGCACCACAAGAACTAACGGGATCGAGGCTTGATGCCGCGTCGCGACACGCGGCATGACAAGAAACGGGCCGCCCGGGATATCCCGGACGGCCCGCGCCTTTAAGGTCCCGCCGTTCAGCCCGCTTTGCGGTTTTGCCGATTATCGATCAGGTCGTCCACGACCGCCGGATCGGCAAGCGTCGAGGTATCGCCGAGCGCCTCGAAGGAATCCTCGGCGATCTTGCGCAAGATGCGGCGCATGATCTTGCCCGAGCGGGTTTTCGGCAGACCGGGCGCGAACTGGATGAGATCGGGCGAGGCGATCGGCCCGATTTCCTTACGCACCCAGCCGACCAGCTCCTTGCGCAGATCCTCGCTCGGCTCCACGCCGGTCATCAAGGTCACATAAGCATAAATGCCCTGGCCCTTCAGATCGTGCGGATAGCCGACGACCGCCGCTTCCGCCACCTTCGGATGGGCAACGAGGGCCGATTCCACCTCCGCCGTTCCCATGCGATGGCCGGAGACATTGATCACGTCGTCGACGCGGCCGGTGATCCAGTAATAGCCGTCGGCATCGCGTCGGCAGCCGTCCCCGGTGAAGTACATGCCCGTGTAGGTAGAGAAATAGGTCTGAACGAAGCGCTCGTGATCGCCATAGACCGTGCGCATCTGGCCCGGCCAGCTATCGGTGATCACGAGATTGCCCTCGCTCGCGCCCTCCAAGACCTTACCCTCGGCATCCACCACCGCCGGCTGAATGCCGAAGAAGGGGAGCGTCGCCGATCCCGGCTTCAAGGCGATCGCGCCGGGCAGCGGCGTGATCAAGATGCCGCCGGTTTCCGTCTGCCACCAGGTGTCGACGATCGGGCAGCGCGCGTCGCCGACCACGTTGTAATACCAGACCCAGGCTTCCGGATTGATCGGCTCGCCGACCGAGCCGAGCACGCGCAGCGAGGCGCGCGAGGTCTTCTTCACATGCCCCTCGCCGGCCCCCATCAAGGAGCGGATCGCGGTCGGCGCCGTGTAGAAGATATTGACCTTGTGCTTGTCGATCGTTTCCCAGAACCGGGCCGGCGTCGGATAGGTCGGGATGCCCTCGAACATCAGCGTTGTCGCGCCGTTGGCGAGCGGGCCATAGACAATATAGCTATGGCCCGTGACCCAGCCGACATCCGCCGTGCACCAATAGATGTCGCCGGGGTGATAATCGAAGACATATTCATGCGTCATCGAGGCATAAACGAGATAGCCGCCGGTTGTGTGCAGCACACCCTTCGGTTTGCCGGTCGAGCCGGACGTATAGAGGATGAACAGCGGATCCTCGGCGTTCATCGGCTCCGCCGGACACTCGGTCGACACCTTGGCCGCCGCCTCATCGTAATAGACATCGCGGCCATGGCGCATGGTGACGGCGCCGCCGGTGCGACGCACGACGATGACGCTCGCGACGCCATCGACCTTGTCGAGTGCGACATCCACATTGGCCTTCAGCGGCACCTTGCGCCCGCCGCGCAAGCCCTCATCGGCCGTGATGACCACCGTGGAGGCGCAATCCTCGATGCGCCCGGCCAGACTATCCGGCGAGAAGCCGCCGAAGACGATCGAATGCACCGCGCCGATGCGCGCGCAGGCGAGCATGGCATAGGCGGCCTCGGGGATCATCGGCAGATAGATCGTGACCCGGTCGCCCTTCTTCACGCCATGCGCCTTCAGCACATTGGCGAAGCGGCAGACTTCGTCCTGCAATTGGGCATAGGAAATGTGCTTGTGCTCGTTCGGGTCGTCGCCTTCCCAAATGATCGCCGTCTGGTTTCCGCGTGTCGCGACATGTCGGTCGACGCAATTGGCGGCGACATTGAGCTCGCCGTCCTCGAACCACTTGATCGAGACATGATGCGGATCAAAGGAGGTATTCTTGACCTTGGTGAAGGGTTTCATCCAGGTCAGGCGGCCGGCATGTTCAGCCCAAAAGCCTTCGGGATCCGCCACCGAGCGCCGGTACATCGCCTCATACTTTGCCTTGTCGATCAACGCCGACTTGGCGACGGCTTCCGCAACCGGAAACACGGTCTGCGACATCTCAATCCTCCCCAAAGGCCGCGGCGCGTTGTCGATATGGCTCGATGCGTGACGAGCGCCCCGCGCTTTACCCCGGTATTATCCTCTTTCCGGGGGCAGCGTCCATACGCATGCCAATAGACTTTCGTCGTTGATGTCAAAGCCGTAATTGATCTCGATCATCGCATAGGCGGGAAAGAGCTTGGCTCGTTGGGGAAGGACTTGGCTTGATGGGATTCTCTGCGAAAAGGGGCTTCCAGCATTTTCGGCACGGGGGATGATCGACGCCACAACCCCAAATCAATCGCCCCCATCGCCTTCTCCCCCTGAGAGAGAAGGTGCCCGAAGGGCGGATAGGGGTCTCTTGCCACAAGATTTAAGCTTCAACCCCTAGAACCATACCTCTCATCCGGCCTTCCAACATCCTCTCCCTCAGGGGAGACGGTGTTGGAAGCGATAGATTAATAGATTAAAGGTTGTGTCGCCTGCTGTGCCCTCTCGCCAACAGCGCCGAAAAACCTATTTCGCAGAGAAATCCAGATGGGAACAAGCCCTTCTCGTTGTGAAAGAGCTTGGCGTCGCCCGGCCGTGCCGATCCGGCAATGCCATATCGCTTCGCGCGCGCTGAAATCCCCCAAACAACCCAACGCGAGACGCTTGTCACCCGGTACCCCCATGTGTATGGTCCGCGCCCTGACGGCCAAGGTTCCGAACGGAGAGGTGCCAGAGTGGTCGATCGGGGCGGTCTCGAAAACCGTTGTCC
>JBEINZ010000341.1:0-2170 GCA_040377825.1 Hyphomicrobiales bacterium | reverse complement strand
TTGGTGTCCTGCTCAATGGCATGACCATGCTCAACGCTCCTTACTATACTCAAGACTTTGTCAAGGGAGCAGTGCTCGTGCTGGCCCTGGCATTCACATTCGGGATCGCGTCACGCTCGCGATAACGAGACTACGACCAAAGAAATCTAATCTAACCTGAGGGAGTAAATCATGATTGATCGTCGTACAATCCTGAAGGGCGCGATGGCCGCGCCGTTCGTTATCCCGAGCCTACCCGCGTTCGCGCAGGGTCTGCCCGGCGCTCCGGGTAAGTTCGCCAAGGGCGGCGTTCGGATCGCGTTGGTGCGTTACCTTTCGACAGGCGACTTCTTCCAGGCCTATCTGTCGGGTGTTGAGCGGCAGGCGAAGGCCCTCGGCATTGAACTCCGCGTGTTTGATAGCCGCCAGGACGCCGCGCTGCAGCGCGAAATGTTCGAGCAAGCGGTTGGTCTCGGCGTGGACGGCATCATCGTTCAGCACGGCCTGACGGAGACCCTGAAGGACACGGTTGCCAAGGCGGTTGACGGCGGAATGAAGGTTGTCGCCTTCGACGTCAACGTTCAGAACCGCAAGGTTCCCCAGATCGAGCAGAGCGACCGCGATTTGGCCCGCCTCGCGCTAGAGCAGGCTCTCAAGGATAACGGCACGAGCTTCAAGGCCGGCTATGTGTATGTCGCCGGTATCGCGCCGCTCGATCGTCGCGACGAGACTTGGCAGAAGGTCAAGGCTGCGAATCCTGGCATCGTCGAGAAGGCCCGTTGGGGCACTCTGGATAACCCGATCGCCAACTCGGTTGCCAACCAGACGGCGGCGGTTCTTCGCGCCAACCCGGATCTGCAGGTCATCTTTGCCCCCTATGACGAGTTTGCCAAGGGTGTGAAGATCGCGGTCGACGAAGCGGGACTGAACAAGCAGATCAAGATCTACTCAGCCGACGTCTCGACGGCTGACATTCAGCTGATGCGCGAACCGAACAGCGCCTGGGTGGCGACTGCCGCCACGAACCCAGCGGTTGTCGGCGAGGTTTGTGTCCGCGCGCTTGCTTCCTACATCGCCGTTGAAAGCCCTGGTCAGCAGGTTATCGTACCGCCGACCCTCATCACCCGGGCAGATCTGGAATCCAAGAACATTAAGAACATGCAGGACCTCGGAAAACAGATGCCCGAGTTCGAGCATGCGGACGTGATTGTGCCGCGGTGGATTCCGCTGCCGAAGCGCGGCTAAATCTCGATCGCTCCTGAGTTATTCGTGCCTCGGCGAGTTTCGCCGAGGCACTATTTTTTCTAAAAAGAAAAAAATTTTGTCACAACTGATTTCTGTTGGAAGTCTCGGCAAAGAGAGCTCGGACCGCCTTGATGACGTAAGTCTCGTAGCCGGTCACCGGTTTGTTTCGCGCGGTAACCGCGACAATTTCACGATGTAGTTCAGGTTCTATGACTTCCGCCGACGCGATCTGGCCGGCGCGAAGCTCTGCTTCCAAGGGTGCCAGCGGCAGGAGGCCGAAACCGACATGATGGCGGACGAGATCGATGATCGCGCCGAGGCCGTCGACTTCGATCCGGTATTTCAGAACCACCCCTCGTTCTCGTGCGATGTCGTCGATAATCTTGCGAGCGCCGTGTGGTACGCCGGGCATGACCAACGGGAAATCGCCGAGTTGGTCGAAGCGTACCTTCCCACCTGCTTGGGCCATGCCCGCCGGCCCGATCAGATGAAGCCGCTCCGTCGTGATCGATTCAGACGGGAAATTAGCCGGTGCATGGTTTGAATAGACGATCGCGATATCGATACGGTTTGTGGAAAGCCATTCAAGAATGTGGCCGCTGAAGGCCTCAACGATTCGGATCTCAAGGCTTGGCACACTGACGGCGACCGACTGCACGATGGCGCTAGACATATAGCGCGCGATGGTCGGGGCGAGCGCGACAACGCATCGTGTCGTCTTATCGGCCGAGAGAACGTCCGCGCGGGCATCCTCCACCGCCCGCAAGATCGACTTTGCGTTTTCCAGAAAACGGCGCCCCGGTTCGGTCAGTTGAACGCCGCGTCCGTCGCGGTAGAACAATTTGATCCCAAGATCGTCCTCCAACTCCCGTATGACACGGCTTAGCCCGGGCTGGTTCATGCCAAGGCGGATAGCGGCACGCGAGAAGCTGGCATCTGTTGCCAC
>JBEINZ010000344.1:0-1865 GCA_040377825.1 Hyphomicrobiales bacterium | reverse complement strand
TGCTCGGCGTCGAAATCTCCAAACAACAGCAGAGTTCCGATTGGGGTGCGGAGCATTTGTCGGATGCCCAGCTTGCTTATGCGGCCTCGGACGTTCTCCATCTGCATCAGTTGAAGGAACGGCTCGACCCAATCCTCGACCGAGAAGGTCGCGCGGACATCGCGGCCGCCTGCTTCGCGTTCCTGCCGACCCGCGCGAAACTGGACCTGCTCGGCTATATCGAGAACGACGTACTCGACCATTCGTGACCGGAGCGGCCAGATTTAGGCCTCAATCGCTGCGCAGTCGTCGGTGATGGCGGGGTTGATCCCAAGGGTCGGCCCGGAAGCCACACCGTGCGGCGGGCGCGAAGCTTCCGGATTTCAGCGAATGGCCCTGTAAACCATTCTGCCGTAACGTCCGTTAAGCTAACGAACCGTCCGCTCGGATCGAGGACCGGAGGCCGTCGTGGATATCGGACTAGATGTTGGGGAGCAGCGTCGGCCGCGCGCGTCCGGCCGCGGCGCGCGCTCGGGCGCCCGTCATGCGGCAAGCCGCCACAGTCGCATGGTCCGTTCCCTAAAAGTCGTGTTGCCCGCTCTTGCGATCGTCGTGGCCGCCGCGCTCGGCGTGCAGGCCGCGCTTTATAGCTACGCCCCGAATCTGAACCTCCCGGCCGTGCTCTTCTCCAAGGATGGGCTGACCATGGTCGAACCCCGTCTTTCCGGCCGGTCCAACGATCGCGCCTATGAAGTGACCGCGGCGCGCGCGGTGCAGAGCCTTGACGATACAAAGAAGGTGCGGCTTGAACGGGTCGACGGGCGCGTGGAGATGGCGAATGGCCAATGGGCGAAGATCGAGTCGAAGCGCGGCCTCTACAACGGCGGCAAGGAAACGCTGCGCCTGGAAGACGGGCTCACGATCGTTACCTCGCAAGGCTACCGCGCGGCGACCGACGCCGCCGATCTTGACCTTCAGAGTGGCCGCATGACGTCCGCCGTGCCGATCCGCATCGAAGGACCGTCCGGTTCAATCAATGCCGGCGGCGTCGACATCACCGAGAACGGACAAACGATCCTCTTCACGGGCGGCGTTCGCATGACCATTCTGTCCATGGGCGGCGCCGAAAAGCCGACCGAGGCCCAATGAGGAACCTTTCGATGCGCTGCTCCCCCATCGCCCTCATCGCTTACGCGAGCCTCGCGCTCGCGCTTTCGTCGGGAGCGAGCCTTGCCCAGACCGCCGTTTCGGAAGGGTTTCGCGGCTTCGGATCCAATTCCAAGGATCCAATCCAAATTGAGGCGGATGCGTTGGAGGTCCGTGATCGGGAATCGTTCGCGCTGTTTACCGGCAACGTGTTGGTCCGCCAGAAGGACACGACGTTGAAAACGGCACGGCTCAAGGTGCTGTATGAGGGTCGAGGGCTGCCCGGCGCGAATGCGGCGCCCGCCGCCGGCGAGAGCGCGGCGCAAGCCCAGCGCATCCGCCGCTTTGAAGCCGAGGGCAAGGTTCTCATTACCCAAACCGACCAGACCGTAACCGGCGACCAAGCTTGGTTCGATATGCGCGCGCAGAAGGCGGAACTGACCGGCGGCGTCGTCTTGAGCCAGGGCAAGAACGTTGCCCGAGGCGATCGGCTAGAGATCGATCTCAAGACCGGTCAATACAAGCTCGATACGCGTAAAGGTGGCCGTGTTCAGTTGATCGTTGTGCCGCAAGACAGTGAAGAGAATTCTGCTCAGCCAAAGTCACCGGCCAAGCCTTGACGCGGCTTCTCGACAAACGCCGGCGCGCACATTAGATCTTGATCTTAAGCGTTAAGGCACAAGAAGACCTAGAGCATTTCCCAATCGGATGGGACCATCCGATCGATAAGGAATTGCTCC
>JBEINZ010000328.1:0-2498 GCA_040377825.1 Hyphomicrobiales bacterium | reverse complement strand
AGTCGGACCAGAAGGCTGCGGAATTCCAATATCGCGCAACGACTTCGCAAGATCCTTACCCTGCAGACGCGTACTGTTCGCATCTTCCAACGACAACGTCGCCGAAATCGGACCCGAGGTAAATGTGTACGAAATCAGGCTCGTCGTGAAATCGCCCCAGAACCCTGAGTAATTCGTTACGAGAGAATACCCAGTGTGATAGTTGAACGCCGACGACGCCCAGCCAGCGGTCAAGCCGCCCAACTGAATGAACGCTTTATCGAGGCCAAAGGCTGTCTCTGTAGTACGGTTCGCGCGATAGTCAATGAACGACCGGAGAACGCCGAGCTCAGTACCGGTCCGCGCGTCAAAAGTGACAGACGCCGTGACGGCCGTGCTGTAGGTCGAACCACGGCTGGAGTCATCGAGCGGACCCGTGGCCGGAACGAGCTTTGATGCCGAATTCTCACGGTTGTCGCTGCCAACGAACGCACGAGCGCGGACGAAGCCACCGATCTTCAGGCAGGTCTCGCCGCCCGGGATGTAGAAGAAGCCGGCGCCGTAGGCGTCGCAGACCTTTACGTAGTCAACGGCGGCCGGCGCCTTCTTGCCGAGGTCGGCGGCCTGAGCGGTGGACACCGCGCCGAGCAGGGCCGCAGCCGTGCCGAGGAACTTGAACTTCATGGGATACCCCCAGTTTTATGGTTCGACGTCTGCCCTGAACGATCAGAGCGATCCCCACCCAGCAACGAGCACCGCCCTGACGCCGAGGATCGAGTCGATTGATAAGTCGACAGGACGCAAGTGCCAACCTTCCTTTGCGTCATTGAGGGTTCGGTTCAAGGCTTGGCCATTTGGTGTTGCAACGGTAACACATTAAATGCATTTTTATGCATAATAAATCGCGAGGCTTCTGGGGGATGCCGATTTTATACTTATTTTTGCATCTGTTCATCGACGGAATATTGTTCGGGGGCTGACGCGGACGATCCGCACACCGTCCACGGATTGCGAGCATAGGCAAGCGGCGGGCCGGGCGCGCCTCATCGAGCGGGACGGATCCGCGATCGAGGGCTCGCCGCTGTTTGAAGGCCGCCCGCGAACGACGCGTTCCGCAACGCCCGTTCAATCAGTTACCCCGGCCGCCCGAGCGGACATGATCCCGGCGGCGCCGTCGCAAATAATTACCGAAACTGAATCCGAACTGTCATGGAGACGACCTATTGGACTGAATTTGGCCGGTAACTCGAGCGATCCTTGATCATTGCCTCAAGGCCTCGGCGGGCAGAACAGGTCAATACGAATGAACGGG
Source organism: Hyphomicrobiales bacterium (assembly GCA_040377825.1). Lineage (GTDB taxonomy): Bacteria > Pseudomonadota > Alphaproteobacteria > Rhizobiales > Ancalomicrobiaceae > JBEINZ01. The sequence continues at coordinate 1,207 of JBEINZ010000328.1, read as the reverse complement.
AGAATGAAATGACCACCTTCAAAGGCCTTTTGGCGGGCGTTAGCCTGATCGCGCTTTCGGCAACCGGTGTTGTCGCGGCGGACAAATTGTCGGAACTCGAGGCCGCCGCCAAAAAGGAAGGCATGCTGACCGTCATCGCCCTGCCGCACGACTGGTGCGACTACGGCTCCGTCATCGCCGGCTTCAAGAAGAAGTACCCGGAGATCAAGGTCAACGAGCTGAACCCGAATGCCGGTTCGGGCGACGAGATCGAGGCGATCAAGGCGAACAAGGGCAATACCGGCCCGCAGGCCCCCGATGTGATCGACGTGGGCCTCAGCTTCGGCCCGGCCGCCAAGAAGGAAGGCCTGCTCCAGCCCTATAAGGTCGCGACGTGGGACGAGATCCCGGATTCGGTGAAGGACCCCGAAGGCTATTGGTATGGCGACTATTACGGCGTTCTCGCCATGGGCGTGAACAAGGACGTGGTCAAGAAAGCCCCGACGAGCTTCGCGGACCTGCAGCGTCCCGAATTCGTCAATTCGGTCGCCATCCCCGGCGATCCGCGCACCGGCAACTCGTCAATGATGACGGTCTATGCCTCCGGTCTGGCGGTCGACGCTGGCGCCAAGGGCGCCGATGCGATGAAAAAGGGCATCGGCTACTTCAAGGCCTTGAAGGCCTCGGGCAATCTGGTGCCGGTCAATGGCTCCGCGCAAAACCTCGCGCAGGGCACGACGCCGATCTATTTCGACTGGGATTACAACCTGCTCGCCATGCGCGACAAGCTCGCCGGCAATCCGCCGGTCGAGGTGGTGATCCCGTCGGACGCGGTCATCGCCGGCGTTTACGTTCAGGCGATCTCGGCCTATGCCCCACATCCGAACGCGGCAAAACTGTGGATGGAATATCTCTACTCCGACGAGGGCCAGCTCGGTTGGCTCGGCGGCTATTGCCATCCGATCCGCTTCAACGCGATGGCCAAGGCGGGCAAGTTGCCGGCCGATCTCATGGCCAAGCTGCCGCCGGCCGAAGCCTACGCCAAGGCCGTCTTCCCGACGCTCGACGATCAGGGCGCGGCCAAGCAGACCACGGCCGAAACTTGGGCCAAGGAAATGGGCGCGAAATGAGTTGACGGGGCGCCGGTTTCCCCCCGCGCCCCGGCCCACGGGGGGGGGGGGGGCGGGACTCGGTCCGTCCCGGTCGTGTGGGCGGGGTCTCGAATTTT
>JBEINZ010000007.1:0-33540 GCA_040377825.1 Hyphomicrobiales bacterium | reverse complement strand
GCCTCACCGTCGCCGAAAGGCCTGGACCCACACACCCGCGCCGGTGCATGTAGGCCAAGGTGTCCGGGCTGGATTCTGATCGTATTGCAATCATTCGATCGGGCTTTGTGATGCGCTTTCTGGAAGGACCCCATGGCCACAGTCCAAGTTCGGTTCAGCGCTGACCTCGAAACGGCCGATGCGCTTGCTCGTGCGCTGGAGGAGGCCTTCGACGAAGCGGGCTGTCCGGTCACCCAAGAGGAAACGCCGGCTTACAGCGGAACCTGGACCGTTGACGTGATCCTGTTCGACATCGAGCCAGAAGACGCCATCGAAGAGGTTCGCGGCGTCATCGGCGACGGCGTCGAACTAACCGCCGACGTGCTTGCGGATGGGACGAATTGGATCGCCATGAGCGAGGAGATCCGCCGACCGGTCAATGCTGGACGCTTCTTCGTCCACGGCAGCCACGACCGTCATCGCCGCCCGGCGAACGGTGTCTCGCTGCAGATAGACGCCGAAATGGCCTTTGGCACCGGCCACCACGCAACCACCTGGGCTTGCCTCACCGCGCTCGACCGACTGCTCTTAAAGCAACGCTTCGAGCGTCCGCTCGATCTTGGCACGGGCACCGGCGTGCTTGCCATCGCACTGGCCCGTGTTCAGCGGCTGCCCGTTATTGCCACGGATATCGATCCCGTGGCCGTGCATATCGCAAAGGCCAATGCGGCGCTGAATGGTGTCGCGCCGCTCGTTGAATGCATTGTGGCCGACGGAATGCGCCAACGCCGGCTGGCCGAACGGGCGCCGTACGATCTCGTGGTCGCCAATATCCTGGCGCGACCGCTCATGCGGCTCGCCGCTCCGATCTCGACTGCGCTATCCCGGCGCGCAACGCTCGTGCTTTCCGGACTACGGGTAAAAGATGCGCCACGCGTTCTATCGGCCTATCGCATGCATGGGATCCACCTGCGCGATTGCGTCATCAAGGACGATTGGATGGCGCTCGCGCTTTCGAATGCGCGCGATTAATCGATACGGTGAAAAAGCCCCCTCAGGGCAAAGGATGCGCCCATGTTTCAGAGTTTCGACGAGATTGCGGATCCAACCTTAGGCGCGGGCCGCGCCGCACGCTTGCGCACCGAGCTTGAGCGACGTGGGCTCACCGGCTTCATCGTGCCGCGCGCGGACGAGCATCAAGGCGAGTATGTGCCGCCGGGCGCGGAGCGGCTTCGCTGGCTCACCGGCTTCAGCGGATCGGCCGGTGTCGCCGTGGTCCTCGCCAACCGCGCTGCGATTTTCGTCGATGGTCGCTATACCCTGCAAGCACAGGCTCAGTGCGACACGACGGTGTTCGAGCCAGTGGACCTCATGGCAAATCCGCCGCACGTTTGGTTGAAGGGCGCGCTCGCCGCGGGCGACCGCCTTGGCTATGACCCTTGGCTGACCACCGTGGCCAGCGCCCGCCGCCTTCGCGAAACCTGCGCCGCGATCGGGGCCGAACTCGTCGCGGTTGACGGCAATCCGATCGACGCAATCTGGGCGGATCGCCCCGACGTGCCTCTCGGACCGGTTACATGCCAGCCCGACGAACTCGCCGGCGAGAGCGTTGCAAGCAAACTCGCCCGCGTCGCCTCGATCCTCGCCGACAAGAATGTCGATGCGGCGGTCTTGACCCAGACGGACTCGGTGGCCTGGACGTTCAACATCCGTGGCTCGGATATCCCGCATACGCCGGTGGCGCTCGCATTTTCGATTTTGCCCCGCGACGGGCGCCCGCGGTTGTTTATCGACGGCCGCAAACTCGGCAATGCCGAACGCGATCACTTGGAGGCCCATGCCGACGTGGCCAAGCCGGCCGCGTTTGCCGATGGGCTTGATAAGCTAGCCGGCGCGCGCGTTCTGATCGACGAGAGCTCCGCCGCCGAAGCAATTGCGCTGCGCATCAAGGCGGCCGGCGGCACGCTTGTCGCCGGCGACGATCCGGTTTTGCTGCCTAAAGCGCGCAAGAATGCCTCGGAAATCGAAGGCACTCGCGCCGCCCACCGTCGCGATGGCGCGGCCTTTGTGCATTTTCTCGCGTGGTTCGATGCGGCCGCTTCGGTGATTTCCGACGGGTCGGGCGAACTGGACGAGATCGCGGTGGTTGAAGCCCTGGAAGGTTTCCGGCGGCAAACCGGCCAACTTGTGGACATTTCCTTCGACACGATTTCAGGCGCCGGCCCGAATGGCGCGATCGTCCATTATCGCGTCTCGCGCGCGACCAACCGCGCCATCGCCGCGCCGAGCCTGTTTCTGATCGATTCCGGCGGCCAATATCGTGACGGTACGACCGACATCACCCGCACGCTGCCGGTCGGCATGCCCACGACGGAGATGCGTGATCGCTTCACCCGTGTGCTGAAGGGCATGATCGCGATTTCCATCGCGCGCTTCCCCATTGGCACCATCGGTGCCCAACTCGATAGCTTGGCCCGCTTCGCGCTTTGGCAGGCCGGCCTCGATTACGATCACGGCACCGGCCACGGCGTCGGCAGTTTCCTGTCGGTCCACGAGGGCCCGCAGCGCATCTCCAAGACAGGAACCGCGCCACTCGAACCGGGTATGATCATTTCGAACGAGCCTGGATACTACCGCCCCGACCACTTCGGCATCCGTATTGAAAACCTCATCCTGGTCGAGCCCGCGAGCGTGCCCGACGGCGGCGAGCGGCCCATGCTCGGCTTCGAGACGCTGACCCTCGCGCCGATCGACCGCCGGCTGATCGAAGCAACGCTTCTGACGCGCGCCGAACTGAAGTGGCTCGACGCCTACCATGCCCGTGTTCGGGATGTCCTTGGGCCGCTGTTGGACGCGGAGACCCGCGACTGGCTGGAGAAGGCGACCGAACCGTTGGGTTAACGGTCAACGCGTGGAGCTGGCCTACCACCGCGCCAGCCGGCTGCGGGCGGCCTTAAAGAGCGGCGAGCGGATGAGTTCGGCAAGAACGTCATCTCCGGTCGGGCGAGGCTCGCGGGATAGATAGGGGCCAACGGCGTCGGTTGGCGCCAGACCGCCGAAAACGATCCGCCATATCTGCTCGAAGCTTTCCGCCGTTATCGGCGCCGTTCGTAAGCGCAAGGCAAGGCCGTCCGCGAAGAGGGCCGTCAGCGCAGCCTCGTCGACGCGGCCAAGCGCATTGAACCAAGTTGCCGCCAAATGCCGGGCAAAGGCATGGTCGGGATGGTCCGCGTTGGCGAGCGGATCGCCGTGTGAATCGTGCCGCACGAAGTCGTCGAACACGTTGGGCGGAAGCTGAAAACATGCGGCGAGGTCGGAGGATTCTTCGCGAAGATAAAACCGGTTGAGCCCATCGAACAGCACGAAACGATAGCCGGCGGCGATAAGATCGGGTTCCCAATCGTGATGCGAGGCGACCGACGTCGTCGGATAGGTGGCCTCAACCAGCACCACGACCGGCCGCCATCGGGAAAAATCGGTGCCCGCCAAAACTCGCGCCTCGGCGCCCTCGACATCGATCTTCAGGAAGTCGATGGCGCCGACATCATGCGCGGCGAGCACGGCCGCGAGCGTGGAGATTTCGACATCGACCGGATAGGCCTCGTCCCCCCACCGCGCCATGTCCGCCGCGATCGTCCCGTCCAAGGTCGAAAGTCCGTGAAAGCGCGGAAAAACATGGAACGTGGCCTGCCCCGGCTGATCAGCCAGGGCGAGCCGCAGGTTGATGTCGCGCGGTCGGGCATAGGCAAGCTCAGCGATGCGATCGGGCAGCGGTTCGATGTTGATGCCCCGCCAGCCGCGTTCGTAAAAGGCGTGCGTGACCGAGTCGATCACGGGATGCGAGGCCCCGACATCGACGTAGAAACCGTTGGTCTTTCCGGGAAAGCAGCGCGCGAGGATGACGTCTTCCAGGTTTTGGGCGTAGGACACGAACATGCTTCAAGCCTCCCCTACCATTGCGATCCAGGCATCTTCATCGATGACGGCGACACCTAGATCTCGGGCCTTGGCGAGTTTCGAACCCGCGCCCGGTCCGGCCACAACGAGATCGGTCTTGGCGGAGACGGACCCCGAAACCTTGGCTCCGAGCCGCTCAGCCTGCGCCTTCGCTTCGTCACGGGTCAACTTTTCCAGACTACCGGTGAACACCACCGTCTTGCCGGCGATGGCGGTATCGGTCTTCGGCTTCTCGGCATCGATGATCGAAACCTGGCCGGTCAGCCGCTCGACCACACCAAGATTGTGGGCTTCGCCGAAATAGCGGGCGATGGAATCGATGACTGTCTCGCCGATCTGATCGAGCGCATCCATCTCCTCGCGCGCGGCACCATCCCCGCCCGCAACCTTCAGCGCGGCCTCGTGGAACCCGTTCCAGGAGCCATAGGCGCGCGCCAGCACCCGGGCGGTGGTCTCGCCGACGTTACGGATGCCGAGCGCGTATATGAAGCGCTCGAGCGCTACCGAGCGGCGCTCTTCGATAGCCTCAAAGAGATTTTTGACGCTTAAGGCGCCAAAGCCCTCCTCGGTTTCCAGCCGGATCGCGCCGTTGCGCGACCCGAGCGTGAAGATATCCGCTGGTTCCTTGACCCAACCCTTCTCGAAGAAGAGCGCGATCTGCTTCTCGCCCAAGCCCTCGATATCGAAGGCGCGGCGCGAGACGAAGTGACGCAGATGCTCTTGGCGCTGATAGGGGCAAGCGAACTCGCCCGAGCAACGCCGGATCGCGCCCTCAATCCCGGTCGCGGTCTCCTCGCGGGCGACCTCGGTCTTGAGGTCGCAAGGGCAGCGCGAGGGGAACTCGTAAGCCGGCCGACCTGCATGCGCGCCGTCCTCGTCGACAAGCCCAAGAATCTGGGGAATGACGTCGCCCGCCCGCTGCACGATCACCGTATCGCCGATACGAATGTCGAGCCGGGCGATCTCGTCGGCATTGTGCAGCGTCGCGTTCGATACGACCACGCCGCCGACCGTGACCGGCTCGAGCTTGGCGACCGGGGTCAAAGCGCCGGTCCGCCCGACCTGGATTTCGATATCCCGAAGGATTGTCTTGGCCTTTTCGGCCGCAAACTTGTGCGCGATCGCCCAGCGCGGCGAGCGGGACACGAAGCCGAGGCGGGCCTGGAGATCCAGCCGGTCGACCTTGTAGACGACGCCGTCAATATCATAGCCAAGCGTCGCGCGCCGGTTTTCGATTGCGCGGTAGTGGGCGATAAGCTCTTCCGTCGATTGGCACAAAACCATCAGCGGATTGGTTTCGAAGCCCCAGGCGCGGAACGCCGCGACCACGCCGATCTGCGTATCGGCCGGTGAGGCGCTCATCTCGCCCCAAGTATAAGCGAAAAACCTGAGCGGCCGCGAAGCAGTCATCCGCCAATCAAGTTGGCGCAGCGACCCGGCGGCGGCATTGCGCGGATTGGCGAAGGTCTTCTCGCCGGCTTCGGACTGTCGCGCGTTGAGGGCCGCGAAATCGGCGTGGCCCATATAGACCTCGCCGCGCACCTCGACGATCTCGGGCACGCCGTCCGGCAACACTGCCGGTACGTCAGCGATGGTCTTGACGTTCAATGTGACGTTCTCGCCCTCCACCCCATCGCCGCGCGTGGCCGCCACCACGAGGCGGCCGCGCTCGTAACGCAGATTGCATGAGAGGCCATCAATCTTGGGCTCGGCGGTGAACGCAACCTCGCCGTCCTCCAAACGCAGGAAGCGATGGACGCGCGCGACAAAATCCCGCGTGTCCTCGTCAGTGAAGGCATTGTCGAGGCTTAGCATTGGTACGGCATGCCGAACCTTGGCAAATTTCTGCGCGGGACTGGCGCCGATCCGCTCGGAGGGCGAATCCGGGCGCTTCAAGTCCGGGAAACGGGCCTCGATCGCCAGATTGCGCCGCCTAAGCCGGTCATATTCGGCGTCCGAAATGGTCGGCTGATCGTCTTGAAAATAGCGCAGGTCATGCTCCACGATCTCGCGCGCGAGCCGCTCAAGCTCGATGGCGGCCTCCGCGCGGTCGAGTGCGTCGACCACGCTTAAAGCGAGGGTCGAAGCGGCAGGCAGGTTATCTAGCGGATGATCTGGCATTGGAACTCGGCGGCTTCAAGCAAGGCTCTCACGATTAGAACCCCGTCCCAGCCCGCGCAACCCCACCGATTTGGCGGCTAGCCATTGTCGCCTACGCTACGACCCCGTCAGGTATCCGCCATCAGCCGCGCCGCCGCCGCGCGCGCCTCGTCCGTAATGACCGAGCCGGCGAGCATCCGCGCTATTTCCTCGCGCCGCTCGGCATCTTCAAGCGACACGACGCGGGTTGCGACCCGGCCTTCACCATCGCCCGCCACGGCATCCTTGGCGATCAGCAAATGTGATGCAGCGCGCGCGGCGACCTGTGGGGCATGCGTGACAGAGACCACCTGAACCTTTTGCGAGAGACGCGCGAGACGAACACCGATCGCCTCGGCAACCGCGCCGCCAACCCCGGTGTCGATTTCGTCAAATATCAGCGTCGGCGCGGACCCGCGATCAGCAAGGCTAACCTTTAATGCGAGAAGAAACCGCGAGAGCTCGCCGCCGGAGGCGACTTTCATCATCGGCCCAGGCCGCGTGCCCGGATTGGTCTGAACGTGGAACTCGATATGATCGATCCCTTCCGCGCCGGCCTCAGCGGGATCGGAAACCGTCTCCACGATAAACCGTGCGCGTTCCAGCTTCAGCGCCGGCAATTCGCAATGGACAGCCTCTTCCAGCGCCCGCGCCGCCATCACTCGCTCGGCGGACAGGGATTTCGCAACGGCGATATAGGCGACCTCCGACGAGGCGGCGGCGGCTTCAAGTTTGCTCAACCGGTCCTCGCCCTGGTCAAGTTCGGCGAGGCTCGCTGCCATCCGCGCGCGCAGACCCGCCAGTTGATCAACCGGGATCGCGTGCTTGCGCGCGGCCGCCCTGAGGGCAAAGAGCCGTTCCTCGGTCTTTTCCAGCATGCGGGGATCGTATTCGCTTGCTCGCAGCGCAGCTTCAAGCCCAGTTCGCGCTTCTTCCAAAAGATCAACCGCGCTCCCGAGCGCCTTCACCACATCGTCGATCAGGCCGGGATTTGTCGAAGCCTTGCGCTCCAGCCGACGCAACAGCCCGGCAACCGTGGGAATAGGCGACCCGGACCCATCGAGCGTGTCGAACGCATCCTTCAGGTCGCCGGCGATCTTCTCGGCCTGCATCATGCGGTGACGATCGGCCGCGAGTTCGGTCTCTTCCCCGGGGGCCGGCTTCAGCTTGTCGAGTTCCTGAAGCGACGCGCGCAAATAGTCCGCTTCCCGGCGCGCGGCGTCGATTCGGGCGAGCGTCGCATCGCGCTCGCGCACGGCCTTGCGCCATGTTGTCCAGGCAGTCCCCACGCCGGCAACATCAAGCCCGCCATAGGCATCCAAAAGGCGCCGATGCTCGCGTTCGTCGACCAGGGCGCGGTCGTCATGTTGCCCATGGATTTCCACGAGGCTCGCGCCGATCTCGCGAAGCAGCGTCGCGCTAACGGCCTGATCGTTGACGAAGGCTCGCGTGCGGCCGTCGGCGGTCTGGATGCGGCGGACGATCAAATCATCGCGCGAATCGATATCGTTATCCGCCAGCAGTCGGCGCACAGGATGTTGTGCCGCGATCTCGAAAACAGCCGTGACCTGCCCCTGCCCGGCCCCGCTTCGCACAAGGCCGGCATCGCCTCGTCCACCGAGCGCGAGCGACAGCGCATCCAAAAGGATCGACTTTCCGGCGCCGGTCTCGCCGGTCAAAACCGTCAAACCGCGCGCAAAATCGATCTGCAGCCGTTCGATCAAAACAATATCGCGGATCGAAAGGGCTGACAGCATGAGTGACCCGCGCGATTCTCCAACACCAAGCGCAGCGTGCTTGTAGCAGATGATTTCCAGGAACGGAACAGGAACCTGAAGCGAGGTTATTGCACTACTGTCGAAGTCCGCGTCGCGTTACCGCGCCAGCCTCATCCGCAACCAAGCGTCTCTAAATGATTCCTTGGAACGCCTTGGAAATCCAGCTGCTCCGATTTTCCGTGGGCTCGTAACCGCCATTTTTCAAAAGCGTGTAGCTATCCTTGTACCATTGGCTTTCTGGAAAGTTGTGCCCGAGCACGGCAGCCGCAGTCTGAGCTTCGCTCACCACACCGAGCGCATAGTAGGATTCGACGATGCGAGCGAGGGCTTCTTCAATATGGCGGGTCGTCTGATATTGCGACACGACCGTCTTGAAACGGTTGATCGCAGCCAAATGCCGCGCTTTGGACAGGTAGAACCGTCCGATTTCCATTTCCTTGCCGGCCAACTGGTCGCGGGTCATCTCAATCTTGACGCGAGCATCCTTGGCGTATTCCGAAGACGGCCACTTGGTCACAAGTTCCGTGTAAGCGTCCAGAGCCTCCTTTGCGATCGCCTGATCGCGCGTGATGTCGGGGATCTGCCTCTGATAGCTTTCGGCAACAAGATACTGGGCGTAAGCTGCGTCCGGATCGCTCGGATAAAGCATCACAAAGCGCTTGCCGGCCTGGATGGTGTCGATATAAGCGCCCCGTTCGAAATTCGAATAGGCCTGTAGCATGATCGACTTCTTTGCCAACTGCGAATAGGGATGCTGCCGATCAAGGTCCTCGAACTTCTTAAGCGCCTGGGTCGGTTTGCCGCTTTGCATGGCGGCCAAACCTTGATTGTAGAGCACGTCGGCCGGCGTGGTCTCGACCAGTTCCTCATCATTTGAGGCACAGCCTGAAAGCGCGGCGAGCGCTAAGAAGATCAGCCCGATGGCGCCTGTGCGACGGCATGGCTTGCAGGCCGCGGCTTCGATATCCGAACCGGTCGTATCCATCACAGTCGTCAAGTCTTCACCTGTCATGCTGGAGCGCCCTCTCGAAGCAGGGACGATCCGTTCTAGCTCATCTTATCCGAGGATGAAAACAGCCTCGACCCGCTTGACTGATCGCGACCTATAAGCCCGCAAACACTCGACGATGTACTTCGTAGCACAATCGTCCGAATTTGTGGCGGCAACACTCTTGTGAGCGTCTCTGAAGCTGACTATGGCGGCCAAGCCACGAGCACGCCGCCGCGCCTAGCGCTCGAAAGTCTTAGGTAATTCAGAAAAAATGCCGGATTAACGAACGCAAGGGCCATAGGCGGGCGCCACCATACCGGTGCCGATCTCCGCGACCGAAGATTCGCGGCGAGCCCCTGCTTCCACAAATGTCCACGCCGTCACATCGGACAGCAGCGCCTGAAGGGCCTGAAAATTCATGCGATGACCGCCGCGATAAGACCGATAAAGGCCCATGATCGGTGCGCCGGCAAGGGCAAGATCGCCAACCGCATCAAGCGTCTTATGCCGAACAAACTCGTCGACATACCGTAGACCCTCGGGATTGAGCACGCGGTCGTCCTTGATCGCGATCGAATTCTCCAAGGACGAACCCCGGCACAGACCGAGCGGCAGCAGTTTTTCCAGATCGCGCACGAACCCGAACGTCCGCGCCCGCGCAATCTGCCGACGAAAGGCTTGCGGCGTGAGATCGATCGCGAAGGTCTGGCGACCGATCAGGCTGGAGGGAAAATCAATCGTCACTTCGTAGCGCGAGCCATCATACGGCCGAAGCTCCGCAAACCCGGCACCGTGCTCGACCCGGATCGGCTTCAAGACCTTGATGAAGCGACGGCGAGCGGATTGCTGAACGATCCCGACGCTCTCGATTGCTTCCACAAATTCACCGGAGCTTCCGTCCATAACCGGAACTTCACCGCTATCGACCTCAACGAGAACGTTGTCGATGGAAAGACCGCGTAAAGCCGCCATCAGATGCTCGATGGTCGCAACCGTCGCCCGGTTCGGGTCACCGATTACGGTGCAAAGCTCGGTCGCGGAAACATTGGTCCATTCGGCGCGGATCTCAACGTCGCGCCCGCCATTCGCCTCGGGGCGGAGGAAAACGATGCCAGTATCGGGGTCCGCGGGGTGAAGCGTGAGCGCGATCCGCTCTCCACTATGGACGCCGATGCCGACAAGGCGAACCGAACCACCGATTGTCGACTGCGAGAAAGCCCCGTTTCGAGCCATGCGCCCCATCCGATTGGACCCTCGGCCGCGCCGACGGATCTCTGATCATCGAGGGACAATGTCTCGCCACAATCTCCGAGAGGATGATTTGCGAAGCGCTGGCCCCCGACCTGACGAGGATTAAATTACCGACGCTCCACGCGATAACAAAATCACGCTTGGTTACACAATGTTACCAGTATGAAATCGTAAGAAACCGTTGACGACTATATAAAATTCAGCATGCGTTTCTGATTCTTCAGGGCCTGACGCCTAAGCATCAGGCCCCGCGATCTAGCGACCTGGGAGCATGATTGCGGCTCAAGTCGCCTGCCGCCGCAGGAATGCCGGAATCTCCAACTGATCATCGTCGACGAGGCGATTTTGCGGCGCCGGGCGGCCATGCGGATCGAGCTGACCAGCAGCGGGACGCTGCGGCAGTTCAGCTTGCGGCGGACGAGCCGGACGGCGGCTGTAGTCCTGCGCTGCCTGGGGCATTGCTTGTTGGCGCGGCGCGTGCTGCGGCTGGGCCGGCACTTGCGGCTGGTGATGATCTTCCTCTTCGTCGCGACGGCTAAATCCGCTCGCGATGCGCTTCAGCAGGCTCATGGGGCGACGCTCTTCCTCATGGTGCGCCGCCGGCTCCGCGGGAGCCATTTGGCGCTGAGCGATCGGAGGAAACTCGTCGATACGCGGCATCCGGTTGGCGCGGGAATCAACCGGCCGTTCGGCCTCCGGCGGAATATACGGGCGACGCTCGACCGGCTGCTCGATTCGGGCCGGACGCGGTTGCTCGATCTCCTGGATCGGGTCGGCATACTGCTCGTAGTGTTGCGGCGTCGGCTCGTAGCGCTGGATCGTGACGGCCGGGTCTTGTTGCGACACCGTCGGCTCCGGCAACGCGATTTCGCGTTCGATGCGCGCCGCAGCCGCGTCGTGATAGGCCGAATTGGGGGACGCGATCTCGACGCGGCGCGGCTGAATCGGCTCATCGGCCCGAGCTGCAGGCAATCCGACCTGTACAGTCTGATGTACCGAACGGAACTCCATCGGCTGCCGGGACTGGGCTTGCGCACGGAAGCGACTCGCTATTTCCGCCGCGCGCGTTTCAACCGGGTGCGTTTCCTCCGCGATCACTTGATCAATGCCGGTCGCCACCACCGATACGCGGACGATGCCTTCCAGGCTGTCGTCGAAGGTCGCGCCAAGGATGATGTTTGCATCGGGATCGACTTCCTCGCGAATACGCGTGGCCGCCTCGTCCACCTCAAACAGCGTAAGATCCTTGCCGCCGGAGATCGAGATCAGCACGCCGCGCGCGCCCTTCATCGATGTCTCGTCGAGCAGCGGATTGGCGATCGCGGCCTCGGCCGCCTGCAGGGCGCGCTTGTCGCCGGTTGATTCGCCGGTACCCATCATCGCCTTGCCCATGCCGCGCATGATCGAGCGGACGTCGGCGAAGTCGAGATTGATCAGGCCTTCCTTGACCATCAGATCGGTGATGCAGGCGACGCCCGAGTAAAGCACCTGATCGGCCATGGCGAAGGCGTCGGCGAAGGTGGTGCGCTCGTTCGCGATGCGGAAGAGGTTCTGGTTCGGGATGACGATGAGGGTATCGACGCTCTTCTGAAGCTCCAGAATACCCGCCTCGGCCACGCGCATGCGGCGCGCGCCCTCGAAGTGGAACGGCTTGGTGACGACGCCGACCGTGAGGATGCCCTGTTCGCGAGCCGCGCGCGCCACGACGGGAGCTGCGCCCGTGCCCGTCCCGCCACCCATGCCGGCGGTGATGAAGACCATGTGGGCGCCCGTCAGATGATCGGTGATCTCGTCGATCACTTCCTCGGCTGCCGCGCGCCCGACCTCGGGCTGCGAACCCGCGCCGAGACCTTCGGTCACGGCGACACCCATCTGGATAACACGTTCGGATTTCGTGAGGGTGAGGGCCTGGGCGTCTGTATTGGCGACGACGAAGTCGACGCCGCGCAGGCCCGCCTGGATCATGTTATTGACGGCGTTGCCGCCGGCGCCGCCGCAGCCGAAAACAGTAATCCGGGGCCGCAATTCCCGAATGTCGGGCATCTGGAGATTCAACGTCATGGCACCCTCGCCTCTTTTCCGCCCCGCCCATCGGCCGTCGGGCGCCTTCCTAGTTTCGTTTCCGGTTACCCGGCCTTACCAGCTGTCGCGCAGCCACTGACCCATCCGGGCAATGTATCCGCCCGTCCCGGTCAGCGCATTGCGGCGCGATCTCGCTTCAAATTGCTCGATCTGAGCAACTTGCGGATAGATCAGCAGACCCACGCCGGCCGCGAAGGCCGGCCCCTTGGCCGCTTGCGGCAGCCCGGCGATCCCCAAGGGGCGACCGAGCCTCACATTGCGGCCTAAAATCCTGCGCCCGACTTCGACGATGCCGGTTAATTGGCTCGCTCCGCCGGTCAACACGACACGTCGGCCGACCCGCCCGGCATAGCCGGACGCAGCCAATCGATCTCGCACAAGTTCGAGTATCTCTTCGATGCGCGGGCGGATAATCCGCGTCAGCGAGCCGCGCGGAATGTTGATGATGTCGTGGCTATCCTCGCCGACCGCCGGCACGCCGACGATCTCGTGGTCGTCGGAAGACGTTGCGAGCGCCGATCCGTGCAACGTCTTGATGCGCTCGGCATCCGCCAACCGAGTCGATAACCCGCGTGCGATATCCATGGTGACATGACCGCCGCCGATCGCAATAGCGTCGGCGTGGCAGAACTGGCCATCCGCGAAGACCGCGATCGACGTCGTGCCGCCGCCCAAGTCGACGCAGGCGACGCCGAGTTCGGCCTCGTCGTCGACAAGCGTCGCGAGTCCCGCCGCGTAGGGCGTCGCCACCATGGTCTCGACCTCGAGATGGCAGCGATTGATGCAAAGCTCAAGATTGCGGATCGGCGCGGATTCGGCCGTCACGACGTGCATGTCGACCGAAAGCTTGCGGCCGAGCATGGCCTTGGGATCCTTGATCCCGCGCGAACCGTCGAGCGCGTAGCCGATCGGCAGCGAATGCAGCAGCGAGCGATCCTCGGTGATCGAATGACTGCCGCCGGCCGCCAGCACGCGCTGGATGTCCGCCTCGTCGACTTCAAGACCAGCGACCTCGACGCTCGCCCGGAAGATTTCGCTCTTCAGGCGCCCGCCGGTGAGGTTCAAAATCAGCGACTCGATCGTTAGGCCCGCCATCCGTTCGGCCGCGTCGACCGCTAATCGGATCGACTGCTCGGCCTCGTCGAGATCGACGACATGGCCGGACTTCATGCCGCGCGCCCGCTGCATGCCGTAGCCGAGAACCTGCATGTCGTGGGTGCGGCCGGGCAGGACCTTGTCCGTGATTCGCGGCGTCAACCGCGCGATCAGGCAGGCGACCTTGGATGTACCAACATCGAGCACGGAGACGATCGTCGGACGGCGCGTCGAGAGAGGGCGCATGCGCGGAACGAAATGGCCGGGATTTGGACGATTCATGTCGTCTCCCCCCGCTTCGTGATCGCGCGCGACTTCAAGAAATCCCGCCGCGCGGCGGCGGCGGCATCGGTGAGCTTAAGATACATCCGATCGGGGGCGCGCATATCGACCGCCTCAATGTCCCGATCAAGCAGTTTTTTCTGATCTTGCAGAGCCGCGACCTGCGCAAGGGCGGATGCGGGATCGGACTCTGGCAGGCGAATTTCCACGCCGTCGACGGTCACCAAGTTCCAACGCCGCTCGGCGACGAGCACGGCCGCGCGCAGTTTCGCACGAAGTTGCGGAACCGACTGCATGAGCGCCACGGCTTCGGCGGCACGTTTGTCGGCACTGACACCGACAACCAAGGGAAGGCCGGCATGAGAGACATCGACATACTCCGCCATAACGGCGCCAGTCTTGTCGATCACCTTGATCTTGCCGTCGCCTTGCCAAAGCGCGAAGGGCCGACGCTCGGTCAAGGATACGACGATCGTCGAGGGGTAGAGCTTCTTGACGGAGACGTCGGAGACCCAAGGGATCTCGGCGATCCGATCGCGGGCGCGATCAGCATCGAGCAGAAGCAACGACGGATTGGCGGCAACGTCGATCCGGTCGATAATCTCGGTTGAATCAGATTCGGCGAGCCCGCGAATTTCGATTTGGGCCACGCGAAAGCCGAGTGCTCCGGTCATTTCATTCAAGAACAGATTGGCCTGTCCGCCGAGAACCATGCCATAGGCGATGGTGGCGGCGAGAAATCCGAGCGCCCAGGCCTTGCCATTCATCGTTGCGACAAAGCGGCCGAAGCGGAGGCCGACTGCGGAGGTCCGGCGCAGCAGCCGACCCAGCCGACCCCTGCGCAGCCCGCTCTCGAAAGAGCCTGCTTGCGGGATCGCGGATCTGGTCGACCGCCGATGCCCCCCTACCGTTCGCAACTCGCGTCCTCCACCATCCATGCGACAAGCTCGGCGAAGGACATCCCTTCGTGAGCCGCCATCTCGGGCACCAGTGACGTTGCCGTCATGCCCGGTTGCGTATTGACCTCGAGCAGGACGATTTCGCCCTCCCCGTCGCCTTTGTCATCGAACCGAAAGTCGGATCTAGAAACGCCGCGACACCCGATCGCCCGATGCGCCTTCAGAGCCAACATTTGGACCTGATGGTAAATATTTGGTTTAAGCCGCGCCGGAAGAATGTGCTCGGAACCGCCGGGCACATACTTGGCGTCGTAGTCATAGAACGCCACACCCCTGGGTACGATCTCGATGACACCAAGCGCGCGATCGCCCATGACACCGCAGGTGAGCTCGCGTCCGGGCACGTAGCGCTCCACCAGGACGGTTTCGCCATAGGGCCAGTCATGCCGAGTCAGTTCCTGCGGAGGGTGGGCGCGATCTTCCCTAACAATGACCACGCCGAAGGACGACCCCTCCGCGACCGGTTTCACCACATAAGGCGGCGGCATCAAATGCTGGCCGGCGGCGGCAAACCGCGAGACCGTGAGCCCATCTGCGATTGGCAGGCCGACCGCTTGGAAGACCAGTTTAGCCTTGTCCTTCTGCATCGCGAGCGCTGAGGCCAGCATGCCGGAATGGGTGTAGGGAAGACGCAGCATTTCCAGCAGAGCCTGGATTGTCCCCCCCTCGCCGAAGGGTCCGTGCAACGCATTGAAGACCACATCGGGCTTCAATGCCTGCAGTGTGTTCACGATGTCACGGTCGACATCGATCCGCGTGACTCGGTAGCCGCGCGTTTCCAATGCATCCGCAGCGGCGCTTCCGGAGGCCAAACTGACCGGCCGCTCGGGATCCCAGCCGCCCATCATGACGGCCACATGCTTCGATTCGGCCATGGTCTTCTCCTGGGCTTCAGCCCTCTGTGAGGAACGGGGCAACCGCGCGACCGGCCGCGAATCGGCCGAACCGCTTGATCTCCCATTCCAGCCGGATCCCGCTCGTCGCTTCCACCCGCGCGCGCACGGTCTCGCCGAGCAATTCGACGTCGTAAGCGGTTGCCGATCCCGTATTGATGAGAAAGTTGCAGTGTTTCTCGGAAACTTGAGCGCCGCCGATGGCTATTCCGCGGCAGCCGGCCCTATCGATTTCCTTCCAGGCGGACGTGCCGGGCGGGTTTTTGAAGGTCGAACCGCCGGTGCGCGCGCGAACCGGCTGCGCGGCCTCGCGATGGGCGGTCACGGCATCCATAGCCGCGCGGATCTGTGTTGGGTCGGTGGGCTCGCCGCGCATGAGGGCGAAGGTGAAGATCAGGTCCGGCGCCACCGCGCTGTGGCGATAGGCGTAGCCCATGTCTTCGTTTGCCAGCGTGATGATCGTCCCGGCACGGTCGACCGCGCGAACCTCCAAGACCCGCTCGCGGGTCTCACCGCCGTTCGCCCCGGCATTCATCCGCAGCGCGCCGCCGATCCCTCCGGGTATTCCGAAGTAAAAGGCAAAGCCGCCGAGCCCGGCCGCGAGCGCGGCTTCCGCAAGACGCTTATCCGGGACGGCAGCGCCGACCCTCAGCATATCCGGGCCGACGAGCTCCACGCCCCCGAACCCGCGCGCCGACAAGCGGATCGTCACGCCCGGGATCCCGCCCTCACGAACCAGGAGGTTCGACCCAAGCCCGATGACGGTCACCGGGACGTCAGCTGGCAACCTCTGAAGGAATGTCGCAAGATCCGCCTCGTCGGCCGGCTGAAATAGCAATTCCGCCGGCCCACCGACCCGAAACCAGGTAAAATCGGTCAAGTCGTAGCCAGACTGCAGCGCGCCGCGGATGCCGCGCGTGTCGAGCCGGGAAAGGAGATCGGTCATGCCGGACCCCATGGGCGCCCCCTCCGATCGGCGTTCAAACCTCGGCCGAGAGCTGCTTGGGAAGGGCGTAAGCCCATTGCGTGATGTTGCCGGCGCCGAGGAAGACGACATAGTCGCCGGGCGACGCCAGCGCCTTCACGATCCCGGGGATTTGGTCCGGCGTCTCAAGCGGCACAACGTTGCGATGCCCGCGCGCGCGCAAGCCGCCGACCAGCCCGTCGCGGCTCATGCCGGGGATCGCGGCTTCGCCGGCCGCATAGACATCGGCAACGATCACCGCGTCGGCATCGTTAAAGGCCTGACAGAATTCCTCAAACAGCGCGGATAGCCGGCTGTAGCGATGCGGCTGCATGATCGCGACGACTTTGCCGCCCTTGCCCTCGGCATCGACCGCCGCGCGCGCGGCTTTCAAGACGGCCATGATCTCCACCGGATGGTGGCCGTAATCATCGAAGATCTGCATGCCGTTCCACTCGCCGGTCAGCGTGAAGCGTCGCTTCACTCCGGCAAAGCCCGCGAGCCCCGTTCGGATCGCCGCCGCCGCCATGCCAAGCTGATCGGCAACGGCGACCGCGGCGGTCGCGTTGGAGACATTGTGGATACCCGGCATGTTGACGACGAGGTCCCGGATCGTCTTCTCGCTGCCGGCGACACGGTCGCGGATCGTCACGCTGAAGCGCGACGCCCGGCCCTCGGAAACGACATCGGAATAGCGAACGTCCGCCTGCGGGTTGGTTCCGTAGGTTACCACCCGCCGATCCTCGATCCGCCCGACCAGCGCCTGCACCTCCGGGTGATCAAGGCACATGACCGCGAAGCCGTAGAACGGCACGTTCTCGACGAATTGGCGGAAGGCCGCGCGGAGCTTGTCGAAGTCGCCATAGTGATCGAGATGCTCGGGATCGATGTTGGTGACGACCACCACGTCCGCCGGCAGCTTCACGAACGAGCCGTCGGATTCGTCGGATTCCACGACCATCCACTGTCCACCGCCAAGGCGTGCATTGGTCCCGTAGGCATTGATGATGCCGCCGTTGATGACGGTCGGATCGAGCCCGCCGGCGTCGAGCAGGGCGGCGACCATCGACGTTGTCGTGGTCTTGCCGTGCGTTCCGCCGATCGCGATAGCCGACTTGAAGCGCATGAGTTCCGCCAGCATTTCCGCCCGGCGCACGACCGGCAAAAGGCGCGTGCGGGCGGCGATCAGTTCCGGATTGTCGCGCTTGATGGCGGAAGATACGACGACAACGCGCGCGACCCCAAGGTTGGCCGCGTCATGGCCGACCGAGACCGGAATACCCTTCTCCCGGAGCCGTTGCACATTGGCATTGTCGGCGACATCGGAGCCCTGCACGCGGAAGCCGAGCGTATGCAGCACCTCTGCGATGCCGCTCATCCCAATCCCGCCGATGCCCACGAAATGCACCGGGCCGATGGTCGAAGGCATCTTCATTCCGTGTTTCCTTCCTTGCATGAGCAAGCCCACCGCCGCGGCTCTTCAATGCCCAAGGGCAATGCTCTCCACCAAATCAGCCAAGCGGAGCACGGCGTCCGGCCGACCGACCGAGCGAGCGGCGGCGGCGGCGGCAACGAGCTTGTCCGGATCGATCATCAACGCGGCAATTGAGTCGGCGAGCCGCTGCGGCGTCAACTGCGCCTGGGCAACCGTCCAGCCACCGCCGGCGGACGCCAGCATGCGGGCATTCTCAGCCTGATCCTGATCGAGCGCGCCCGGTAGCGGAACCATGATCGCCGGTCGGCCGATGACGGCCAACTCGCCGACTGTTGAGGCGCCGGAGCGCGCGACCACCAAATGGCTCGCCGCAATCCGTGCCGGCAGATCGACGAAGAACGGCGCGGTCTCGGCCTGGATGCCAAGCGCGGCGAAGTCCGCCCGAACGCGGTCGAGATCTTCCGGCCGGACCTGCTGCACGAGTTGGAGCCGCGCGCGCAGGTCCACCGGCAGGAGCGACAGCGCCGGCGGAACGGCATCGGCGAAGTAGCGCGCGCCTTGGCTTCCGCCGAATACCAGAAGCCGGAATTGGCCGCCGGCCTCCGGCGCATCATACGGAATTTGCGCGGCCTCAAGAACAAGATCGCGCACCGGATTGCCGGTCACCACGCTCTTTGCCGCGAAGGCCTCGGCATGCCGTGTCGATACGAAGCTCAGCGCGATCCGTGTCGCACGAGCCGCCAGCGCCCGGTTCGCGCGTCCCATGACGGCATTCTGGTCATGCAGGATCGTCGGCACCCGCTTCAACCGCGCGGCGATCATTGGCGGAAACGTCGGATAGCCGCCGAACCCAACAACGGCATCGGGACGGACACGCCCGAGAATCAGCCAGGACTGCATCGTGCCGAGGGCAAGCCGCCAGATCATGCGCGCGAGCGCGATCGGGTTTCGGCCGCGCAATGTATCGGAGGCGACGATGTAGGTCGTGCGGGCCGGAAAGGCGCGGCCGTATCGATCCGCGCGATGGTCGGTCGCCAAATCAACCGTGTAGCCGCGCCGGCCGAGTTCGGAGGCTAAGGCCTCGGCGGGAAAAAGATGGCCCCCGGTACCGCCGGCGGCCAGTAGGATCGAGCCCGTCATCGATGAAACCTCATGCGGCGGCGCCAGCCGAGTGGGCTCTCGGTGAGGCGGAATGCATCGACGGCGCGAATGTCGTGGATTGCGGACGCTTCCGGGTCAGCGCCAGAAGGGCGCTCATGCCGAAGGCGACCGCCAGCATCGACGATCCGCCATAAGACACGAAGGGCAAGGTCATGCCCTTGGCCGGGATCAAGTGCAAGTTGACCGCCATGTTGATCGCCGCTTGCACGCCGAACAGCGTGATGAGACCGGTAATCGCCAGCCGAACGAAGGGATCGTCCTCCCGCAGCGCATGGCGCAGGCCGCGCACGACGATGAAGGTGATCAGACTCACGAACACGATGCACAGGATGAGGCCGAATTCCTCCCCGAGCACGGCGAATATGAAGTCGGTGTGGCTGTCGGGCAGCGTCCACTTGATCGTGCCCTCTCCGGGTCCGCGCCCGAACCAGCCACCGTTTTGGAAGCTCTCCAATGCGCGTTCGGACTGGTAGTTATCCGCTGCGAGCATCGGGCCGCCGCCGCCGATATACTTATCGAGAAACCGATCGATTCGACTGGCGACATGCGGCAGCATCGTATAGGCGGCCAGCACGCCGCCGAGGCCGATGATGCCGAGGCCGGTGACCCAGACCATCGAGGTTCCGGCAACATAGAAGATCGAAACCCAGGCGATTGCCGTCAGCACGGTCTGGCCGAAATCCGGTTGCGCCAGCAAAAGCCCGAGCACACCGACGAGCAGCAGCAGGGCAAATAGCGCGCCCGGGATCTCCGGCCGCCGCTGTCGTTCCGCGAAAAGCCAGGCGACGACAATGACGAAGGCCGGCTTAACGAATTCGGAGGGCTGGATGGACATGCCCGCGAAACTGATCCAGCGCTTGGCGCCCTTGACTTCCTGCCCGATGAACAGCGTCGCCGCGAGCATGCCGATGCCGAGGAGAAGCGCGACCATCGCGACCCGGCGCACCTCTCTCATATTCATGAAGGATCCGGCAACGAGGATCGCGAGACTCGGCAGGAAATAGAGCGCATGGCGCTTCACAAAATAGAAACTCTCCGCTCGGATGCGTTCGGCGACGGGCGGGCTCGCTGCAAAGGAAAGGATGAGCCCGAGCACCAGAAGCGCGACGAGGCAGGCGAGCAGAGTACGATCGATCGTCCACCACCAATCGGCGAAGCGCGAGCGATCCGTGCGGGCGACCATGCTCGACCCCCTCAGGCAGCTGCCCGGCCGACAAGGCCGGGAATGGCGAGAACCAGGGCGCGGAACGTGTCGCCGCGCTCTTCGAAATTCTTGAACTGGTCGTAGGAGGCGCAAGCTGGCGACAGCAAGACCACCGGCTCGACGGCCGAATCGGCGAGCGCGTTACGAGAGGCCTCCTCGATGGCGGCAGCAACGGTGCCGGCTTTCGAGAAGGGGACGCGATCCTTAAGGGTCTCGGCGAAGGCGTCCGCCGCCGCGCCGATCAGGTAGGCTTTCGCGATGCGGGGCCAGTACATCTCGAGCGACGCGATGCCGCCCGTTTTTGCCTTGCCGCCGACGATCCAATAGATCCTGTCGAAGCTCGCCAGCGCCTGGGCGGTCGAATCCGCATTGGTGGCCTTGGAATCGTTCACAAACAGCGTGCGACCAAGCTGACCGACAAGTTCCATGCGATGCGGCAGTCCGGGAAACGTCTTCAGCCCCGCCATGATCGTCCGGTGGTCGAGCCCGAGCGCCCGCACCACGGCAACGGCGGCGGCGGCGTTCTGTCCGTTATGCGCGCCGCGTAGGGACTGCACCCCGACGAGATCGCCCGCGACCGTGGCCGCCCCGCTCGAGGCTTCCACGATATGGCCGGCATCGAAATAGTAGCCATGAACGAGGGCCCGCCGCGCCGAGATCCGGACGATGCGCCCGCCGCGCTGATCGAGGCGGTCGGCCATGCCGGCCGAAAGCGGATCGTCCACGCCGATGACGGCCGTTTCAGCACCCGCAACCAGCCGCTCCTTGATCGTGGCATAGGCGGCCATGCTGCCATGCCGCTCGAGGTGATCCTCCGAGAGATTGAGATGCACGCCGACGGTCGGATCGAGCGTGGACGTCAGATCGATCTGGAAGGACGAGCACTCCACGACATAATGTCGGCCCGGCTGCGGCGGCGCGAGGGACAGCACGGCGCGGCCGATATTGCCGCCCATTTCCACATCGCGGCCGGCATGGCGCAGGAGATGGGCGATCAGCGCGGTCGTGGTCGATTTCCCGTTGGTGCCGGTCACAGCGATGAGCGGTGCATCGGGACAACGCGCGCGCCGCTCGCGGGCAAAGAGTTCGATGTCGCCGATGATCGGCACGCCGTGCGAGCGCGCGAGATCGACGGTCCAGTGCGGCAGGGGATGCGTGAGCGGCACGCCCGGCGAGAGCACGAGCGCGGCGAGCGTGTTCCAATCGACATCGCGCAACGGCTGCACCGCGAACCCCAACGCGCGGGCATTTTCCACCGCTGCCGGATTATCGTCGGCCACGATCGTGTCGGTGCCGCCGGCGCGAAGGGCCTCTGCCGTCGCCAGCCCCGATCCGCCCAATCCGAAGACGGCCACCCGCTTGCCGTGAAACGTGCCGACCGGAATCATTCGTTCACCGCAATTTCAGCGTCGCGAGCCCGATCAAGGCCAGCACGAACGAGATGATCCAGAAGCGAATGACGACTTGCGGTTCCTTCCAGCCGAGCTGTTCAAAATGATGGTGGATCGGCGCCATCTTGAAGACGCGCTTGCCGGTCAGCTTGAAGCTGGTCACCTGAATGATCACCGACACTGCCTCCAAGACGAAGAGGCCGCCTATGATCGCCAGCACGATCTCATGCTTGGTCGCAACCGCCACTGTCCCAAGCAGCCCGCCAAGGGCGAGCGAACCGGTATCGCCCATGAAAATCGCAGCCGGCGGCGCGTTGAACCACAAGAATCCGAGCCCCGCGCCGATGACCGCCCCGAGCACGACGGCCAGTTCGCCGGTGCCGGGCGTATGGTTGATGTTGAGATAGTCCGCGAAGCCGACATTGCCCGATGCATAGGCGATGACGCCGAAGCTCCCGGCCGCGATCATGACCGGCACGATCGCGAGGCCGTCGAGCCCGTCGGTCAAGTTGACGGAATTGCCCGCGCCCACGATGACGACCGCGCCGAACGCGATGAAGAAGATCCCGAGATTGAGAAAGAGATCCTTGAAGAACGGAAAGGCGATCGAACTGGCATAGGGTTCCTTGCCGGCCGCTACGATCGTCCAAACCGCGACGCCGGAAATCACGAACTCCAGCGCGAGACGCTGGTATCCCGAAAAGCCCTTATGGCTCTGCTTGGTTACTTTCAGATAGTCGTCGAAGAATCCGATCATGCCAAAACCGATCATGACGATCAGAACGACCCAGACGTAGATATTCGTCAGGTTAACCCACAGCAACGACGAGAAAATCACGCCTGACAGGATCATAAGGCCGCCCATTGTGGGCGTGCCCTTCTTGGTCAGAAGGTGAGTCTGCGGCCCGTCCGCGCGAATTGGCTGGCCCTTGCCCTGTTTTACGCGCAACGTGTTGATGATGGCCGGCCCGAACATTAGCACGAACATCAGCGCGGTGAGAATCGAACCGCCCGTTCGGAACGTGATGTATCGGAAAACATTGAGGACGTTCAGCTTGTCGGAAAGGTCACCAAGCAGGTAAAGCACGTTTGTGGGCCTTTCACGCTGTCAGATCTTCAGGGTCCGAAATCGCTGCTGTAAACCGCGCCCTCAAGGCATCGACCAGCGGTCCCATGCGACTGCCGAGCGAACCTTTGATCATCACGGCATCGCCGGGACCAATATCGTTCAATAGAATCGACTCAAGGTCCTTTGACTGTTCCGCATACGCCCCGCGTCGCTCGGCCGGCAAGTGCTGCCAGAGCGCGCGCATCAGCGGGCCAGCACAAAATACCTTGTCCACCTGCGCGGTCGCGATTGGTCCGGCGAGTTCGGCGTGAAGCGAAGGCCCCGTCTCGCCGAGTTCGAGCATATCGCCGAGCACCGCAATCCGTCGGCCGCGTAACCCAACCGGCGTTTGGGCCAGTAAGTCCAGCGCCGCGCGCATCGATGCGGGGTTGGCATTGTAGCTTTCGTCGATGAGCACGGCTTCGCCCCGGCCAACCGACAGAACGACACGCGCGCCACGGCCTTTTTGCGCGGAGAGATTGGCAAGCGCCAGCGACGCCCTCGCAAGATCGGCACCGAGCGCAACCGTGGCGGCAAGAACCGCGAGTGCGTTGACGGCCATGTGCCGTCCCGGCGCACCGACTTTCACCGTCACGGCCTCGCCGAGCACGGTCGCTCGCAAGGTGGAAAAACCCGTTTTCAGCGATACCGCTTCCAGTCGGGCATCGAGGCCGGGAGTCTCGCCGAAGGTTACGATCCGGGCGGCGCCGGCGCGCCCCGCGGCCTCTATCAAAATGCCGGTATAGGGAATATCCCCGTTGATGACCGCGACGCCGCGAGGCTCGAGACCAAGGAAAATTTCCGCCTTTGCGCGCGCTATATCCTCGACCGAGTCGAAGAACTCCAGATGGACCGGCGCCACCGTTGTGACGATCGCCACATGCGGCCGGACCATCTTGGTAAGTGGCGTGATTTCGCCGGCGTGGTTCATTCCGATCTCGAACACCGCGAAATCGACGTCGGCGGGCATACGCGCGAGTGTCAGCGGCACGCCCCAATGATTGTTGAACGAGGCGACGGAGGCGTGGACCTTGCCTGATTCCGAAAGGGCAAGCCGCAGCGCTTCTTTCGTGGTGGTCTTCCCAACGGACCCGGTGACGGCGGCGATCCGGGCCTTGGAACGCGCGCGCGCCGCGATACCGGCCCGCCGCAGGGCTTCCAGCACATCGTCGACGACAAGATAACGCCCGTTGGCTGGCAGCGCGGCAAGCTTCTCCTCGGCCACGATCGCAACCGCCGCACCCTTGGCGAGGGCGGCGGCGGCAAACGCATGTCCGTCGTGGACATCACCATGGATGGCAAAGAACGCGTCATTTGGCGCCAGCGTCCGGCTGTCGATCGAGACACCGTCAATTCTCGCCGCCGGCGATCCGACGATGCGACCGCCCGTTGCGGCAGCCAGGGCGGGCAAGGTCCAAAGTGGTTCGCTCATCAGGTGATCTCCGCCAAAGCCGCGCGAACGGCCTCGTGATCCGAGAAGGGAAGCACCCGATCGCCGACGATCTGGCCCGTTTCGTGACCCTTGCCGGCGACAACCAAGACATCCCCGCGCTTCAGCATACCAACACCCGCGCGAATGGCGGATGCCCGATCACCGATTTCGATCGCACCGGGCGCGGCAACAAGAATCTGTCGACGAATTTCGACCGGTTCCTCGGAGCGAGGGTTATCGTCGGTGACGATGGTGACGTCCGCAAGCCGGGTCGCGATCTCGCCCATGATCGGACGTTTGCCGGCATCACGATCGCCGCCGCAACCGAAGATGACGATCAGCCGGCCGGAGGTGAAAGGCCGCAGCGCCGCGATCACTTTTTCAAGCCCATCCGGCTTATGCGCATAGTCGACGAAGACCGGCGCGCCGTCGCCCGTCGAGCCGATCAGTTCAAGCCGGCCGGATGCGCCGACGACGTGGTCGAGCGCCTCGAAGGCCTCGGCCTCGGGCGTGCCCGTAGCGATCGCCAGACCGGTGGCGACAAGCGCATTGGAAATCTGGAACGTGCCGAGGAGCGGCAGCCGAACCCGGTGTCGCCGGCCCGCAACGTCCGCGACGAAGGTCTGCGCGAAGCCGTCCGGCGCGACGTCGGAGAGCCGGATCTGCGTACCGGCGCGGCCGACCGTCATCACGCGCAGCCCCGCCGCGCTTGCATGGCGCGCGGCCGCCTCGCCCCATGGCGTGTCGACATCGACAATCGCCGGGGCGCCTTTCGGCATGAGCGTATCGAACAGGCGCATCTTGGCCGCGAAATAGGCCTCGATCGTCGGGTGATAATCGAGATGGTCACGCGAGAGGTTCGTGAAGGCCCCCGCCGCGAGCTTGACGCCGTCGAGCCGGCGCTGATCCAGACCGTGCGAGGAAGCCTCGATCGCGGCATGGGTCACGCCATCGCGGGCCAGCATCGCGAGCAGGCGGTGAAGTTCGACCGGATCGGGCGTCGTGAGGCTGCCGTAAGTCTCGCCCTTCGGGCTGACGATCCCGATCGTGCCGATCGAGGCCGCGGGGAAATGCTGGCGCGCCCAGATTTGCCGGACGAAAGCCGCGATCGATGTCTTGCCGCTTGTTCCCGTGACCGCGACGATCGTGCGAGGCTGCGCCCCCGCCAGTCTTGCGGCCAAGAGTGCCAGCGCCCGGCGCGGATCCGCGACGCGCAAGATCGGCAGCTCCAAACTTCCCAAGGTGACGCCTTCGCCCGCGACGACGGCCACCGCGCCACGCTCATCAGCATCCGCTGCGAAGGCCGCGCCGTCCGCCCGAGCCCCAGTAAGCGCAACGAAAATGGAGCCGGACACCACCTTTCGGCTATCCGACGTGACCGACGAGACCTCGATCCCGCCATCGGCAGGAGTTTCGCTATTGATCTCCTTGGCGAGATCCGCAAGACGCATCGGCCTTCGCATCCCTTCGTTTCAAATCACCAGGATCGGCCGGGCCGATCCGCGAGGCTTCAATTGCCGGCGGCAAACGCAATCGGCGGAATGTCAAAACGCGGCATGACGCCAAGCATCGGCGCGATCCGTCGTACGATGTTGCTGACCGTCGGCGCCGCGTTGAGCGATGCGGTCGCCGGATCAGTATCCTTCTCGGCCTTGGGTTCGTCGAGGACCACGAGCACGACATAGCGTGGCTCGTCCATCGGGAAAGCGGCCAGGAAAGAATTGAACCGTTTATTGCCGGAGTAGCGGCCGTTCTCGATCTTCTCGGCGGTGCCCGTCTTGCCGCCAACGCGATATCCCTCGACATCGGCGCGCTTGCCGGAGCTGCGCTCGGCATTTAACCGGAACAGATAACGCATCTTTTCGCTGGTCTCGGGCCGAATGACCTGAACCGCCAATTTGTCGACCTCCGCCCGTGTGCGCGGCAAGAATGTCGGCGGCAGATAACGCCCGCCATTAACCAGCGGAATGGTGGCGACGGCCGTGTGCATCGGCGTGACCGAAATGCCATGACCGAAGGCCTGGGTCGCGGTGGAGATCTCCGAGAGGCGTTTTGGCCAAAGCGACAGCGCGCTTTCTGGCAACTCTGTTTCGATGCGTGAGTGGAAGCCGATCTTGGTGAAGAAGTCGTACTGGGCTTGCGGCCCCACCTTGAGCGCCATGCGCGCGGAGCCGATATTCGACGAATAGATGAAGATTTCCGGCACGCTCAGGATGCGGTTCTTGCCATGGAAATCCGAAATCCGCTGACCACCGAAGGCGAGATCGCCGCGTGCGTCGAAACTGTCGTTGAGACCGATCTTGCCGGAATCGAAGGCCATAGCCGAGTTGAACGTCTTGAACACCGAGCCCATTTCGAAAACGCCGGCGGTCACGCGGTTCATCCGATCCTTTTCCAGCGCTTCGGCCGGATTGTTCGGATCGTAATCGGGCAGCGAGACCATCGCCACCACTTCACCTGTCTGCGCATCAAGGACGATGCCCATGCCGGCAACCGCGCGGTAGCGCTCGCGCGCCTCGGCGATCTCATCGCGCACCACATGCTGCACGCGCAGATCGATCGACAGCCGGCGAGGCATCAGATTGCCATCGGATGCGAGCCCAAGCTTCTGAAGGTCGAGGAGTCCCATGTCCTTATCGAGGAACTTCTCGATGCCGGATATGCCCTGGTTGTCGACGTTTACGGCGCCCACGACATGGCTGACCATGCCGCCGCCAGGATAAAAACGCTTGTTTTCGTCGACAAAGCCGATACCGGGAATGCCGAGCCTGTGTATGCGCTGGCGCTGTTCGGGCGTGATCTCGCGCTTCAGCCAAACGAAGCCGGCGTGGCTGGCAAGCCGATGACGCACGGCAGGCTCGCGCAATTCCGGAATGACGGTGGCAAGCGCGTCCACCGCCTCGTCCACATCGACGATCTTGCGCGGTTCGGCGAAAAGCGACGATGTTTTGATATCCGTGGCCAGAACCTCGCCGTTGCGATCCAGCAGATCCGGTCGCGCCGTTGTCTGGCCGATGGCCGGCACGCTTGTCGGCTCCGGCCCCTTCACGCCGATGTAGACGATCTTCGCGACGATGACCCCGTAGATGCAAAGAAAGCCGGCGATAACTGCGAGAATGCGGGTCCGCGAGATCGTGCGCGCGTTTCGCGTGCCTGCGCGGGCAACCACCCGTCGCCGCTTGGCCCGCCCGCCTTGATCAATTCGCAAACCATCTGCGAAGGTCATGATCGCGTCCGTTATCGTAAGATGGCGTTGAGCGGGTCATTCGGACGCGGATCGATCGATTTCGGCACGATCGGATGGTCATTGGATGCGTGAATGCGATCCGTTGACTTGCCGATGGAACCGGTGGCGATGAGACCGGCGATATTCGGGGTCGACGGGCCGACCTTGCCGCCTGCGGCAAAGCCCGCGACCGGTTTCGGCGCATCGCCAAGCGCCACGGCCCGTAACGGAATTTCTTCGATCGTGGCGATCTGATTTGGGTCGAGCCGGTCGAGTTCGAGATAAGCGTGATAACGCTCGCTCAGCTCCTGAAGCCGGCGCGGCTGATTGAGCAAGCTCCATTCGGCCTTGAGGCTTGCAATCTTGTCGCGCTCTTGGTCAATCATACGATCGAGCGAAGTGATACGGGTCGTTGCCCGTTCAGCATCATACTTGAGATAATAGACGACACCGGCGCCCGCGAGC
The DNA here is from genome assembly GCA_040377825.1 of Hyphomicrobiales bacterium. GTDB lineage: Bacteria > Pseudomonadota > Alphaproteobacteria > Rhizobiales > Ancalomicrobiaceae > JBEINZ01. The sequence continues at coordinate 5,748 of JBEINZ010000007.1, read as the reverse complement.
ATACCGCCGATCAGGATCGTATTGATCGTTTTCAGCATCAGCCCCTCGCCCTTGCTTTCGTCGTCTGCCGAGGCGTGGCCTGCGGCACGCCGATGGCAAGCGCATCGACGGCACGCGCTGGCGCCGCGGTGCGTATTCCCGCCCTCAGCTTTGCCGAACGCGCCCTTGGATTGAGCCGGGTCTCATCCTCGCCGGGTTCGGCGGCGCCCTTCATGATCAACCGAAAGGCTGCATCCGGCACCTCGGCCACCGGCGCATGGCGCGAGCCCCCCGCCCGATCGCGGGTTCGATCAGCGAAAAACCGCTTCACGATCCGATCCTCTAGCGAATGAAAGCTGATGACGACCAGCCGCCCCCCCTCGCAAAGCACGCGCTCGGCGCTCTCCAAGGCTTCAGCCAACTCATCCAATTCGCCATTTACGTAAATGCGTAGCGCCTGAAACGTCCGGGTGGCGGGATGGATCTCATCGCGCCTGGGGCGACCCAGAACACGCTCGCAGATTTCAACGAGATCAAGCGTACGTCGCAGCGGCTGTTCGACCCGTCGCGCGGTGATCGCCCGGGCAATCGCATTTGCCCGCCGCTCCTCGCCGAACACCCAGAGAATGCGCGAGATCTCGCGCTCGTCGGCGGAATTCAAAACATCCGCCGCGCTTTCGCCGGACTGGCTCATGCGCATGTCAAGCGGGCCATCGAACCGAAAGGAAAAGCCCCGCTCGGCTTCATCGAGCTGCATCGAGGAAACGCCGACATCGAGCACGACACCGTCAACCGCGGCATAGCCGAGCGCCTCCACATGCTCCGCGAGTGCGCCGAACCGGCCTTCCACAAGCCGGAGCCGTTCGGTATTGGCATCCGCAAGCAATCGTCCGGCGGCGATCGCTGTCGGGTCGCGATCAATCGCAATGACCGAGGCACCTTGATCGAGGATCGCGCGGGTATAACCGCCGGCACCAAACGTGCCATCGACGATGGTCTCGCCTGGCTTTGGCGCGAGTGCGTCGAGCACTTCGGCAAGCATAACGGGGCGATGGCGCGGCTCGGATTTATCGATATCGCTCATGGCGCCGGCTCCATCTTGGAGCTTGCCCGCGTGCCCATCAATTGAAGCGCCCGACCGCGTGCTTCCGCTTCGCGACGGGTAAAGACGTCCGGTGCCCAGATTTGGAAACGGGTGCCTATGCCGACGAACACAATCTCATCGCCAATCCCGGTCGTCTCCCGAATCCAATCCGGCACCACTATGCGCCCTTCGCCATCGATGGTCAGTGTGTCGCCAGCGCCGAGCAAGGTGGTTGCCAGATCGAGATGATCCGGCGAGAACGCGTCGTAACCGCCGATCGCCGTGTCGATGGCATCAATCAAGGCCTTGCCGCCCGCATCCACCGCTGGATGAAACAGCGACCGAACGCAAAACAGTCCCTCGAAGGCATCGGCGACGAGAATCGCGCGAAACGGCGCGGGAATTGACACGCGCCCCTTGCTGTCAATCCGTTTCGCGTGCCGACCGAGGAACCGCTGCATCCCACGCCTCTTAAGCCGATCGCGCGGCCGTCCTTCAATCAGAAATCAATCGACGGCAAAGCTATACCCACGGCGCGACCGCGTCCCGGGATACCTTGGGATAACATGGGATGATTTGGGCGTCAACGAAGTGGCGCTTTTGAATTGGCTCCGAGTCGAGCCTGTTGGGCACGCGTCAAAGTATCCGTATGTGTAAGAGGCGGACTGAACCCACTGAAGAATTAACTAAAATGCATCTCGTTACGGCATAGCGCGAGACATCGGCGGCGGACAAGTGGCGCCAATGTCCCATTGGTCAAGTGTCGGAACGAGATCATTGAATGTCTTTGGGGCAACAACGAACGGACGCCGACGTCGCGTGATAAGGGCATGGCCGCCCTATTGTTAGGGCGCCCCACATTGTGTCTCTAACGCATTGTTGGTAGTAGCCGCCCTACCTTTACTATTTTTGCCGTCAAAACTAAAAAGTAATATGATCTTGGTAAAAGGTTCTAGGTAATCGACCTCAGAACTGGCGCGACATGTTCCTCTTGGTGCTAATGATCTCGGCGTTGACAGGCTTAGGCTGTGCCTTTAGGTCTGGGGTTGCGGTTGTAATCATTGGAAGTTTAGCAATTTTCATCGGTGCATCGGCCACTTTAGCCGGAACAACTGACGGCTTGGGCTTGGCGGTGCGCGCCATTGCGGCACTTGCGACCTTCCAGGCGTTTTATTTCTTTACCGCCTATGCTCTGGCCTTGAAGCACCCCACGAACGAGCAACAATCAAAGCTCAAGTCCGGCGAGGCACGATCTCGCGATAGTGCACGCAACGAGGACCGCGCGGCCTAGAACACGCTGCGCCGCGGTCCATGGAAAACGCCAGCCGGCCTATAAGCCGGGTTCTGTACGGCGGGAATTACCCCGCGTGGCGGCCATTCATCTGGGACGTCCGTTGCCGAACGCCTCACGCAACCGACCCGGGCGACTGGCTCGGAAACCCGCCGGAACCCTTTCGGATCCCGCGCCGCCCCTATTTGGTTTTGCTCCCGGTGGGGTTTGCCATGCCGTCCCCGTTGCCGGGTCCGCGGTGGGCTCTTACCCCACCTTTTCACCCTTACCGCGGGCTCGCCCGCGGCGGTTCGTTTTCTGTGGCACTTTCCCTGAGGTCGCCCTCGCCGGCCGTTAGCCGGCACCGTGTTTCCATGGAGCCCGGACTTTCCTCCCGCATCCGGACCGCGACCCGGAGATCTCGATCCGGCCGCGAGCGGCCGCCCGGCCGACTGGCACCCCCTCGTTTCACACCAAGCCCCCCGGGTCAACCGAGATGACCAAAACGGAGGTCCAAACGGCCAATGATCAGATTTCAATCCAAAGCGCGGCGACCGTTGCTTACGGCGTATCCATCGCGGCCTGAACCTTGCCGCAATAGGCCAAATGGAGCTTCGTCGGCTCCTCCACATAATAGCCGCCGGTGAACTTCATGATCGTCTTGCACGTGTCGCCGTTGGCCCGCTTGTAAGCACCGGCGAGGAATTTGAATCCCCACTTTAGGTTCGTGCGCGGCTCCCAGAGATCCTCCTCGGAGCCCTTGAAGCCGAACTGCTTTGCGATCCGCAGCCTAATCTGCGTCAGTCCGATCTGACCGTCCTCGCCTTGGCGACGGGCATCGTAGCGGCTAGCGACTTGAACGACCGCGAGCGCAAGTTTGGGCGGAATTTTTTGCGCGGTTGCTTCGCTCACGACCATCGCGCGGATCTCTGAAAGGCTCTGGGATGGGGTCCCCGCCGTCGGTTGAGCCTCGGGCTCGGCAATGGAAGCAACCCGCGGCTTCGGATCCGGCTTGCGCGTTTCATCAAGTGCGACCCCACTTTGCGGGACACTCGGCGTAACGGGGCCCTGTGCGGGCGCTGGTGCTGGGGGTGTCGCCGCAATTTGCGACTTTTCAGTCAACTCAAACCCTGCGGCGACGCGTCCATGAACGTCGATTGCCGAGACGTTGGTCGTCACCACGGACAGGACGACGGGAGGGGTCGGCGCTTGCGCCGGGTTTTGCTGAATTTCGACGACAGCTGGCGCTGATCTTGATGGAGCGACTTGGGCAGCGGTCGGCGTGCGGTCGACGAGCACGATCGACGTCGGGACCGCCGCGGCCAATGTAGCCGTGGCAAACAGGGCAGTCTTGACTGAGGTAAACATTGAAATCCTACACTCCCCTACGCCTCGATCGGCTTGCGCAAAACATGCGCGACCCGAACCGACGCAGACACAACGCTTCACGAGGCATGGCCGTGGTGTGAGAGCGATGAGCGCGCCACGACCGAGCCTTGGCGCAAGGTAAGCGGGGAAATCAATCTATTCGATGGAGCGAATGCGGAGAGGCCGGGCTTAGGCCGCTTCAATCGAGGTATTATTGCGGCGACGATGTTTTCGCGCTTGCCTCTAACCCCGGAGGCACGACGCCGGGCCGGCGTTCTTCGGTTAATTTAACCGGACCGACACGCAGGCCCGTATAGTCCATTCCGGTCGCGCGATGCATCTCTTCACAATAGCGCCAAGCCCCGGTGTTAATCGACTTGGTCATGAAGCCACCCTTATACTTGGCGGCAGTCAAGCAGACATCGCCCTTCGACAGCTTCCAGACTTTACCCAGTTCTTTCATTCCCCAACGGACATTGGTATCCGGATCAAGCAAACCTTCGTTCGTCCCGGTATAGCCGAGATATCGAGCGGTTGACGGCATAACCTGCATCATGCCCATCACGCCCCGTTTGCCACGAAGATCCGGATCGAACTTGCTTTCCACCCAGATCACGCCAAGCGCGATCCAAAGCGGCACGGCATTGGTCTTTGCCTCACGCTTGATCAAATCAAGAAAGGCATTTGCACCCTTCGGCATCTTGCGCGGCAGATCAACCGTGATCACCGGTTCTGCCGCGATCGGCGAATTGGACCGCGGTTCCGCGGCCGGAACGATGGGCGAAATCGACGCGACCACGATGGACGCGGCGGGAGCAACGATCCGTTCGGCACGCGGCCGGGGCAGCGGCAACCCAGGCATCGGCGTTCCGCGCAAGCTGACGGCGGACGGCTCGGCGATCGCCGTGACCGCGGCCGCGGCGGCGGCCGACGACGGGCGGATCCAATCGGTGTCGAATGTCGAGGCGGCAAAGCCGAGCGGCGCGGCCACGCCGGTCCCGGTCAGCTTTGCGCTCGCAACATTTGCGCCCATGGGTGATAAACCGAACGTCGCGAAGGCGGCAGCGAAGCGATCGGGGCCGGTCTCGACCGCCCGCCCTTCGACGGCGCGCGGATCCAAACGTCGTGTCTCCGTGGGCAGGGCCTGGGGAGCCGGGAAGTTGGACGACGACGGCGTGACAGTCGCACGCGCGCCCTTCGATCCGGTCGGCACATCGCCTGCGTCGGGCTCGGGCCCGACAATATCGAGCGCGGAGACGTTAAACCGCCCCGCCGGCGCCGAAGCTTCCGTGTCCGGTTCGGGCCCACGCATCGCCCATGTCTGCGTCTTGACCGGGACCAAGTCGGGCGACGGTGTCGGGCCGACAATCGAGCCGATGAAGGATGAACGCCCGAACATGGATCCAATATCCATGAATGCGATCGTGGCGCCGCCAGCGGCGGCCCCCAACAGGATCGTTGCCATGGCGGATGAACGCAGTACCAAGCCGGTCACGGAACCCATCAGGCCAATCCCCCCACCAACATATTCGAGGACGCGGACGCAAGTACGAGATCAAGCATCGCTAAAGTCGCGGGGTCGGCGACGCCGTCAACGCGCGCGGGACGCCAATGGCGCTGAAAAGCGATTACGACATCGACCGTCGATCGGTCGTTCAGTCCGTTCACGTCGATCCGATAACCGAGCCGAGCGAACTTTTCCTGCATCGCGGCTATGTTGATCGAACCGTCGACCGTGGCGTTACCAACGTCTTCGACCGCGCTCGGCATGAGGCCGACACCCGCGTCCGCAAGCCTCTTCCAAGGAAACTTCTCTCCGGGGTCGCGCTTTCGCGAAGGGGCGACGTCGGAATGCGCCAAGACGCGAGCGGGCGGGATACGGTAACGACTCACGACGTCGGCGGCCAACGCGGTCACCGCAACGATTTGAACATCGGGAAAGTCGCGGTACCCGGGATGAACCGGAGCCGGCTCTTCCGCCGGCGCGTCCGGCGCCTTGGCGAGATCCCAAGGATGTCCAGGATTGACGATCTCTATGCCGATCGAG
>JBEINZ010000208.1:0-5515 GCA_040377825.1 Hyphomicrobiales bacterium | reverse complement strand
GCGTGCCGAAGCCGGCGCTCACGCCGGTCGCGGCCAGCGACACATAGGAATGATGCCGGTATGCTTCGCGCGTGTGCACGTTGGAGATATGGACCTCGAAGATCGGGCAGTTGCAGGCGTGGAGTGCGTCGAGGATCGCGATCGAGGTATGCGTGAAGGCGCCCGGATTGATCACGATGCCGGCGGCCCCCTCCCGCGCCTCGTGGATCCAATCGATGATCTGATGCTCGGCGTTGCTCTGATGAAAGGCGACCTCGAGGCCATGCGTGGCGGCGGTCGCCCGGCAGGCAGCCTCGACATCGGCGAGCGTCTCCCGGCCATAGATCTCCGGCTGCCGCTTGCCGAGCAGATTGAGGTTTGGACCGTTGATGACATAGACAAGGCGGCTCATGATTTCCCCCGATCGAGGCGCGCCTCGAAAGGCCCCCGGCTCGCAAACGTGAGCTCAGACGGTATCTCGACACGGTCGGGGATGGCAAATCGGCCGCGCCGCCTATCGCTCGCGGCGCGGCCGTAAGCCTCAAGCAACCCTGGCGCGGAAATCCGCAAGCCAGCCAACATCGTCGCCGGACACGGAATCCATCAGTCCCTCGGCGAACCAGCCGGCGACGGGCTTGGCCAAATCGATTCCCTGGGCAAGATATTGTTCGAACACCGCCGGACGCGGCAAATGGCAGCGAATGGCGATGCCCGCCGCATGCAGCGCGCGCGCATCGTCCGGGTGGAACCTCAGCATCTCGACGGAGAGGGAATCGAGCTGAGCCGAACGCGCGACCTGGACGAAATCCGCGTGCCGGACCTGCGTAATGCCCTCGGTTTGGATGCCCGGAATCGCTGCTTTCATTTCGCGCAGCAGGACGTGATCAAACGAGATGATGATCACGCGGTCAGCGCCGCCGGTCTCCGCCAGCACCTTTGCGAGGCGCTCGGCAAAAACGTCAAGCCGCCGGCGCTCCTTGATCTCCACGACGAGCGCGATGTCGATCGCCGCCGCATGATCGATCGCCTCGGCAAGGGTCGGAACCCGCTCGCCGGCAAAGCGCGGGTCGAACCAGCTCCCGGCGTCGAGCGCGCGGATCCCGGCGAGGTCCATCCTGTCGGCGAGACCCTTGCCGTCCGTCGTGCGGTCGAGGAACTGGTCGTGCAGCAGGATGATCTCGCCGTCGGCGGTGAGCAACGTGTCGATCTCCGCCGTCTCGCCGCCGTACGTTTTCGTCGCTGTCAGCGCGGCGAGCGTGTTCTCCGGTGTCGCGATGGAATGGCCGCGATGGCCGCAGACGAGCGTCTTGTTGTTTTCGGAATAAAGCCAGCGCATGGGGTTCCTCTTGGCGTGAAATGATTGGAACGAGGTCAGAGCTTGCCCATGCCGGCGGCGAGCGCGCGTTCGTTGCGCATCGCGCGTTCGGCGAGGAAGAAGACGACGAGAACGGGGACGAGCAGGATGAAGGTCACGATGGAGGCATTCGGGAAGATGATGACCTGCCCGCCGAGCGTCCCCCAGAGCTTGATCGTCAGGGTCTGGATGACCGGCGAGCCGACGATGAAAGTCTTCTCGAATTCCTCGAACGAGGAGATGAAGGACAGGAGGCCGCCCGCCACGAAGCCCGGCCAAGCCAAGGGCACGACGATGTACCACGCAACTGTCGCCGGCGAGGCGCCGAGCGTGCGCGCGGCGTGGATGAGATCGTTGGGGATCGCCTCCAGCGCGGAGGCCAGCACACGGATCATGAAGGGCAAGGTGCCGATCGTCTGCACCAGCACGACCCCGAGGATCGAATAGGCAAGCCCGGCGCGCAGGAAGAGCACGCCGACCCCGACGCCGACGATCAATCCCGGCACGATGAGCGGCGCCAGAACGAACAGTTCGACGAAGCGCTTGCCCCTGAACGGCACTTTCGCCAGCGCATAGGCGGTCGGCAATGCTAGAATTGCCGATAGCGCGGTTACGATGACGGAGATGAATACGCTGGTGAAGATGGTTTCGACTAGGCCGCGATCGGCCAGCGCGCGCGTCCAATGAAACAGCGATACGGACTTCGGATAGAGATCCGGCGCGAACCAGCCAACGCGCGGATCGACCAAGGACCACAAGAACCCGATCGCCATCGGCAAGAGCAACAGCAGCGCGAGCGCCAGATAAAGCCCGATCGAAAGCCACCGGTCGGCCCTCATCGCACTTCTCCGCCGAAGGCGTCGCGCATGGAGCGCGTGGCGCGGTAGTAGACGATGAGCACGAGACAGGCCGTCAACGACAGGATCGTGCCCATCGCAGCGACAAGGCCCCATTTGTTCTGCTCGAACGCGTTGGTGTACATGTGGATCGCCAAAGGCTGCGGATAAATCGGCCCGAGCAGATTGGGGATCGCGAAGGCGCCGAGCGAGCCGATAAAGGTCAAAAGCGTGGCGGCGGTGATGCCGGGCAGCGCCAGCGGCACGTCGACCCGCAGAAAAACCGTTGCCGGCGAGGCGCCGAGCGTGCGCGCGGCATGGCGCAGATCATCCGGGATCGACGCGACCGCGCCGGCGATAATCAGCGTCATGAAAGGCGCGGCCTTCCACGTCATCGCGGTGATGACGCCGATCGCCCAGGGATCACGCACCATGCGCGGGACCTCGATCCCCCAAGGCAATAGAACGCGCGAAACCATGCCGCCGCGATCAAGAAACAGCATCACGAAAAAGGCCGCGACGACGGTCGGCACGACAAGCGGCATTTTGTACAGCATCTGGAAAAGCCGCTTGCCCGGAAACTCGCCCCGAAGCGCCACGGCGAGCGGCATGCTGATCGCGAGGCTGACCAGGGTCGAAACAACGGCGAGATAGATCGAAAACCACAGCCCATCGCGGTAGGCGCGGGTCGTGACCAATTCGGTGTAATGCGCCAGCGTAAGCCCGCTCGCGTTGGTCCCGATCACGCCGATGCCGAAGCTCGAAAACACGGCAAGAACCAGCGGCGTGCCGAAGAAGACAACGAGGAACCCGACCCCGGGGAGGAGAAGGAACGGAAGCGCAAGTTTGCCAGGGATCATCGCGTCAAGCCGCCAGAAGGTGGGCGTCGGCGGGGACCCGGATGGAGACCGTTGTGCCCGCGGCCAGCGGTTCGGCCGACCGTCCGCTTTGGCGAACCTTCAAATGGCACCCGGCGATCTCGACGCGATGGATCGTGTCACTGCCGAGGAACGTCGACTCCACGACGCGACCCGGCCCGTTCGGATCGGCCGCGAGCAACAGCTCTTCCGGCCGGACGCACAGCATGCGGGCATCGGCCGGCGCCACGAACAAAGCCCCCCACGGCAAGCGAAGACCGCCGCCATCCACAGTCAGCGCAATAAGATTGGAGTGGCCGAGAAATTCAGCGGCGAAACGCGTCCTCGGCGTGCGATAAAGTGCCTCCGGCGCGCCGATTTCCACGATCCGACCGGCATTCATGACGACGATCCGGTCGGCGAGCGCGATCGCTTCTTCCTGATCGTGCGTCACGTAAATCGAGGTGATGCCGAGCCGGCGCAGAAGCGCCCGCAGTTCCTCGCGCAATCCTTGGCGGAGTTTGGCATCAAGATTGGAAAGCGGCTCGTCGAGCAACAGGACATCAGGTTGAAAGGCGAGAGCGCGGGCGAGCGCCACGCGTTGCTGCTGACCGCCCGAAAGCTGCCGCGGATAGCGCATGCCGTAGCCGCCGAGGTCGACCAACGCGAGCGCGTCGGCGACGCGCTTGTCGGCTTCCGACCCGCGCACGCCGCGCATCTTAAGCCCGAAGCCGACATTGCCGGCGACCGTCATATGAGGAAACAGCGCGTAGGATTGAAACACAAGGCCGACATTGCGCCGCTCGGGCGGCAAGTTGGCCATGTCGCGGCCGCCGATAACGATCTGGCCGCGGCCGGGCTCGGCAATGCCCGCGATCAAACGCATGACCGTCGTTTTGCCGCACCCGGAAGGACCGAGCAGCGCGACGAACTCGCCGTTTTCGACCGACAGATTGAAATCGTCGACCGCCATCACGCTTCCGAACGCCTTGGCCAAGCCAGTCACATTGATATTGGCCATGGGCCGAGAACTCCGGGCGGGAAACTTTGCCGCATAAACAAAAGGGCCCGGATCTTGACGACCCGGGCTCCGATGACGTGGATCAGGGCATCTGGAGGATTTCAGTGACGAAGCGCTTGCCGGCCTCGCTCGTCAGCACGCCGACAATGCGCGGCCGGGTGAGCGAGGCATACTGATCCGCGGGAACGAGGCGCTCGACCAGTTCCGGCTTCAGCGCGCCGGCAATGTCGAGCTTGGTGCGAGCCGAACGCGAGCCGTTGAGGCTGAGCTTCAAGAGCTGGATCTCATCCGACAGAATGAAGTCGACGAAGAGCAGCGCCGCCTCGACCTTTTGCGAACCGGCCGGGATCATGACGCCGTCGCCGTCGCCGACCTGGCCTTCGGTCAGAAGGCGGGAGCGCACGGTCGGCGGCAGAAGGCCGCGGCCGATGAAGTCGAGCGTCTGGTCTTCCCAGGTCGTGCCGACCGTGGCTTGGCCGTTGGCGATCAGGGTCAGCGTGTCGGTATTGCCGTTGGTGAACTCGACGAAGGGCTTCAAGGCCTTGAAATAGTCGAGGGCCGGGTTGAGGCACGGGCCGGCGGCCCAGGCCGCGGCGTCGGCCGCCGTCAGCGTATAGTCGTAGGCGCGGGCGAGGCATTCCTTGGTCGACATCGCGAGAATGGCACTTTCCAGGATGCCCTGGCCCGATCCGCCGCGCGTCGGGTTGGTGATCGCGACCTTCTTCGGGTTCGCCTTGGCGAAGGCGAGCAGTTCCGGCAGCGACTTCGGCGCCTGTTCGGCGGAGACGAAGCGCGTATCGTAACCGATCGCGGTCTGATTGCGGTGGAATGGCACCACGGTGCCGCCATGCTTGAAGCCGCGCGAAACCGTGGAGGCGAGCTGGTTCAGATCCTGCGCGGAGGGCAACATCGTGTTCAGCGGCAGATTGGCGATGATCCCGGACTCGGTGCCGAGACGCGCCTGGCCGTTCGGCATGAAGAAGGCATCAACGGGCGAAGGCTGGCCGGCTTGCTTGGCGGCGACCAACTGCTGGATCGCCTGCTCGCCGTTGACCGAGCGGTAGGTCACCTTGATGCCGTACTTCTTCTCAAAGCGCGGGATGATGTTATCGACGAACAGCGGCGTGAACGATTCGGTGAAATCGTAGAAAACAAAAGAACCCTGGGTCTTGGCGACCGGCAGCAGGACCTTCTCGAAGTTTTCAACGCTCACCGCGCGCAGATCAACCGTCGCCTTGATGTTGAAGTCCGGCGCGCCGACCGGCTCGACAGCCATGACCGGCGAGGCAAGAAGGCTCGCGGCCGCGAGAATGCTCATCGATAGGAATCGCATGATGTTTCCCCCTGAAGAAGATGACGGACGATAGGTCCATAATTTTACAGATCAATGACGACAGCTCATCAAAGGATCGCTCGATTAATCTTGCGTTCGGTCATAAGACTGCCGACCGAAAAGATTGAAAAATCT
>JBEINZ010000237.1:0-4651 GCA_040377825.1 Hyphomicrobiales bacterium | reverse complement strand
TACTTATTCGGCGACTTACGGTGGCCTCCGCGCTCCTGACTTCGTTGCGAACGCAAACTTCTCGCAAGGGTGGGGTTCGGCTGACTTGGCGGTTGCTGCTCATCAAAACTACACTGACTCCGCTACTGGTGGGGATGACTGGGGCTACGCCGTGCAGGGCGGTCTGGAAATCAACCTGCCGATGATCGCCGCTGGCAACAAAGTGGCGTTCACCGGTGCTTACACCGAGGGTGCCCTTAAGTATCTTAACCTCGGTGGCTACGGTGTGGACTTCCTCGTACCGGGCACTACTCTTTCCGCCGTCTTCACTCCTGGCGCTAAAGCGATCAAGACCAAGGCTTGGTCGGTCAACGGCAGCTTCCTGCACAACTTCGCGCCGGCTCTTTCGGCTGCGGTTGACGTTGGCTACGCCGATGTCGATCACGCCGGACCTAACGACTTCAACATCTTCCGCGTATCCGGCTCGACGACCTATACCGTCGCAGCGGGCTTCACGGTTGCTGCTGGCCTCGAGTATCAGAGGGTGAGCTTCTCCTCTGAAACCAAGGCGGTTTCTGGAATTCTCGGTGACACGGACGCTCTCGTTGGCGTTCTCCAGCTGCGCCGCGGCTTCTGATCCAACTCGCGTCATCACTAATCAGGGCCCGGCGGTTTCCGCCGGGTCTTTTTTGTGTTCGCCGGCCAGCGCGTCTTACAACGAAGATCCATCGCCTCCATTGCCTTCTCCCCCCTGAGGGAGAAGGTGCTGCACAAGGGCGGATGAGAGGGCGCGATCTCACCCGTGTAGTAAGCAACCTATTGATCTCGTTGAACCATACCTCCTCATCCGCACATCGATCACCTTCTCCTTTCGAGGGGAAAACAGGCACGAACTGAAAGACGTCGCCGCGGGATCTCTGCAATTATAAGTAAACTGCCCCCATCGTCGTCCGTCCTTCGGAGATCCCGAACGACAGACCGCATCAGTAGTGGATGTGAGGTTCGTATCCCACTCTGAAGTCCACAACAAATTGAAGTATTCATAGTAGTATTGAGATCTAGCTCATCTCGAAAAACAAAAACATATTATAAAACACAAATATGATGTGCCTGCTGTGCAACAGTGAGCCATTAAGCCGGCTCTTCACATCCAGTGACGCAAATCATCTATGGACTGTCCGGCAATTCGGCATAAGAATCGGAACGTTCAACGGCGTCAGGGCGGTGTCCGCAACAGGGGATTGCCCTGATCAATCAGGGCCGACGTCGAAACAGTGAATTGGGGGTTACCAATGAAGTTCAAGCTCCTCGGCACGGCCTTCGCCATGCTCGGCGCGGTGTCCACCGCTCACGCCGCCGACCTCGCCAAGAAGGCCCCGGCCGCCGTGGACTATGTCAAGGTCTGCGACGCCTATGGCGAGGGCTTCTTCTATATTCCAGGCGGCGAGACCTGCCTGAAGATCGGCGGCTTCGTCCGCGCCCGCGCCTTCGTCGGCGGGGATAATGCCGAGAGCACCGCAACGCTTTTTCGGCCGGTTACAAATTCATCCTTTCCGGGCAATGGCGGACGCGATACGGCGAATTACACATCGGAAGTGGCCGCCTCGCTTAAATTCGACGCTCGCTCCGACACCGAGCTCGGCCTTTTGCGCGCCTTCATTGATGCGCGCCCGGCGGCCGGCGAAGTCGATAAGGCCTTCCTCCAGTTCGGCGGGCTTACCGCGGGCTACGCGGCTTCAGCGTTCAACTATTTCACTGGTAATTCGCTCGAGACCACCTACGAGCCGTTCTGGAGCGACCACACGACAAACCTGATCTCCTATACGCACGCTCTCGGAAACGGCATCTCGGCGACGCTTTCGCTCGAAGACGCCACCATCGGCGACAAGCGGAACGGCCTCTCCTCGGCCTTGCTGACAACAGGGCAAGAGGTGGATCTCACCACCGACGGCCCCTATAACGGCTTCTACGCGACCTATGGCGGCAATCGCGTGCCCGATGTCGTGGCAAATCTCAACATTACCCAGGCCTGGGGCGATGCGCAGCTCTCGCTCGCCGCGCACCAAAACTACGACGAGTTGGGCGTGGTTGGCGACAAATGGGGCTACGCCGCACAGGCCGGCGTAACGATCAAGCTGCCGATGCTCGGCGACGGGAACACCATCTCGCTGGTCGGCGGCTATACAAGGGGCGCCGTCAACTATCTTTTGCTGTCCGGGCTTGCCGCGGATTATCTGACGACATCGGACACGTCCGTTTCTGGCGGCGCCGTGACCAGCGTCACCTACGGGTCGCTCGACCAGACCACGGCATGGTCCATCAACGGCGGCTATCTGCATGTCTTCACGCCGAGCGTCAGCTTCGCCATCGACGCCGGTTATGCCGATGTCGATCAGGCCGGCGCTAATGACTTTACGGCCATCATCGCGTCATCCACGCTGTATTGGACCCCGGTCTCCGGTCTCGATATCGGCCTCGGGCTTGAGTATAAGTCCGTCGACTTCAGCAGCGCTACGGCCGCCGCCTATCAGGCTAACAACTCTGGCACCACGCTTGGCGACACGCGTGCCTGGATCGGCGTCTTGGAAGTCAAGCGCACCTTCTGAGGCTTGGCGGCTTTAGAGCATTTCCCGATCGGATGGGACCATCCGATCGACAAGGAGTTGCTCCCGGCTTTCGCGAACGTCGCCTGACCCATCATGAGAATGACAAAGCGTTGCGCTCGGCGGTTCCGCCGGGCGCTTTTTTATGTTTTTCGTAGCGTTCGACGTTGCCGATATCCGATGAGATCCATTGGCGTGAGCGGATATCGTGGTTGATTCGACGTCCCAATCTCGAAAGATAACAATCGGATAAGTCTATAATAAATTCAGATTAATATATATCGCTCCATGAAACTATTGTAATTCGATAAAGTATGTGGCTGTCGAGGGCGACATGGCTAATACTCGTGGTTATAAATTACGAATCGTTAACCATGAGATGGGACAGTTACGGCAACGAGCGAAGTGACAAGTCTCGTAACTCCCACTCGAGCGCGGATATTCATCGCGCCCAACGAGGACATAGCCATGAAGCCCTTATCGCCCGGCGCTCTCGCCGTAGCACTTTCCGCGCTGGTCGGCGCCAACGCCACGGCATCCGCTGCCGACCTCTCCAAGCGGGCGGCAGCCGCAGCTGTCGACTACGTGAAGGTCTGTGACGCCTATGGCGCCGGTTTCTTTTACATCCCGGGCGGGGAGACCTGCCTGAAGATCGGCGGCTTCGGACGGTTCCGGGCGTTTACCGGCGGGGATAACGCCGTCAATGACGGTGTGGATTGGGTGATGAGGACAAGCGAACAGTTCTCGTCGCTTGACGCAGACTCTAACGATGCCGGACGGACGCAAAACAAGTACTCGACGGATACTACCGCTTCGGTGACCTTCGATGCGCGCAGCAACACAGAGTTCGGACTGTTACGGTCTTATATCGACGCGCGGTTCGGCGCATTCTCGCCGGATGCCGACGGGAACAGCAGTTCTGCAAGCGTCAAAAAAGCCTTCGTTCAGTGGGGCGGTCTCACCGCCGGCTACGCGACGTCCTTCTTCGACTTCTATACCGGCGCGTCGCTTGCCACGACTTACGGTCCGTTCGTATCCGATCAAGAGACCAACCTCATCGCCTACACCGCGGCTTTCGGTGGCGGGTTCAGCGCCAGCTTGGCGATCGAGGATTCCAAACGGAGCGAAAAGCGCGGACTGAGCTTTTTTGCAGCGTTTAATGAAGGCCTCCCGGGCCCGGACGGGGCGACTTTTTATGCCGCGGAGTATGGCGGTAACAGGGTGCCTGATCTCGTCGCGAACATGAACTTAGTACAGTCATGGGGTAGCGCACAGCTTTCTCTTGCAGCGCATCAAAATTACGATCGAAACATCCGTGCCGTCTTTGATCCTGGAGACCCCGCTGTGACAGGCGATGAGACCGTTGGAGATATTGCCTATAGCTTGGGACAAAAGTGGGGCTATGCCGTTCAAGCCGGTGTGAAAATCAATCTGCGCGGGGTCGATGACGGCGACTATATTGCCTTCCAGGCTGGCTACACCGTTGGCGCGCTTAAGTACCTTGGTTTAAGTTCCTTGGCGGATGACTACCTCGGACTTGTAACGGTCGGTACGGGCACTCTACAGGCGCCCGAAAGCGTATCGCTGGAACAGACTCGAGCCTGGTCAATCAATGCCGGCGTAAACTATCACGTATTCGACCAAGTCAGTGTGGCTTTTGATGCCGGCTATGCCGACATCGACAATGCGGGTCCCTATGACTATGGTTTCTTCCGCGCTGCGACCTCCACAACATGGGCCCCTACGGCTGGTCTCGATGTAAGCCTTGGGCTCGAATATCAAAAGCAGGTCGCCAAGCAGTCCCTCAAGGATGATGTTAATACTTTCGATCTTACCTACAAAAACGCCGAAGCCTGGGTTGCGCTCATGGAAGTCAAGCGCAGCTTCTGAGGTTGATCGAAATCTAGTGTGGGCGCCCGCGCGGGAAAACCGGCGGGCGCTTTTTGTTTTGTCCATTCACTGCCGTCGTTGGCGCCTGGAATGCTCGAGCTGATTGGCGTCTAACTGTAGCAATCGCCAGCCTCCGGTCGCCAACGCCGAAACGTAATCAGAATAAGATATTCTTTATG
>JBEINZ010000206.1:0-5584 GCA_040377825.1 Hyphomicrobiales bacterium | reverse complement strand
GTATAGGCCGAGTGAAATCAGATGTCAAAGAAAAACTTCAACATAAACAATGACTTAGAATAATTCAAAACTAGCTCGGCCAATTGATCGCAATTCTTACGGCTCTGAATCCGCGGACAAGCCCACTTCGATCGCGGCCGACCGCGGCCGCGCGAGCGCGCGTCGCAACGCCGAGAGCGCGACTTTACCGAGCTTGCACCTTGATATTGGGCAATCGGGAAGCGAGCCGCTGGCGGCAATCAGCCGCCCAGAACGCGCGTCACCGGGAACGTGATCGACACAAGCGTTCCCTGATTGACGGCGGAATCGATGCGAAATGTCGCCCGATTGGCTTCCACGAGCGCCTTCGTCAGTGGTAGGCCGAGCCCCGTGCCGCCGCCGCGCACGCGGGCGGTATGAAGCTGTCGGAATGGCTCGAGCGCGGTCTCGATTTCCTTTTCGCTCATGCCGAAGCCGGTGTCGCGTACGCGCACGACCACTTCGCCGTTATCTTCCAACGTGATCGACACGATGACCTGCCCACCAGCCGGAGTGAACTTCACCGCGTTGGACAATAGGTTAAGCACGATCTGACGGATCGATCGCGGGTCGGCGACGACCGGCGGCGCGCTCGTGGGGAGGCTCGTGCGGATGATGATGCGCTCGCGATTTGCCTGCGGCTGCATGATCGCCACGCATTCCCCAAGGATTTCCGCGAGCGCGACGGCCTCGAACTTCATCTCCAACTTGCCGGCCTCGACCTTCGAAAGGTCGAGCAAGTCATTGATCAAGCTCATGATATGCGAGCCAGACACATGAATATCGCGCAGATAGTCGCGATAACGATCATTCCCGATCGCCCCGAAGCGCTCGTCGAGCATCACCTCCGAAAATCCGATGATGGCGTTAAGCGGGGTCCGAATCTCATGGCTGATCTTGGCCAGGAACTCCGACTTATGGACGCTCGCCTCTTCCGCGCGGCGGCGGGCGGCGGTCAGTTCTTCCTCGGACTTTTTCCATTGCGTGATGTCGCGCAAGACGGCGCAAAATTTTGACGCCGGGTCGGAAGAAATCCGGCCGATCGTCATGAACAGGGGAGTCAGGCCCTCGGGCTGAACTTGGCCGATCACTTCGCGGCCGTCATTCAACACACTGGCAACACCGTTGCGCGCGAGCCCGTCGAGATAGTCCTGCGCCGAGCGTCGGCTCTCCGGAGCGAGTATTTCAACCAGTGGTCGACCCGCCATCTCGGCGCGATCGCTGCCGAACAGGGTTTCGGCCGCGCGGTTTGCGGAGATGACGGTACCCTCCGTATCCAGCATCAGAACCCCGTCGGTCGCCGTGTCGACGATCGCCTCAAGCTCTTTAACGCGCTCGCGCGCCGCATTCAGAGTTTCGATCGCGCCGCGCGCCGCGGTCGCCTCACTGTTCGGAAGTTTTGCCGCGCGCTCGATCGTCATCAGCAGCGCTGTCCCGATCTCCCATTGGACCGTCGTCAGCCGCGCCCAGACGGGAATGACCGCGCCCTCTCGGGTAACGAGCGGCATTGGCCGACCCTCGTCGGTCTCGGGAAAGTGCCGAGCCGCATGCGCGCCGGCGAACATCGCCTCCAAGCCACCCTCGGCGACCAAGGCATCGACCGTTGAATAACCGAGCAATGCGAGCGCGGCGTCGTTGGCAAAGAGGATCTCCTGGTCTTTCACCACCAGCATCGCAATGGGAAGCCGCTGTAGAAGGCGCTCGCCGTCGTGCGGCACGATGCGTGGAGGAATTGGGCCAGGGCGCGTTGCCTCGTCCGCGACCGAGACGTGAGCGGCCGTGTCCTCCGGCTCGGCGATGACCTTAGGAGGCTTGCCAGACGACATCTCGGTTGCGGGGGCAAGCGTATCCTCGCCTTCGATTCGCGCGCCAAGCGCGTCGGCAATCTGACGGAACGCGAGCCGCTCGGGGCCCGTCAGGCGTCGATCGTCGATAGTCGCCCGCGCGGCCGAGGCAAGCGTTATCACCCGTGAATCCGGCCGACTCGGCACGGGGATCACCACACTGTCCGATCGTATCGGCTCCCGCGCCTTCTCCCCTTGAGGGAGAAGGTGGCCAACGGCCGGATGAGGGGTATCGTTCAGCGCAAGGGATGGTTCGACAGTCCCGCCTTGTGGAGCGGTCCCCTCATCCGCCCTTCGGGCACCTTCTCCCTCAAGGGGAGAAGGCGATGGAAGCGGGGTTTCGGGCTCTCGGGGCTCATGCTGATCGAGCAGCCTCAGGCCGGTTGCGAGCGGATCCGGCACGGCTTCGCTCGTGCGGCAGATGCCAAATCCCCGAAAGCCCTCAAAGGCGCGTCCACGTCCGAAGGCGGGCAGGGCCGCGAGATCAACCGGGACGCGGAGCGCCTCCCCATCGATTGGCCAAAGCACGGTTCGCCCGCTCCAGGTATCGCGCCGACGAAGCGATGTCGCGATACGATCTGGCGAAATGGAAAAACGCTCGGCAACCTCGGGCCACGTAAGGCCGACAATATCGGCGGCGCGCGGGCCGACGGCGGCGGCAAAATCGTCGGAAACAAAGCTGAACCGATCGTTCTCGTCGGTCTGCCAGACGAAACGACGGGGCCCGATCTCAGGGGCAAAGTTGAAGTCAGGATGGTCGTCGACGGCTTCGACTAAAGCCAAAGCTGCCGGCGCGATCTCGACGAGTTCGGCGTCGGGCGCTTCGGACTTGCCGGTCACTGGAAGGTTGTCAGTTGCACCTTGCGTTTCGGGAAACGCCATCGGCTCTGGCACATCGGTTACCGCAAGCGCTTCGAAAATGGCACTTTCCGGCATGCCCTCGGTACCAAGCCGTTCGCCATGGTCTTGCGCTTCAAAAGGCTCGGTCAGATCTTCGGCAAGGATGGGGTTTTCAGAGTGAGGCTCCGCGGCGTGCAGCACTGCATCAGTCGGGGCCCCTCCCGCCATTGTCGGCTCGACGGCCGCACGCCCACCGAGCGTTG
Source organism: Hyphomicrobiales bacterium (assembly GCA_040377825.1). Lineage (GTDB taxonomy): Bacteria > Pseudomonadota > Alphaproteobacteria > Rhizobiales > Ancalomicrobiaceae > JBEINZ01. Next base: position 2,619 of record JBEINZ010000206.1, on the reverse strand, counting down.
GATCGCCCTCGAAGATAGTCGTTACTGCCTCGTCTAGAGCATTTCCCGCTCGGATGGGATCATCCGAGCGATAAGGAATTGCGCCAGATTCTAGACTTTGAGCTGGTTCTTTTTGTTCGGATCGATTCGACCCGAACGGGACAGGCTCTAAGCGCGCCCGCCGCACCGCTATAATCCGCAACCCGGCCGGTCCTCCGACCCTGACCACTGTCAACTCAACGCGAATGTCGCCGGCCGTAACCGTCGTCTCGACGATGGGATCGCTGTCGGCCTCGGCCAGGGTCGCCTCGACCTCGTCGTGCGCGCCGCGAAGAATTTCGTATTCGCCGCATGCGGCGAGAACGTCGCCCTCCGGATCGATCGCCGCCAAGAGCAGGCCCGGTTGATCGAGCAACGCCAGGCTTGTCGCTATCTCGGCGTCCGCTGGATTGGCCGGCGTGATCTTGATCGCCACGACCGCGCTGTGAGCCCCCCCAAGATCCCCAAGGTGCGTCAAGGCGCATTGCACGAGCACGGTTTTCGTGCCCTTGACGAAGCGGATGAGCTCGACGGACTGACGCCCTGGTTCCGCTGTCGAGGCAAAGCCCGCCACATGGCGCACGACGGAGTCTTCAAGCGGAAGCGATCGGCCGAGCGCGTCGGCGATCCGGGTTACGCCGAGCAATCGTGCCCCAGCCGCATTGACGAAGCGGATAGCACCGTCGACCGCGACCACGAACGTCGCCCGCGTATCCGACAGACTCGGCCCGATCGCGGGATGCGTCAGCAGCGAGTAGATCGGATGGAGGTCAATCAGCATTCGACCCTCGGAAGGCGCGACCCCATGACCGGTGACACTGAGACAGTTAAAACACCGCAATCGCCCTTAACGGTTCATTAATACAAAAGAAACCCTTACTTGGTCCACACCGGAACGCGGATCGTTCACGATCATTTGGAGGCAGGGTTAATCCGGACCTGTTCACTCGGCGCTTGAAGCGCGGGCGAAGGTAGGTTCTGATAGTGTTCGAACACGGTTCCGAAGCAAGCGGCGCCGGTAACAACACGACCTAGGGAGAGCACAATGGCGGGCGAAAAGACGAACCACTTCGAAATTCCAGAGCAGATGCGTGAATTCACTGAAAAGAGTGTCGATCAGGCGCGCAAAGCCTTCGATGATTTCATGGCCGCTACACAGAAAGCCGTTGATGAAATGGATACATCGACAAGCGATGTGACCGCCGGCGCCCATGAGGTCAACCGGAAGATACTGGAACTGACCGAGGAGAACATGACGGCCGCCTTCGCTCATGCCCAGCGTCTGGTTAAGGCCAAGGATCTGCAAGAGGTCCTGGTTTTGCAATCGGACTTTCTGAAATCGCAAATGGCTAGTCTCGGTGAACAAGCCCGTGTGATCGGCGACGTCACGGCAAAGACGGCTACGAATTATACCGATCGAAAGTTCGACCGTTGATGCTCATCCTTTCTGACTAACACTAAAAGTTGAAGATGGCGGGCGCGTCGTAAGCCGACGCCACGAAGGTTGAGGCTCGAATTTTTCGGCAGTGCGCAAATTCATGTTGCACTGCAACAATCGTTGATCTATATGAATGATCAGGTCGTTTGGAGAGCCGCCGACGACCCGGAACGCGAATTTTTCTACCTCCATGACCGACCTGAACCGCAAAAACGGGTTTTTATGTCTCGATTTTGATGCGGGATCGAACGGTATGGTTTTTCGTTGTTTGGAGGATCCGTGACGCTCCAAAGCGCATTTCTTGCGCAAGAGGATGAGGATCGGGCAGGCCGGGGGGCTGCGCGCGCCGGAAGCCATTACGGCACAGTCATGAACCTTAAGGAGCTCTGCACCATGAGCGATATCGAAACTGAATTGAAGTCGTCCAAGAAGGCGGCGAAGTCCGCCACGGCCGAGAAGGTTGTGGCCTTCGACATGCCAAAGTTCGAGATTCCGAAGTTTGAATTGCCGAAGTTCGATGTTCCGAAGTTCGATTTTGCCAAGCTGCCGCATGTAGAAGTTCCGGCCGCGTTCCGCGAGATGGCCGAACAGGGTGTAGCTCAGGCGAAGGCCGGCTACGAAAAGATGAAGACCGCCGCCGAAGAGACGACGGACATGATCGAGGACACCTACGAGACCGCGCGCGCGGGCATGGTCGAGTATAACCTCAAGGCCATTGAAGCCGCCAAAACGAACACCGACGCAATGTTCGCTTTCGCCAAGGATTTCGTGGGGGTCAAGACCTTCGCCGAGGCGGTTGAACTCCAGACCGCCTTCGCGCGCAAGCACTTCGAGACGATGACCGCGCAGACGAAGGATCTCCAGGCGATCGCGACGAAAGTCGCAACCGAGTCCGTTCAGCCGGTCAAGGATGCCGTTTCCAAGACCGTGAAAGACTTGAAGGTCGCCTGAACCGGCCTCCTCTTTACATGCCGCGATGCCTCCTCGTAACGCCTCAGCGGACCCCGCCGGGGCGTTTTTTCTGGTGTCGCGGTAGAAAATCAGTGCCGCCAAAGCTCGCGGCACCTAGTCCCCTACAGCATGTCCCGATCGGATGGGTAAATCCGATCGATAAGAAAATGCCTCAAATTCAATACCGTGAGCCGGTCCTTTTCGTTCGGATC
>JBEINZ010000275.1:0-3784 GCA_040377825.1 Hyphomicrobiales bacterium | reverse complement strand
CGGAACCCGGTACGCTCATCCAGCACTTCAAGGACGACGCGACAGCATTCAACGAGAAAAAGCATGCCGTGATCGACGGCAAGGGCGTGCTGAACAATCGTATTTCCGAATACATCTTCACGCAGCTCAACTCACTCGGCGTACCGACGCATTTTATCAAGCGCCTCAACATGCGCGAGCAGTTGATCCGCGAGGTTGAGATTGTTCCGCTCGAGGTCGTCGTGCGCAACATCGCCGCCGGCTCGCTGTCGACGCGTTTGGGTATCCCGGAAGGCACGGCGCTGCCGCGTTCGATCATCGAGTTCTATTATAAGAACGACGAGCTTGGCGATCCGCTGGTGTCCGAGGAGCACGTCACTGCGTTCGGCTGGGCAAGCCCGCAGGACCTCGACGACATCATGGCGCTCGCCATTCGCGTCAACGATTTCATGACCGGCCTTTTCCTGGGCGTCGGCATCCGCCTCGTTGACTTCAAGCTCGAATTCGGCCGGCTGTGGGAGGGCGACCTTATGCGGATCGTGCTGGCTGATGAAATCTCGCCGGATTCGTGCCGGCTTTGGGATGTCGGCACCGGCGACAAGCTCGACAAGGATCGCTTCCGCCGCGATCTCGGCGGCATCCTGGAAGCCTACCAGGAAGTCGCCCGCCGGCTCGGCATCCTGAATGACAACGAGCGCACCCAAGCGACGGGGCCAACCCTGGTTCAGTGAGGGGTGCGTCCATGAAAGCCCGCATAACTGTAACGCTCAAGCCCGGCGTGCTCGATCCGCAAGGCAAGGCGATCGAGGGGGCGCTCGGCGGTCTCGGATTTGCTGGCGTCGAAGAGGTGCGCCAAGGCAAGTTGATCGAGATCGAGCTTGCAGAGACCAATCCTGAGATCGCGCGCGCCAGTTTGGATGACATGTGCCGTCGGCTTCTCGCCAATACCGTGATCGAGAATTATCGGATCGAACTGGTCTGACCGCTGAGACCCGATAGGTGCCGCCCATGCGATCCGCCGTGCTCGTCTTTCCAGGCATTAATCGCGAGCGCGACATGGCGTATGCGCTTCAGACTGTGACTGGCGCGCGGCCTTACATGGTCTGGCATTCTGACACGGACCTGCCGAGTGTCGATCTCGTCGTCGTGCCCGGTGGCTTTTCCTATGGGGACTATCTTCGTTGCGGGGCCATCGCCGCGCGCGCGCCCGACAAGAATGCGGTCCCGCCCCATGTCGCCGCCGGACGATTGGTGCTTGGGGTTTGCAACGGGTTCCAGATCCTGACCGAGGCGGGACTGCTGCCCGGCGTGCTGATGCGCAACGCCTCGCTCAAATTCGTTTGCAAGGAAGTCCGACTTCGCGTGGAGAACGCCAAGACAGCCTTCACGAGCACTTATGCCGCCGGCGCGGTCATCCGAGCGCCCGTCGCGCATGGCGAAGGCAACTATTTCGCCGACCCAGAAACGATCTTGCGGCTAGAGGGCGATGGCCGGGTTGTGTTCCGATATTGCGACGCGAGCGGCGAGACCACCGCGCAGGCAGACCCGAACGGCTCGGTCAACCACATCGCCGGCATCATGAACGAGCGCGGCAATGTCGTCGGCATGATGCCGCACCCGGAAAACCTGATCGAGCCGATGCAGGGCGGCACGGACGGGCGGGGGATTTTCGAAAGCATCATGCGGGCGGCGTGAGGGGCGGGAATTCCTTGCGTGAGCTAGGCCCCGAATTCTGGAACACCATCGTAAATCTCCGCGAGTTTTAGTTTCAGCCCCAAAGTATCAATATTGATCACATCGTCAGCCGCATAGAACCGCGTTCGAATCCAATCGGTTTCTCCTCGCGCCAGAACGGTCACGTCCATTCTATCTTGAGAAGCCAGCAAATAGTGCATCACCGATTTTATCCGAAAATAAGCATCCGCTTTATCGTAGCGGTCCTTTTCACCGGTCGAGCGCGAGAGAACTTCGACGAGGAGAAGTGGATCCTTGATTTCCTTTTGATCAACGGCCCGTGGTCCGCACCGCACGGCGACATCGGGATAGACGGAAAGATCATCCTTTTCGCTGACGAGCCGCGCGTTTTCGGCGTAAACACGGCATGGCAATCCCTTCGCCTTGATCTGATTGCCGATCAGCAGAGTGAGATTGACCACGATCTCGTTGTGCGCGAGGGTTCCCCCGGTCATCATCTTCCAGATGGCGCCGTCGATCAGTTCCCATTTCTCGTTCGCCGGCGCATTGAGTTCCATTTCCTGGAACTCGTGAAGGGACCAACGATCTGGGCGACCTTGACGTCGTGGGGAGTTCATGGAGCACCTCTCGCGACATCCTAACACGAGTACCTTGCAGGGCGAATGGCTTCTCCGACCGTGGCCAATCGTTCCAACTTGGTTTACCCGGGCGTCCCGACCCACTATGTGAACGGCGTATGTGACACTTTCGCCCTTCGGGCCTCGTGAGACAGACAATTCATGTTCCCAAACAACGTGCCGATCACGTCAGACCTCGTCCGTGCCCATGGGCTGAAGCCCGATGAGTATCTGCGCATCCTCGACTTGATCGGCCGGACGCCGACGCTGACCGAACTCGGCATTTTCTCGGCCATGTGGAACGAGCATTGTTCCTATAAGTCCTCCAAGAAATGGCTGAAGACCTTGCCGACCAGCGGCGCGCGCGTGCTCCAGGGGCCGGGCGAGAATGCCGGCGTGGTGGATATTGGCGACGGACAGGCCGTTGTCTTCAAGATGGAGAGCCACAATCACCCGTCCTTTATCGAGCCGTATCAAGGGGCCGCGACAGGGGTCGGCGGCATCCTGCGTGACGTGTTCACTATGGGCGCGCGCCCGGTCGCGGCGCTGAATGCCTTGCGCTTCGGCGCGCCGAGCCATCCGCGCACGCGCCATATCGTGGCCGGTGTCGTTGCCGGCATCGGTGGCTACGGCAATTCCTTCGGTGTGCCGACCGTCGGCGGCGAAGTGAATTTCCATCCGCGCTACAACGGCAATTGCCTCGTCAACGCGATGGCCGTTGGCATTGCGGACGCCGACAAGATCTTTCTTTCCAAGGCCGAGGGCGTCGGCATGCCGGTCGTCTATCTCGGCTCGAAGACGGGCCGTGACGGAATCCATGGCGCCACCATGGCATCGGCGGAGTTCGACGATGCGACCGAGGAGAAACGCCCGACCGTCCAAGTCGGCGATCCTTTCTCCGAAAAGCTGCTGCTTGAGGCTTGTTTGGAGCTGATGCAGACAGGCGCCGTCATCGCCATCCAGGACATGGGCGCGGCGGGGCTCACATGCTCGGCGGTGGAGATGGGCGCGAAGGGCGATCTCGGCCTCGAACTCAATCTCGACGCCGTGCCCTGCCGCGAACCGGGCATGACCGCCTACGAGATGATGCTCTCGGAAAGTCAAGAGCGCATGCTCATGGTGCTCCATCCGGAAAAGCAGGCGGAAGCAGACGCGGTCTTCCGCAAATGGGGGCTCGATTTCGCCGTCGTCGGGCATACCACCGACACGCTGCGCTTCGTCGTGCGCCACTATGGTGATGTCATGGCCGACTTGCCAATTAAGGACCTTGGCGATCAGGCTCCAGAATACGATCGACCATGGCTGCCGAGCCCTGCCCGCCCGGTCATCGACGCAGCCGACGTGCCGGAGCCGATGGATTATGCCGAAGCGCTGCTGCGGCTCCTGGATTCGCCGGATCTCTCCTCGCGCCGATGGATCGTCGAACAGTACGATCATTACGTCCAGGGCAATACAGTGCAGCATCCGGGCGGCGATGCCGGCGTGATCCGCCT
>JBEINZ010000334.1:0-2386 GCA_040377825.1 Hyphomicrobiales bacterium | reverse complement strand
GTCGACGTTGTGATACCGGTTCCCGACTCCGGCACGCCCGCAGCCATGGGCTTTGCGGAAGCCGCGGGCCTGCCATTCGATCTCGGGATCATCCGCAACCACTATGTCGGCCGGACTTTCATCCAGCCGACCGACGCGATCCGCCATATGGGCGTAAAGCTGAAGCACAACGCAAACCGCGCGGTCATCGAGGGCAAGCGCGTCGTCCTGGTCGACGATACGATCGTGCGCGGAACAACGTCGCAGAAGATCGTTCAGATGGTACGCGACGCTGGCGCGATCTCGGTGCATCTGCGTATTGCGGCACCGCCGACGACCGACCCCTGTTTTTACGGCGTCGATACACCGGAGAAGTCGAAGCTCATTGCCTCCCGCATGTCCCTTGAGGAACTCGCGCGCTATTTGAACGTCGACAGTCTCGCCTTCCTGTCGATCGACGGGCTTTATCGCGCGGTCGGCGAGGCCTCGCGAAACAACGAGATCCCGCAATTCTGCGACGCCTGCTTCACCGGGGACTACCCCACCGGTCTAACCGATCAAGCAACGACCAGTGTACGCCCGTTTGATCTGGTAACCGAAGCAAATTGAGCTTGGGTGCCTTCCGATTGACGGCGGCAGCGTGCTGCGTCATTCCATGTCGCGCAGCCTTCTTGGGCTCGCCGAACCGCCGGATCAAGCATGACCGACAAGCACTTTGAAAACCGGATCGCCGTTGTAACGGGAGCCTCGCGCGGCATCGGCTATGCGATCGCTCGAGAACTCGCCGCTCAAGGTGCCCATGTGGTGGCGGTGGCGCGAACGGTTGGGGGCTTGGAGGCCCTCGACGACGAGATCCGCGCCGCGGGCTCAAGCGCAACGCTCGTTCCGCTCGATCTTACGGACTATGCCGGGGTCGATCGTCTGGGCGCCGCGCTTTACGAACGCTTCGGCCGGATCGATGTCCTCGTTGGAAATGCCGGCGCGCTCGGTACAATCACGCCGCTCGCCCATGTCGATCCCAAGGTTTGGGACGAAGTGATGGCTGTAAACGTGACCGCGAACTGGCGTTTGATCCGCTCCATGGATCCGCTCCTGCGCCTTTCGACGGCAGGTCGCGGCCTGTTCGTCAGTTCCGGGGCCGCAAAGAGCCGCCGCGCCTATTGGGGACCTTATTCGACAGCCAAGGCCGCGCTGGAAGCGATGGTGGAAACCTATGCCAAGGAAACCGAGATCACCCCGATCAAGGTGAACCTGCTCGACCCTGGTCCGATCCGCACGGCGATGCGTGCCAAGGCAATGCCCGGCGAGGACCCGGCCACATTGGTCACGCCTGAGGCTTTGGTGTCCTATATTCTGCCGCTGTTGTCGACCGATTGCGAGATGTCGGGACGCATTTGGCAGTTTCGGACGAAGGCTTGGTTCTAAACCTGTCCTAGAATCCACGACTTCAGGCAAGCGCGGAAGCAATGACGAGCTTTAACCGTCGCGCTTCTTATCGAAGGGATTCTCGCCGCCGCCCCGCATGCTCAGTCGGATGGGGATGCCAGCAAGATCAAAGGTCTCGCGCAAATCGTTCATGAGATAGCGCGAATAACTTTCCGGCAGCGCCTCGGGACGCGAGGAGAAGACCACGAAATGCGGTGGGCGTGACTTTGCCTGCGTCGCGTAGCGGATCTTGATTCGTCGGCCGCTCACCGCCGGCGGCGGATGTCGCTCGAGCACATGTTCAAGCCACCGGTTAATCTTGGACGTCGAGATACGACGGCTCCAAGTCTCTTCGACCTTCATCACGTCCGCCATCATGGCGTCGAGCCCGTCGCCCATCAAGCCCGAGATTCGAACGAGGGGCACGCCCCGGACCTGCGGCAAGAGCCGCTCGCATTGCTCCCGCACGACTTTCCAGCGCTCGACCCGGTCTTCGACAAGATCCCATTTGTCGAGGGCGATGACGACCGCGCGCCCTTCCTTGACCACAAGGTCGACGATCTGCAGATCCTGCTTTTCGAAAGGCGTCGTCGCGTCGAGCACGACAATGACGACCTCGGCGAACCGGACCGCCCGCAGCGTGTCGGCGACCGAAAGCTTCTCCAGCTTCTCTTGGACGCGTGCCTTGCGGCGTAAACCGGCCGTATCGAACAGCTTCACGCGCCGCCCGCGCCATTCCCAATCAACCGCGATCGAGTCCCGCGTGATGCCGGCCTCAGGACCGGTCAGCATCCGGTCTTCGCCGATCAGCTGATTGACAAGCGTTGATTTGCCGGCGTTTGGCCGGCCAACGATCGCAATTCTAAGCGGCTTGGTCGGACGCCATTCGACGCCTTCTTCCGCTTCCTCGGCGCCGCCCGCCTCCTCACGGCGCTGAGCATCGCGACGCGCCATATCATCGGCGTCGTCCACAAATGGCTGT
>JBEINZ010000026.1:0-19949 GCA_040377825.1 Hyphomicrobiales bacterium | reverse complement strand
GCTTTTGGTGGCCACCGCAACTGGTCGTTCGCGCGGATCAATGCGTCGCGAACGGGGCCAGTGGCCGCGCTTCGGCCGTCAGTCCGCGCTGGTTTCCGATCGATACTTCAGCCAGATGGCGCCCTCGCCGAGCTTGGTGACGAAGCTTTCGTGCGCCGCGATTTCCTCGGCAGTCAAACGCGGAGCGAGAGGTGCTGGTCGCTCCAAAACGGTTACCACGAGGGCGCCGGAGGTACGTTCCGGGGTTGTTGACGACTGCACGGTGAGGCCGAGCGCGGCCTGCTTGCCGCCGATCAGTTCGACATAGACCTCTGCCAAAAGCTCAGAGTCGAGCAAGGCGCCGTGTCGCGTCCGACGGCTATTGTCGATACCGTAGCGGGCGCAGAGGGCATCCAATGAGTTCGGCCCAGCAGGATGTCGACGACGGGCAAGCATCAATGTATCGACGACGCGCTCATTAATAATTTGAGGCATTGAAAGACGCGCGAATTCGGCGTTTAGGAACCCAACGTCGAAGCTCGCGTTATGAATGACTAGCTTCGCATCTTCGATGAAGCTCGCGAATTCATTGGCAACTTCACGAAAACGTGGCTTATCCTTCAAAAAATCGTCGGACAGACCGTGTACGTCGTATGCCCCGCGCGGCATCGTCCGTTCGGGGTTGATATAGACGTGGAAGGTCTGGCCGGTCGGGATATGATTGACCAATTCGACACAGCCGATTTCTACGACCCGATCGCCATTTCTAGGGTCGAGACCCGTCGTTTCCGTATCGAGAACGATCTCCCGCAACTTTATGCTCCTGCAATGGCGAGACGGACTTGATGCCACGCTAGAGCATTTCCCGATCGGATGGGACCATCCGAACGAAAAGGACCGGCTCAAGGCACCGCAGAAAATCAGCACGCGAACCTTAACGCAAGCGACGCGGCAGTCCCTTAGCTGACATTTGCATCAAGCTACGCCAAATACTTGCGATTTGCCGATCGGCGGCTGCGAGCGAGCGATTAGTATCGATGACGAAGTGCGCGCGACGGCGCTTCTCAGCGTCTGACATCTGGAGAGCGAGGATCGCGTCGAGCTTCGCCGGGCTCATGCCCGGCCGTGCCAGGACTCGTCGGCGCTGGATCTCCGCGCTTGCGGAAACCACCACCGTGACATCGACACGCAATTCGCCGTTCTTTTCAAACAGAAGCGGAATGTCGAGCACGACGACAGGATGCCAGGCTGCCGCTACTCGTTTCAAGAATGCGGTTTCTTCAGCGCGAACAAGGGGATGTACGATGGCTTCCAACGTCGCGATCGCTGTCTTGTCGCCCAATGCGCGCTCCGATAGGGCGACCCGATCGACGACGCCGTCACGCGTCGTTCCCCGAAAGGCCGCCTCGATTGGCCCTGCGGCAGCTCCGCGATAAAGCGCGTGGACCGTCGCATCCGCCTCAAAAATCGGCACGCCGCGCTTGGCGAAGGCAGCGGCCGCGGTCGATTTGCCCATGCCGATCGATCCGGTCAACCCGACGATAATCACCCTAAAACTCCAAGGTCGGCGAGAATGAGCGAGCGCAGCGCGGGCGTGACCGTGGGACGGACGCCGAACCAGCGCTCGAACCCGGGCACGGCTTGATGCAGCAGCATGCCGAGGCCGTCGACCGTGCGGTTGCCCCGGGCTCTCGCCTCAGCGAGAAGCGCTGTCTCCAGAGGGACATAGACGATGTCGGTTACCACGGCGTCGGGACGCAGCCGGTCAAGATCGAGCGGCAGCTCGTCCTTTCCGGTCATGCCGAGCGAGGTGGTGTTAACGACAAGCCAGCAGTCGGACAAGAGGCGCGCGGCCTCGGTCAAATCATGCGCCGCGGTGTCGCCCCCGAACCGATCCGCAAGCGCCTGTGCTCGCTCGCGGGTCCGATTCGCAATGCGGACGGCAAAGCCGCGCTGCATTAATCCCCAAACCACCGCCCGAGCCGCGCCGCCTGCGCCAAGCACCAGGGCAATGCCAGGATTTTTGTCCCAACCCTTTGCACAATCATCGAGATTTGCAAGAAATCCGATGCCGTCGGTGTTGGTCGCTTGGAGTTTTCCGTGTTCCATCCACAATGTATTCACCGCTCCGATGGCGCGACCGACATCGTCTATGTCGTCGGCCGCCGCATAGGCCGCCTCCTTATGCGGCACGGTCACATTGGCGCCACTGAGACCGGAATCGGGGAAGGCGCGGAGAAAGGCGTCGATTTCCTCCGGCGGGACTGGGATGCGTTCGTAAGAGCCGGCGAGATTGTGAACCTTGAGCCAATGGCCGTGGATCAGCGGCGAGCGCGAATGCGCGACCGGCCAGCCGATCACGCCGGCGCGGGGCGGTGAATTTCGTTTTTCCGTCAATATCATGGGTCAATAACCGCCCGGTCGCGAAGAAAGGTCAGAAGCGGCAGCATCGGCAGACCGAGAATGGTGAAGTAGTCGCCGTCAATGTTTTCGAAAAGCTGAATACCCATGCCCTCGAGCTGGTAGCAGCCGACGCTTGCCATGACATCGCCGCCGCCGGCCGCAAGATAGCGTTCGATGAAGGCGGGCGAAAGCGGCCGCATGGTCAGGCGGGCGACGGAAATATGGCGCCAAATCAGTTTTCCGCCCTCGGCGACGGCGAGCGCGGAATGGAGCGCGTGGGTGCGACCGGCAAGCCGCATAAGCTGGGCATGTGCTTCCAAGACATTGTTCGGCTTGACGAATCTCTCGTTTCCAAGTCCCAAGGTCTGGTCCGCGCCGAGTACCAAGGCGCCGGGCCGGCGGACTGATACCGCAAGGGCCTTCGCCTCGGCCAGATGCATTGCGATCGTGCCGGGATCGGCGCCTTCGGCCAGAAGCGGGGCCTCCACGGCACGCTCATCGACGCCAGAACCTTCGGCATCATGGGAAACGCCGGCCTGGGCTAAGAGCATGCGGCGGCTTGCGCTTTTCGACGCGAGCACCAAGCGGGGCGGTGTCATTTGCGATCTCTCTGCAAGGCGATGATGGCGGCGGCGGTTTCTTCGATGGATCGGCGGGTGACGTCGATGATCGGCCAGCCGCGATCTGCACATAAGCGACGCATTTGCGCGATTTCCTGGGCGATCGCTTGGCGGTCGACATAGCTCGTTTCGAAGCTCCGGCCACCGAGCGCGAGAACGCGATTTTCGCGAATTTGCGCTATTCTCTCGGGACTTGCGACGAGGCCGACGACCAGCGGCCGGCTCGCCGCAAACACCGACTGGGGCACGGGAATGTTCGGCACATAGGGGATATTGGCGACTTTCACCCCGCGATTTGCGAGATAAATCGAGGTCGGTGTCTTCGAGGTGCGGGAGACGCCGACGATAACGACATCCGCCTCGTCGACATCCTCGGGAAGCTGGCCGTCGTCATGCACCATCGAGAAGTTAAGGGCGTCGATCCGGCGGAAATAGCTAGCGTCGAGCTCGTGCTGGGCGCCAGCGCGGTGGGTTTGGGCGACGTTCAGGTAGGTTCGGAAGACGTCGTGGACCGGGGCGAGCACAGAGATGCACGGTGTTCCGTGGTCGCGGCAAAAGCGCTCGAGCCGATCGGAAAGCTCATGTGAAACAAGGGTATAGAGCACGATGCCCGGCGACGTTTCGATCTCGGCGAGCGCGCGATCAAGATGCCGGCCGCTGCGCACCAAAGGATGGACATGCTCGATCGGTTCGATGGCCTCATATTGAGCGGCGGCCGCGCGCGAGACCGTGATCAAAGTCTCGCCGGTGGAGTCGGAAACCAGATGAAGATGGAAGTAGTTAGGTGCTTTGTGCACGGATTTGTCCCCAGGAGGCGCGGCCTGCGGGGACAAGAAGGGCTCCGCCGTGCCGGGTCCTTCAGTCATACCGCTCATGCCGGAACGATCAACAGGCATGATGAACGAGGCCTCTTTCTGGCGCTGCCGTAGAGGAATGGGGAGAACGATCGAGCGCGGACAGGGACATGGTCGGTCATCCACAGGATCTCAATTCGTGACCAATCGTTAACCTCTTGTTAACCGATATGAACCCGATGTTTCCCTCAAATGCGACGATGTTGCCGTTTGTGTTACCCTTGGCGTTGCCGTTTAAGCGATGTTCCACGTGAGTCATTGTGGAGAGCCAAGGATCCCGGTAATCCACCGGCAAAGAGTCAAATCAGAATCCTTATCTTCAAAAAGTTTTATAGAAGGGAGCTTCGGTGGAGGGATCTCGGGTGAAGCTCGGCGAGCGGCGGTTGATGCGAGTGCTGGCGGGCGAGGTGATCTTCCCACCCCCGATTTGGGTCATGCGCCAAGCCGGCCGCTACCTGCCGGAGTACCGAGCGGCGCGCGCCGAGGCCGGGGGATTTCTCGATCTTTGCTACACACCGAAGTTAGCGACCGAAGTGACGCTCCAGCCGATCCGCCGATATGGCTTCGATGCGGCGATCCTGTTCAGCGATATCCTTGTCATTCCGGACGCGCTCGGCCAAAAGGTTCGCTTCTCGGAGGGCGAGGGCCCGCTTCTCAACCCGTTGGATCTCGATCGGATCGAGGCGCTCGATCCCGGTCGGGTTCTGACCCACCTCGCCCCGGTTTTCGAGGCGATCGCTTCCATCCGAGCCGCGCTGCCTGATGAGACGACCCTCCTAGGCTTCTGTGGGGCGCCCTGGACAGTCGCGTCTTACATGATCGCGGGCCGAGGCACGCCCGATCAGGCTCCCGCCCGCAAGGCCGCGCTGAGGCATCCCGAGCGGTTCGCCAAACTGATCGACCTATTGGCCAACGCCTCGATCGATTATCTTTGCCGCCAGATCGACGCGGGCGCCGACGCAGTGCAGATTTTCGATACCTGGGCGGGGGTCCTCGACGAGGCGGAGTTCGCCCGCTGGGTGGTGGCGCCGACAAAGACGATCGTCGCCGGCGTCCGGGCGCGACATCCGCAAGCCCGGATCATCGGCTTCCCAAAGGGTGCCAGCGCGGCGCTCGAGGCCTTCGTGGACGCAACAGGGGTTGACGCCATCGGCATGGATTGGACGATGCCGCTCGATCATGCCCGGGATCGGCTGCAGCCGAAGGTTGCGGTTCAGGGTAATCTCGATCCAATGCGTGTCATCGTCGGCGGTGCGGCGCTCGACGAGGGTGTCGATCGAATCCTTGAAACGCTCGGTGGCGGCCGCCTGATCTTCAATCTAGGACATGGTATTACGCCGGAGGCCGATCCAGAGACGGTCGGCCGTCTCGTCGAGCGGGTGCGGTCCGCGCATAGGGTTTGAGCCATGAATGATGCTGAGCTTTCTCAAAACAGAATCCCGATGAAGTCCGCTAGCAGAACCGTCGCGCTGCGAGCCGTCGTCGCGATCTTGATCACGGTCGCGCTGTTTGGTCTGCTCGCCTGGTCGTCCCCAAATCAATTCAATGATTGGATGAAAGCACTCCACGTGATCGCGGTTATCTCCTGGATGGCGGGCCTGCTCTATCTGCCGCGCCTCTTCGTCAATCACTGCACCGTGAAAATCGGCTCGCCGGAATCTGAACTCCTCAAGGGTATGGAGCGGCGGCTTCTGAGGATCATCATCAACCCCGCCATGGTGGTGTCCTGGGCGTTGGGCCTCTGGCTCGCCTGGGACCTCTATCGCTTCCATGGTGACTGGCTTCATGCCAAGCTTGCACTTGTCTTGATCCTTTCCGGTGTCCACGGCTATTTCTCGGCCTCGGTCCGCGCCTTCGCCGAAGACCGCAATCAACGTTCGCAACGCTATTGGCGGATCATGAATGAGGCGCCGGCGCTCTTGATGATCGGCATTGTCATTCTGGTCATTGTTAAGCCGTTCTGACCGCCCCTCGACATCGCCCCTTAACAGCTGTGGCGGGAACTCAACGAGTGCCGAAGCGTTGGACCCACGGTCGGAGAGATGCGAATTCGTTGTCGGCGGGGGCTTGTCCGAATCCAAATCCGCGTCTACAAAGATTTACCTCTCAAGAAAACAGACTGGTTTTCGGCGTTCGTTATGCCAAACCATCGCGGCAGGGGTTCAACTCCGCCGCTTCGTCTGAATTTCCCGCTCGTGTCTCGTGTCGTGCAAGGTTCGGACGGCCTTTCGCATGAACCGAAGTTTCGGTTTGGAGTGTTTCCGTTGTAGCGGAACCATTGTAATCCAAACACATGCTTTGTCATGACGGTGGCCTCGATCGTAAGTCTTCGGTCGAGGCGTTCTTAAGCAAGCGCCGATGACGTCGACGAGACGCCTTCTGTCACTAGAAGTATCCGTCGTCCGGAAACGAGCGTATCGGAAGACGAAATAAGGCACGAGCATCCAAACCAAGACGGTGGTCTTGGCAACAGCGCTCGATGTTTACGGCTATTTCGCAACCGCCACCGTACCCACCTCGAATAGTCCCGAAAGACTCTCTCAGATGCAGCAATTGAAACTACAGGACCTTAAGGTCAAATCTCCGACAGAGCTTCTCGCTTTTGCCGAGGAACTTGAGGTCGAGAATGCGAGTACGATGCGCAAGCAAGAGCTGATGTTTGCGATCTTAAAGCAGCTGGCCTCACAGGATGTAGAGATTATCGGCGAAGGCGTCGTCGAAGTCCTTCAGGACGGATTTGGTTTTCTCAGGTCTCCAGATGCGAATTATCTCCCTGGTCCGGACGACATTTATGTGTCGCCATCCCAGATCCGGCGCTTTTCGCTGCGCACGGGCGATACGGTCGAAGGCCATATTCGCAGCCCGAAGGAAGGCGAGCGCTATTTCGCGCTTCTTAAGGTCAACACGATCAATTTCGAAGATCCGGACAAGGCACGCCACAAGGTCCATTTCGACAATTTGACGCCGCTTTATCCCGACGAACGCTTCAAGATGGAGCTGGATGAGCCGGTGTCGAAGGACATGTCGGCGCGTGTCATCGACATCGTTGCCCCGCTCGGCAAGGGCCAGCGCGCGCTGATCGTCGCCCCGCCGCGCACTGGCAAGACCGTGCTCCTGCAGAATATCGCGCGTTCGATCACCTCGAACCATCCGGAATGCTATCTGATCGTTCTCCTGATCGACGAGCGGCCGGAAGAAGTGACGGACATGCAGCGGACGGTGAAGGGTGAGGTCGTGTCCTCGACCTTCGACGAGCCGGCGTCGCGCCATGTCCAGGTCGCCGAGATGATCATCGAGAAGGCCAAGCGGCTGGTCGAACACGGCCGCGACGTGGTGATCTTGCTTGATTCGATCACGCGTCTCGGCCGCGCCTACAACACGGTGGTCCCCTCTTCCGGCAAGGTGCTGACCGGCGGTGTCGACGCCAATGCCTTGCAACGGCCGAAGCGCTTCTTTGGCGCGGCGCGCAACATCGAGGAAGGCGGCTCGCTAACGATCATTGCCACGGCGCTGATCGATACCGGCAGCCGCATGGACGAAGTGATCTTCGAGGAGTTCAAGGGAACGGGTAACTCCGAATTGATCCTCGACCGCAAGGTCGCCGATAAGCGGACATTCCCGTCAATGGATATCGGCCGCTCGGGCACCCGCAAGGAAGAGCTGCTCGTGCCCTCCGACGTTCTGAAGAAGACCTATGTCCTGCGGCGGATTTTGACGCCGATGGGCACGGTCGACGCCATCGAGTTCTTGCTCGACAAGCTGCGGCAGACCAAAACCAATGGCGATTTCTTCGACTCGATGAATACGTGAGGCCGACGGCCGGGGCACGCGGTCCCGCACGGCCGTTTGGTTGAGCGGGAATGGTGGCCGCTAGGTCGGCCGGCGTTGCCTGTGCCCAAGGCCGGAACGCGCCGCCGCCGCGCCTCAAGGTGGTTCGATTCGGATCCGATATATTCGGGTCCGGCACGCTCCGACGCTGAAAGTGTCGGAAGACGGAACTCGACCTCCCGCGTTTCACGTGACACTCGATATCCACGCAACGGCCCCGCGCCTGACCGGCGCCTCACGCACCCGTGGACAAAAGATCGCCAAGGTCCGACGCTTCGGTGACCGGAAGCGAGCATGTGCTCGCCCGACAGAGATAGGCGGTTGGTCTGCCATCGACGGCCGGTCGGCCATGCGCCGGGTGATCGCTGGGCAAGCTTCCTGTATCCTGGCACAAAAGCACGATGGTCCGCCTGTCGCTCGCGCCGGCCGCGACACGCCGGAGCGCGGAAAGATCGGTCCCGGCCGGTGCAACGATGACGATCTCGGTTGGCGCAAGCCGCGTATCCAACGCGTTCAGAAGCGAAGCCGTGCCGAAAACATTCGAGAGCATATCGCCAGAGAAGGCGGACAGCACGCGATCCGCGCGGGCGCGATAGATATCCTTGCCGGTCAAGCTCCAAAGGCGGACCAGGACCTCGGCCATGACACCGTTGGGGTTCGGCGTTGCTTCGTCGAGCGGCGATTTCGGCCTGATGATCAGCGCCTGCGCGTCGTCGGCGGTCAGGAAATAGCCACCGCCGTCTTGATCGGCATAGTGCGTGTCGAGCATATCGGCCCAGCGCTCGGCGTCGTCGAGGTATCCGCCCTCACCTGTCGCCGCATGAAGCGCGATGGCCGCCTTCGCCATCGCCGCGTGATCCGACGAAAGGCCTGGAAAGATCAGAGCCCCGTCTCGCCAGCAGTGGCCAAGGCGGCCGTGGCGGGTCATGACCTTGCGGACGAAGCCATAGACCTTGAGCGCGAGATCCAGCCAGTCGGGTCGCGCGAACACCGTGGCGGCCTGGGCAATCGCCGCAATAGCGAGACCGTTCCAATCGGCGAGCACCTTGTCATCGAGCCCCGGACGCACACGGCCGGCGCGGCAGGACAGCAACTTTGCCCGACAGAAGGCGAGCCTCGCCTCGCCGGCTTCATCGAGCCGATTCGGCCGGGCGGACCGATTGAGGATGTTGCTTCCCTCCCAGTTTCCCTCGGTCGTTACGTCGTAATGAGCCGCGAAAAAGCGGGTGTCCTCGCCAACAACGCCCGCGATCTCCGCCGCTGACCAGACATAAAACTTGCCCTCGTGGCCTTCGCTGTCGGCATCAAGGCTGGCGCAGAATCCGCCCTCCGGGGTCGTCATCTCCCGGGCGATCCAGCCGATCGTCTCCTCGATTCGCTCGGCGAATAGTGGGTCCCGGGTTGCCGTCCACGCGACCGTCAGGTGCTCGATCAGCTGGGCATTATCGTAGAGCATCTTTTCGAAATGCGGCACGAGCCAGTGGTCATCGACCGAATAACGGGAAAGGCCGCCGCCGAGATGATCGTAGATGCCGCCTTGCACCATGCGGCGGAGCCCCAGAAGTGCGGAGTCCTGGAAGGCCGGGTTTCCCGTTCGCGTACCGGCGCGCCACAAAAGCTCCTGGAGCGCGGCTTGCGGAAACTTCGGCGCGCCCTTGGTGCCGCCTTCCATGGGGTCCATCATCGTGAGGAGCCGCTCGGCGGCAGCGTCGAGCACGCCGCGATGAAGTGGCGCGGCGGAGCGGGCGCGGGCTTGCAGCGCTTCCTCAAGCGCTTGGCGGTTTGCGTCGATCCTGTCCGGCTCTTCGCGAAAAAGCCGGGCTAGTTCCTCCATGACCTGGATAAAGCCCGGCCGGCCCCAGCGCGGTTCCCTCGGGAAATAGGTACCGCCCCAGACCGGCGCGCCGGCCGGCGTCAGAAACATCGTCAAGGGCCAGCCGCCCTGTTGGCCGAGCGCATGCAGCGCGGCCATATAGATCTGGTCGACATCGGGGCGTTCCTCGCGATCGACCTTGACGTTGACGAACAGCCGGTTCATCACCGCCGCCACGGTTGGGTCTTCAAAGGACTCATGCGCCATCACATGGCACCAATGGCAAGCCGCATAGCCGACCGAAAGCAGGATCGGCTTGCCGGTCGACTGGGCCTCCGCCAAGGCCTCCGGTCCCCAGACCCGCCAATGAACCGGATTGTCGGCGTGCTGAAGCAGGTAAGGGCTCTTGGCCGCGCCGAGCAAGTTGCGCGGGGGCGCGATGTCGAGCTGCCCTGCCCCGTTCGCCGGCTGGGGCATCGACTCAGGCGGGAAATTTGGCGTTGTTGGATCGGTCGGCATGCTTGTATCCCTGGTCTTGTCGAACGAGCGGCGAGCGGCGTGCTTGCGGTAACATAGGCGAGCGGCGGGGAAAGGCCACACGGGATGCGCTCCGATAAAGACACGATCTATGCGCTTTCCTCCGGCGGGCTGCCCTCGGGCGTGGCTGTCTTGCGGCTCAGCGGCGATCAAAGTCGATTCGCTCTCGAAACGTTGACCGGTCCCCTCCCCCCGGCGCGGCACGCCGCGCTCAGGACGCTGCGTTTTGCCGGTGTCGAGCTTGATCGCGGCCTCGTCCTTTGGTTGCCCGGACCGGCGAGCTTCACCGGCGAGGATATGGCGGAGCTGCATGTGCATGGCGGCCCGGCCGTGGTCGCGGCTTGCACAGGGGCTCTTGCGGCGATGCCGGGACTGCGCGGCGCTGACGCCGGCGAGTTTTCGCGACGGGCCTTCCTGACGGGCAAGCTGGACCTAACCGCGATCGAAGGGCTTGCGGACCTGATCGCGGCGGAGACCGAGCAGCAGCGCCGCCAAGCGGTCGCCCAGTCCGGCGGGGCGCTACGCCGGTTGGTCGACGATTGGCGCGCGCGGATCGTGCGGATGCGGGCGCTGATTGAGGCCGAGCTCGATTTTCCCGACGAGGATGATGTGCCGGGGTCCGTGGCCGATCGGATATGGTCGGACGCGGCGGCGCTGGCTGATGATATCGACAAGCATCTCGTTGGGGCCGGCGGCGGGGAGATCCTGCGGCGTGGGCTCGAAGTGGTGCTGCTGGGGGCGCCCAATGCCGGCAAATCGAGCCTCTTGAATGCGCTCGCCCGCCGGGACGCCGCGATCGTCACGCCGGAGCCGGGGACGACGCGCGATCCGATCGAGGTGCGGCTCGATCTTGCCGGATACCCGGTGACCGTGGTCGATACGGCTGGCCTACGCCAGGGCGGCGGCGCGATTGAGCGTGAGGGGATTCGGCGCGCGCGGCTGCGTGGGGCTGGCGCGGACGTGATCCTGTGGCTGACGGCCCCCGATGTGGCTCCCGATGCGGCATCCAACGGCGACGCCGGGCCGCCCGTCGATCTCGGGCCGGTGCCGCTGGTGCGGGTGAGGACGAAGCTCGATCTTGGCGGCGAACCGGGAGTGGCCGATCTCGCGGTGTCCGTTGTGACCGGGCAGGGGCTCATGGAGCTAGAGGCGCGGCTTGCCGACCTCGCGGGTCGGCTCTGCGGGCGGGGTGAGGACGCGGTGATCGCGCGGGCGCGCCATCGCGAGGCGCTGGTGGAGACCGCCGCGCGGCTTCGCGCGGCCTGCGGGTCCGAGGGGCCGCTTGAGCTGCGCGCGGAGGATCTCCGGCAGGCTGGGGACGCGCTTGGGCGATTGACCGGGGCCATCGGGCCGGAGGATTTGCTGGACGTGATCTTCCGGGAGTTCTGCATCGGCAAGTGATCACGGTGGTCTTTTCGGGCCAGAATGTTCCACGTGGAACATTCGATTCGAAAGCGTTTCGATTGACGGTTTGACGCGGGGCGGCGGCTTCATTAGATCACTGTCAGCTTCAAGAACATGGCGGGTTGATGAAAGCGGATGTCGTTGTTATCGGCGGCGGGCATGCGGGCGCGGAGGCGGCCGGCGCGGCCGCGCGTCTCGGGGCGGCCACGATCCTCCTGACGCACCGCGCCGTCTCGATCGGCGCGATGTCGTGCAATCCAGCGATCGGCGGGCTAGGCAAGGGCCATCTCGTGCGTGAGATTGACGCGCTCGACGGCTATATGGGCCGCGTCGCGGATCTCGGCGGCATCCAGTTCCGGGTGCTCAACCGCCGCAAAGGTCCCGCCGTTCGCGGCCCACGGGCGCAGGCCGACCGCAAGCTCTACGCGGCGGCGATGCAGCAGGCTATCGCCGAAACGTCGGGACTTGCGGTTTTCGAAGGCGAGGCCGACGATCTGGAGATCCGCGACGGCCGTGTTGCCGGCGTGCGGTTGTCCGACGGTCGGACGATCGCCTGCGGTGCTGTCGTCGTCACGACCGGGACATTTCTGCGGGGGTTGATCCATATCGGCGACCAGCGCACGCCGGCGGGCCGAGTTGGCGAAGCGCCTGCCCTCGGGCTCTCAATCACATTCGAGCGGCTTGGGCTGCGGCTCGGGCGGTTGAAGACCGGGACGCCGCCGAGGCTCGACGGCCGCACGATTGACTGGGCCGCGCTGCAAATGCAGCCCGGCGACGACGAGCCCGAACCCTTCTCGACGCTGACGGATCATCTGCCTAACCCGCAGATCGAGTGCGGCATCACCCGCACGACCGAGGCGACCCATGCGGTGATCCGGGCCAACTTGCATCGATCGGCCATGTATGGCGGGCATATCGAGAGCACTGGCCCGCGCTATTGCCCGTCGATCGAGGACAAGATCGTGCGCTTCGGCGACCGCGACGGCCATCAGATTTTCCCGGAGCCGGAGGGCCTCGATGACCCAGTGATCTATCCGAACGGGATCTCGACGTCGCTGCCGGTCGACGCGCAAGCCGCGCTGCTGGCGACAATTCCCGGCTTGGGGCGCGTCGCCATGGTCAGGCCGGGTTACGCGATCGAGTACGATCACGTCGATCCGCGTGAATTGGCGCCGACACTCGGGCTGAAGCGGCTTGCCGGACTGTATTTGGCCGGGCAGATCAACGGTACGACCGGCTACGAGGAGGCGGCGGCGCAGGGTCTGGTCGCGGGGCTCAACGCAGCTCGATTCGCAGCCGAAATGGATGGACATGTTTTTGACCGTGCCGAGGGCTATCTCAGCGTGATGATCGACGATCTCGTTACGCGCGGGGTCTCCGAGCCCTATCGCATGTTCACCTCGCGGGCGGAATACCGGCTGACACTCCGGGCGGATAATGCCGATCAGCGGCTGACTCCCGCCGGGCTTTCGCTCGGCCTCGTTGGCGCGGAACGGGCTCGGCGGTTTAGCTTGAAAGCAACCGCACTGGCGGATGCCCGATCGCTCGCCAACGGCGTGTCGCTTACGCCGAGCGAGGCGGCGAAGCACGGGCTCACCGTCAACCGCGATGGTGTCCGTCGGACGGCTTTCGAGCTTCTGTCGCATCCGGACATCAACGTGTCGCGGCTGTCGGGGATCTGGCCGGCTTTTGCCGCGTTGGCTCCAGACGTCGCCGCGCAGTTGGAGATCGACGCCGCCTATGCGGTTTATTTGGACCGGCAGTCCTCGGATATTGATGCGCTGCGCCGGGAGGAGGCGATCGTCATTCCCGATGATTTCGACTATCGCGGCTTGGCCGGCCTCTCGAATGAGATGCGGCAGAAACTCGACACCGTGCGTCCCGCCACCTTGGCCCAGGCCGGCCGAATTGAAGGCATGACGCCGGCGGCGCTCACGCTGGTGCTTGCCCATGTCAAGCGAGGCAGGGGCCGGGTGGCGGTTTGACCGCGATCCTCGACCGCGATCTCGGTTTCGTTTCATCGTGGATCGTGGCGGGCCCCCTCTTCGCACCGCACCGATCCGATTCGGATCCGGAACGCTTCACTGTCTGACAACCGGATCGCGGACGACCGGTTGCTGACGCAACATGGCGCCATGACCTTGGACGATACCGACGCCTTGACTCGGCTGATGCCGGTTTCACGTGAAACGCTGGACCGCCTAGCGATTTATGTCGCGCTTCTTAAAAAGTGGCAGCGCAGCCAAAACCTAGTCGCGCCCTCGACGCTGCCGCATGTCTGGACCCGCCACATCGCCGACTCGGCCCAGGCTCTGGCTATGGTGCCCGAAGCGCGACGTTGGCTCGATCTCGGCTCGGGCGCCGGCTTTCCAGGCCTTGTCACGGCCATCCTGCTTTCGACCGAGCAGGGGGCTTCGGTCGACCTTGTCGAAAGCAATGGCGGCAAGGCGGCCTTCCTGCGCACCGTCGCCCGCGAGACCGGCGCGCCCGCCCGAATCCACGCCGAACGCATCGAACAGGCGGTGCCGCGCTTTGTCGGCAAGGTCGATGCCGTGTCCGCCCGCGCGCTCGCGCCGCTCACGGCGCTTTGCGCGCATGTCGCGCCCTTGGTCGCCCGGGGCGCTACGGCAGTTTTCCACAAGGGACAAGATTTTGCGTCCGAACTGAACGAAGCTACTCAATCTTGGGTCTTGGATCTGATAGAACATCCAAGTCGTATCGATTCAGCCGGGCGGATTCTCGTCATCCGCCACATGCGCCCGAAGACCGGCGTCGCCGATTCGGGCGGGAGCGAGACACAATGAGCCAATTGCCGAAATCTCCGAGGGTTCTGGCGCTCGCCAATCAAAAGGGCGGCGTTGGAAAGACCACAACAGCAATCAACCTCGGCACGGCGCTCGCCGCGACGGGAGAGACCGTGCTGATCGTCGATCTCGATCCGCAGGGAAACGCCTCTACCGGCCTCGGTATCGACCGTAAGGCTCGCAAGCGCTCGACCTATGATGTGCTGGTCGGTGAGAGCGCTTTGGACGAAGTCTTGATCGAAACGGCGGTGCCGCGTCTGTGGGTCGCGCCGTCGACGCTCGATCTGCTCGGCGTCGAACTGGAAATCGCCAGCTCCTCCGATCGCGCCTTTCGCCTGCGCAAGGCGATCTCGGCCCATGCGGCGCTTGCGGCCGGCCACGATCTGCCGGCCTTCACCTATGTCTTGGTGGATTGCCCACCTTCGCTGAACCTGCTGACGATCAACGCAATGGCCGCGTCGCATTCGGTTCTTGTCCCGCTGCAATGCGAATTCTTCGCGCTTGAGGGTCTCTCGCAGCTTCTGTCGACGGTTGAGCAGGTCAAGACCTCGCTCAATCCGGAGCTGACCATTCATGGCGTTGCGTTGACCATGTTCGACGCGCGCAACAATCTCTCGGGCCAAGTCGTCGCCGACGTGCGCCAACACATGGGCGATGTCGTTTACGATACGATCATCCCGCGCAATGTTCGGGTTTCAGAGGCGCCGTCCTACGGCAAGCCAGCGCTGCTTTACGATTTGAAGTGCTCGGGCAGCCAAGCCTACCTGAAGCTTGCTTCGGAAATTATTCAACGTGAGCGTCGCCTGCGCGCCGCGGCAGCCTGACGTCGGCGCCGTCCCGGCCAGGCTTGGCGCCTTGCCGGTTGCCCATGCGAATATTCATCGAGAGGACTCGGCAATGGCAGAAGAACGACGCCGGCTCGGCCGGGGACTGGCGGCATTGCTCGGCGATGTGGCGGAGCCCGAGATCGCGGCGGCTTCGGCGTCCGGCGGATTGAAGCGCGTTCCCGTGGAGTTCCTGCGGCCGAATCCGCGCAATCCGCGCAAGAACTTCGCCGAATCCGATCTCGCCGATCTCGCTGCTTCCGTAAAAGAGAAGGGCATCGTCCAGCCGATCTTGGTGCGGCCGTCGCGCGCCGCGGCCCATCAGTTCGAAATCGTGGCGGGCGAACGACGCTGGCGTGCGGCGCAGCGGGCGGGTCTTCATGATATTCCTGTCCTGGTGCAAGATGTCTCGGATAAAGAGGCTCTAGAGCTTGCGATCATCGAGAACGTACAGCGGGCGGATCTCAATCCGATCGAAGAAGCGTTTGGCTATGAACAACTAATAGCAGAATTCAACTATACGCAACAAGACCTAGGGCAAGTTATCGGCAAGAGCCGGAGTCACGTCGCGAATACGCTTAGGCTTTTGAAATTGCCGGAAACGGTGAAAGACTATCTCCGTGAAGGCAAGCTGACCGCTGGCCATGCCCGCGCGTTGGTTACCACGGCCGACCCCGAGGCGCTCGCCAGCCGGATTATTGTGGAAGGACTGACAGTCAGGGATGCCGAGGCGCTGGCCCAGGCCCCGCGCGAGCCGGTCGGGCGAGGCGTCGGAAAGGCGAAGCCGGAGCGGGATGCGGATACTGTCGCGCTGGAGCGGCGGCTTTCCGATCGGCTGGGCCTGACGATCTCGATCGATCACAAGGAAAGCGGTGCCGGCGAGGTTCGCATCCGCTATCGCACGATCGAGCAGCTGGACGATGTGATCCGCCGGTTGGAATCCTAAACAGGAAAATCGTTTCCAAATCTCAGCGCAAATTGGCCCGCGCCGCCCGGGCAAGCTGCAGCATCGCATCACCGATGATGGACCCGGCAAGCGACGGCTTCAGGCGCGATTGGAGCATGGCCTCGTCAATCAGGACAAGCGCGCGCTCGATCCGGGGCATCGGCCAAAGCCCGAGTTGTTTGACGACCTCGGGTCGGCGTCGGGAAAAGATCGGCGGCTGCATGCGTTCGACGACATCCGAAGCGTTCGTGCCGGACTCAACCGTCGCTCGGCCGCGCTGCAAGGCGTGAAAATGGCGGATCAGCATCGAGCCGACCGCGGAAGGGTGCGTACCGGCCGCTTGAAGCCGCCGAAACACACCGTCGGCGGCAGCCGGATCACCGCCCGCCACGGCATCGATCAACTCATCCATGGCAAAGGCCGACGCATCGCCGACGATGGCCGCGACATCGCCTTCTTCGATCGTGCCTTTGCCGTGGGCGTAAAGGCATAGCTTGCGTACTTCGCCGCGGGAGGCGAGCCGGTCGGAGCCGAGCAAGGCCTCTAGTGCTTGGCGCGCGGCGGGTTCGATCCGCAGTCCGGCGAGCTTGGCTTCTTCCTCGATCAGCCGGCCGAGATCGGTGGCATTGTCCGCATAGCAAGCGATCGCGACCGCCATCGGATGATCCTCGATGCGCTTGCGCAGTCCGGTGCCTTTCTTCAGATCGCCGGCTTCCACGACGACTAGGCTTTGCAAGTCGGTTCGCGCGAGCAGCGGTTCAATCGCGGCAAGAATGTTGGCTCGACCCGGTTCCCTTAGCCAAACAACGCGTCGATTGCCAAACATCGAGAGCGTCGACGCCTCATCGATCAGCCGCGCGGGATCCTCCGACACGTCGGCGCCGGTCATGCGCACGAGGCTGAAGGGGTCGTCGACGCCGCCGCTTGACGCAGTTACGATGGAGCGCGCGCGCTCCGAAACGAGGCCCTCGTCGGGTCCGAAAACCAGGACAACGGGCGCACGCTCGGTCGGCTTTTGCAGGAAGCGCGGGACTTCGGACGCTTTCAGGGCGACCATCGACAAAGCCCCATGAAAAGCCCCATCACGCGCGGGTGGCGAAGAACGCGGCGACCTTCGTGCGAATATCGGCGGCAATCGTGCCGGCGACGCGGTTTTCCGCGTCGCGCTGCGCGCGGACGTTGGCAAAGCGTTGGCGGGAGAAGTCATAGGACGCGTTGGCAAAGCTGGTGCCGGTGGTAATCGTCTTGCCGCTGGCAATCTCGACGATCGCGTAGTTCGCATTGAGCTGCAGAAGATAGGCGGCTGGGATATCCTCCAGGCGTTCGACGCCGACGGGGATGGCGTTTTCGATAAGGCGAATGCTCAGCCGGTAGACCGGCTTTTCGGGCTCTCCGCCGCCACCGCCGAAACCGAAGACCAATTGATTGCGTAGTTGCTGGTCAACGCGCGAACCAGCAACGGCGACCTCGATCGATCGAAGCTGGGCGCCTACACCGCCGCTTTGCCCCGCGCCGTCGAGCGATCCGTAGAGCGGACGGAAATCGGTGCAGCCGGCGAGCAACGCGGCGGCGATCGCGAGGGCAAGGCCGAGCGACGCGGTCGGTCGCTTCGAGTGAGGCCGCCGAGGGCCGCGGGCTGCGTCAGGCGACGACATTGACGATCCTTTGCGCGACGACGATGACTTTGCGCGGCTCGCGACCTTCCAACGCCGAGACGACAATGTCTAGGCCGAGTACGGCGGAGCGCACGTCAGCCTCGCTTGCCTCGCGGGCGATCGTCAACTCACCGCGCTTCTTACCATTGATTTGCACCGGCAGTGTGATCGTCTCGTCAACGATCAGCATGTGATCGGCGACCGGCCAATCGGCCGTTGCCAGCATGCCCTGGCGGCCCATCGCAGACCAGCACTCTTCGGCCAGATGCGGCATCATCGGGGCGATGATCCGGATTAGGATGTCGAACGCCTCATGGAACGCGGCGGCGAGCGCTGGGTCCGTTGCCGGATCGCCCTCGGCGAGCGCGCGCTGGAGCGCATTCGTCAACTCGTAGATGCGCGCGACGGCGCGGTTGAAGCCGAGCTTTTCCAGATCGTCCTCAACCGCGATGAGCGCCTTGTGGGCCGCCTTGCGCAAACCCAGCGCGATCTCGCAGGTCGCGTTGGACGGCGGCCGGACGGGGCCGGAGATCCAGGGCAATGCTTCGCCAAGGAGCCGCCAAACGCGTTGAACGAAGCGATGCGCGCCCTCGACGCCGGCCTCGGTCCAGATCACATCGCGATCGGGCGGACTGTCGGACAGCATGAACCAGCGCGCCGTATCCGCGCCCCAGCCGCCGATGATCTCGTCGGGATCGACCACGTTTTTCTTCGACTTCGACATCTTCTCGATCGAGCCGATTTCCACCGCGGCGCCGTCGGATAGACGGCGAGCCTGGCGGCGGCCGTCGATCTCGAGGATCTCCACCTCGGCCGGAGAGATCCACTCGCCCTGGGGCGTCTTGTAGGTCTCGTGGACGACCATGCCTTGAGTGAAGAGGCCGGCGAACGGCTCGTCGAGCCCGGCATGGCCGGTCGCCTTCATCGCGCGCGTGAAAAAGCGCGAATAGAGAAGATGCAGGATCGCGTGCTCGATGCCGCCGATATACTGGTCGACCGGCAGCCAGCTGTCGACGGCTTGCCGGGTCGTCGGCGTGTCCGCCCATGGGTCGGTGAAGCGGGCGAAATACCAAGACGAATCGACGAACGTATCCATCGTGTCGGTCTCGCGCCGCGCCGCGCCGCCGCATTGCGGGCAAGCGGTGTGTTTCCACGTCGGATGATGATCGAGCGGGTTGCCGGGGCGGTCGAAGGTCGCGTCCCGCGGGAGCACCACGGGCAGGTCGGCGGCGGGCACGGGAACGACGCCGCAGGCCTCGCAATGGATCATGGGGATGGGGCAGCCCCAATAGCGCTGGCGCGAGATCAGCCAGTCACGCAGGCGGAAATTCACCTGGCGGGTGCCTTGTGGGGTGCCCTGCAGCGACATGCCCTCAAGACGGCTGGCAACGGCGTTCTTGGCCGCCTCGATCGTAAGGCCATTGAGGAAGTCCGACTGGAAGATCGTGCCCTCGCCGTCATAGGGCGCGTCGCCGATGGCGAAGCTCGCGGCGTCGGCGCCTGACGGCAGCACGACGGGGATTATCGGCAGGGCGTATTTGCGAGCGAACTCGAAGTCGCGCTGATCGTGCGCCGGACAGCCGAAAATGGCGCCGGTGCCGTAGTCCATCAGGATGAAGTTCGCGACATAGACCGGCAGCGTCAGGCCGGCGACGAACGGGTGATGGACGCGCAGGCCCGTGTCGTAGCCTTCCTTTTCGGCCATTTCCAAGACCGCGACAGAGGTGCCCATCTGCCGGCAGCGTTCCTGGAAGGCGGCGAGGTCAGCGTCGCGCGCGCCGAGCGCCTTGGCGAGCGGGTGATCCGGGGCGATCGCCATGAAGGAGGCGCCGAACAGCGTGTCCGGACGGGTGGTGAAGATCTCCAGCGCCCGGTCGCCGTTCGGCGCTTCGCCGGCGATCTCGAACCGCACGCGCAAGCCTTCCGACTTGCCGATCCAGTTGCGCTGCATGAGGCGCACTTTTTCCGGCCAACGGTCGAGCCGATCGAGCGCCGTCAAGAGGTCCTCGGAATAGTCGGTGATCCGGAAGTTCCACTGTTCCAGTTCACGCTGCTCGACGAGCGCCCCGGACCGCCAACCCCGGCCGTCGACGACCTGCTCGTTGGCGAGTACGGTCATGTCGACCGGGTCCCAATTGACCTTGGATTTTCGACGATAGACGAGGCCAGCCTTGAAGAAGTCGACGAACATCTTCTGCTGATGGCGATAGTAGCTCGGGTCGCAGGTCGCGATTTCGCGCGCCCAATCGAGCGATAGACCCATCGATTTCAGTTGCGCCTTC
>JBEINZ010000108.1:0-10237 GCA_040377825.1 Hyphomicrobiales bacterium | reverse complement strand
CGTCGACTTGCCGGATCCGGATTCGCCCACAATGGCGAGCGTTTGGCCGGCGGCGAGTGAGAAGGAGACGCCGGCCACGGCCTTCACGGCGGCGGTCGGTGCAAAAAGGCCGCGGCTCACTTGATAGGTGCGATGGAGTTCGCGTGCTTCGAGGACGGGCGTCGTCATAGGTCAATGCTCTCCGGGCCAGCGAAGATCATGTCGGTCGGTTGTCCGTCGACAAGCGGCATGTGGCAGAGCGCCCGGCCGAGCGCGAGGCTGGCCGCAACCGGAGGCTCGACAAGGCAGCGCGCGAGCGTGAACCCGCAGCGCGGCGCAAAAAGGCAGCCTTTCGGCCGATCGTGCTGACCTGGCACGACGCCGGCGATCGACGCAAGCCGGCGCTCGCGCGCCCGTTCAGGCAGCGCGGCGAGCAGGGCATGCGTATAGGGATGATGCGGATCGGCGAACAAATCGGCGGTGACCGCGAGTTCGACTTGCTGGCCGGCATATTGAACAACCACCCGTTCGGAGGTCTCCGCGACAACGCCCATGTCGTGCGTGATGAGGACGAGAGCCATGCCCGTGTGGTCGCGCAGCTTGACCAGAAGGTCGAGGATCTGGGCCTGGATCGTCACGTCTAGCGCGGTGGTCGGCTCGTCGGCGATGAGCAGCTTCGGGCCGCAGGCAATGGCGATCGCGATCATCACGCGTTGGCTCATGCCGCCCGAAAGCTGATGCGGGTAGGCCGAAAGGCGGCTTTCGGGCTCGGGAATGCCGACTTGTTCGAGGAGTTCGATCGCCCGGCGACGGCGCGCGGACCGGTCGAGCTTCAGATGCGCGCGCAGTGTTTCCTCGATTTGGAAACCGACCGTGAAGCACGGATTGAGCGACGTCATCGGCTCCTGGAAAATCATCGCCATATGCCGGCCGACGATGGCGCGGCGCTGGCGACCGCCGAGCGTGAGGAGATCGACACCGCTGAAGGTCAGGCGTTCGGCCCTGATGCGCGCCGTCTTCGGCAAAAGCCCCATGACCGCAAGCATCGCGACCGATTTGCCGGACCCGGACTCGCCCACGATCGCGACGATCTCGCGCGGATCAACCGCGAGCGACACGCCGTCCACGGCGCGAAACATGCCGGAGCGTGTCTCGAACTCGACGCTGAGGTTTGAAATTTCGAGGAGGGACATGGAGTTTCCCGATTTTGCCCTATCGATACGATCTCAGTTGAGGCGAAGGCTTGGCTACTTCACATCTTGCATGCCCCTCACCCCCTCTTGAGCCGGGGGATCGAGCGCGTCTCTTAGGCCGTCGCCCAACAGATTGATCGAGACGACGGTAATCAGGATGGCAAGGCCGGGGAGCGTCACGATCCATGGATCGGACAGGATGAATTCCCGGCTGTCGGCGAGCATCGACCCCCATTCGGCGAGCGGGGGCTGGGCGCCGAGGCCGAGAAAGCCGAGGCCGGCGGCTTCCAGGATCGCGTTGGAGACGCCGAGCGTCGCCTGCACCAGAAGCGGCGCCATGCAATTCGGCAGTACCGTCTTGAACATCAAGCGCAGCCGGCCGACACCGACCACGCGGGCGGCGGTCACATAATCCTTGCCGAGCTCGGTCATCGCCGAGCCGCGCACGAGCCGCACGTAATTCGGCAGATAGACGACCGTCACCGCGACGATCGTGTTGGTCAGGCTCGGACCGAGCACCGCGACAATGACGATCGCGAGCACGAGGCTCGGAATAGCCATGATCAGGTCCATGATCCGCATGATCACGCTGTCGACGAAGTCGCCGGCGAAGGCAGAAACCAGCCCGAGAACGACGCCGACGACCATCGATACCGCCATCACCATGATGCCGATGAACAACGAGATCCGCGCGCCATGAATGAGGCGGGAGAGCATGTCGCGGCCGAGCGCGTCGGTGCCGAGGATGAAGTCCCAATTGCCGCGCGCGTCCCACACCGGCGGCAGCTTGGTGAAGCCGCGATATTGTTCGATCGGCGAGTAAGGCGCGATGAAATCCGCGAAGATCGCCATGAGGCCGATCGCCAGCAGGATGAAGAGGCCAACCACCGCGCCGCGATTTTCGGAAAACGAATCCCAGAATTCGCGCAGAGCGCCAGGTGGCGCCGGCTGGGGATTTGTGACCCTCGCGGAGGTTTCATCGACCATGACGCAGCCTCGGGTTGATCACGCCGTAGAGCAGGTCCACGACGAGATTGACGACGATGACGATTGAGGAAATCAGCATGATGCCGCCCTGCAGGGCCGGATAGTCACGCCGGCCGATACTCTCGATCAGCCATTTGCCAACACCGGGCCATGAGAAGATCGTCTCCGTCAGCACCGCGCCGGCCAGCAGCGTTCCGACCTGCAAACCAATCGATGTGACGACCGGAATCATCGCGTTGCGCAGCGCGTGAAGCCCGACCACGCGAAACGGCGATAGGCCCTTGGCGCGCGCGGTGCGCACATAATCCTCCGACAGGACTTCGAGCATCGAAGAGCGCGTGATGCGCGCGATGACGGCGAGCGGGACTGTCCCGAGCACGATGGTCGGAAGGATCAAATGCCGAAGGGCGTCCGCGAAGGCTCCGTCTTGGCCGGAGAGAAGGGAATCGATCAGCATGAAGCCGGTCACCGAAGGGAAATAATACGCGATCGGGTCGATGCGGCCGGACACCGGTGTCAGTCCAAGTCCGACCGATACCACCATGATCAGGAGCAGGCCCCACCAAAAGATCGGCATGGAGAAGCCGACGACCGACGCGCCCATCACGCCATGATCGAATGCGCTCCCACGCTTCACCGCCGCGATCACGCCGGCCGGGATGCCAAGGATCACTGCGAAGAGCATTGCTGCGAGCGAAAGCTCGACGGTGGCGGGAAAGAGCGTCAAGAACTCAGTCAGAACCTTTTCGTGGCTGACCAGCGACGTGCCGAGATCGCCATGGAGTACATTCCAGACATAGTCGCCGAATTGCTTCCAAACCGATTGATCGAGCCCCATTTCGCGGCGAAGTTGTTCGAGGCGCTCGGGAGAAATCCCGCGCTCGCCAATTCGGGCCTCGATCGGGTCACCCGGAACGAGGCGGATCATCATGAAGGTCACGAACATCAGCGCGAGAAAGGTCGGTAGGGTCAGGACCAAGCGCCGAAGGAAATACTTGAGCATGGGACCTTCGTCTTTCGGCAGGGGAAGCGATAGGCAGTTCAAATCGACCGGATCGGGCTTGCGCCGAGCCTAGCACCGAGCCCAATCGCGCGAGAAGTCCGAAACGAAAATGACGAGGCCGGCGAAGAGGGTCTCCGCCGGCCCCAAAGTCACGCGATCGTCGCGGTCACTGGAGTTCCACGCCGTAGAAATCCATGCGTCCGAGCGGCGAGATCTTGAAACCCGTCACGTCCTTCCGCGTCGGCGTGAACACGACCGAATGGGCGATCGTGAATTGCGGCGCCTCTTCCTTGGCGATGACTTGCATCTCCTCATAGAGCTTCGTGCGGACCTTGATATCGGTCTCGGAGCGAGCCTTGATCAGCCGATCCTCGAAGTCCTTGTTGCACCACTTGGAAAGGTTCTGACCGCCCGGACGGGCGCCCGTGCAGCCGAGCAGGAAGAAGAAGTTATCCGGATCGCCGTTGTCGCCGGTCCAGCCGAGCTGCCCGGTCGAGTGCTCGCCTTGCTGCATGCGCTTGCGGTACTCGCCCCACTCATAGCTGACGAGCTTCGCATTCACGCCGATCTTGGCGAGATCGGCCTGCATCATTTCCGCGATGCGCTTGGCATTCGGATTGTAGGGCCGCTGCACCGGCATCCACCACAGATCGATGTCGAGCGGCGTCTTGACGCCGGCGGCTGCCAGCGTCGCCTTGGCTTTCTCCGGATCGTAGGCGTAGTCCTTCACCGCGTCGTTATACGACCAGATGGTCGGCGGGATGATGTTTTTCGCGGCCTGTCCGGCGCCGAGATAGACATCCTTGATGATCGCGGCCTTGTCGATCGCCATGGAGAAGGCTTGACGAACCTCCTTCTTGTCGAACGGCGCCTTTTGCGTGTTGAACGCCCAATAGGCGATGTTGAGGCCGGGCTGGCTCAGCAGCGTCAGCGCGGGATCCTTGCCGATTTCCTCAAGATCCGCCGGGCGCGGCGCAATCATGATCTGGCATTCGTTCTTCTTGAGCTTGGCGTAGCGGGCTGTCGCGTCCGTCGTGATCGTATAGACGAGATCGTCGAACTTGGCCTTGCCGCCCCAATAGGCGTCGAACGCCTTGTAACGGATCACGGCGTCTTTCTGATAGGCGACGAACTGGAACGGTCCCGTTCCGACCGGGATCTGGTCGAACTGCTCGGGCTTGCCGGCCTTCAACATGAAGTCGGCATATTCGGCGGACTGGATCGTGGCGAAATCCATCGCGAGGTTCGCCATGATCGGCGCGTTCGGCTCCTTGAGCTTGAACACGACCGTGTAGTCGTCCGTCTTCTCGATCGACTCGAGCAATGTCGGCATGTCCATGTCGTTAAAGTAATCGTAGGCGCCGCCGGAAACCTTGGCGTAGGGATGATCGGCCTTCCACTGACGATTGAACGAGAACAGCACGTCGTCGGCGTTGAAATCGCGGGTCGGCTTGAAGCCGTTGACGCCGGAGTGGAACTTCACGCCCTTGCGCAAATTGAAGGTGATCGTCTTGCCGTCGGCGGAGACCGCCCATTTCTCGGCAAGGCCAGAAACCACGTTCGTGGTGCCGCGCTCGAACTGAACGAGCTGATTGTAAATCGGGAGCGCGGCGTTCAGCGACGTTCCCGTCGTGTTGATCGCCGGCGTGAAGTTTTCGGGGCTGCCTTCCGAGCAATAGACCAGCGTCTTGGCGTTAACGGCCGTCGACCCGAGGGCCGCGGCGGCGGCCAATGCGAACATGCCGACGTTCTTAAATAATTTCATTGTGCACTCCTTCGTTTTCCCCTTGGTATCGAAGCCCAGAACGGCGCAATACCAACCCACCCGGCGCCGCAACGTCCGCGCGATCAACAGCATCGCTCGGCGTCCAGCATTGGGAACTAGCCGAATAAGATCCCAACCTTCGACATGGTGCAATGGATAAGCGCCGCGAGACGGCCCCAATGGGCTAAAGACTAAGAACGCGGGCGAGTGCCATCGGGATCATGGATTGGGTCGAGGAAGACCTGAGCCGGCACGCGGTCGCCGGCGACTTCCAGCTCATAGTCGCCCGAGAGCACGAAATCCCGATCAACGCCCGCCGCACGGCGCACATATCCGTAGCCGATTGATCGGCCGATCGTGTAGCCGAAGCCGCCGCTCGCCAGCCACCCGACCCGCTCGCTGTTGCGGTAGATCGTCTCGCGGCCGAGCAGCACGACGCCCGGGTCCACCGTGAAGCCAGCCAAAAGGCGCGGCAGCGGCATGGCGCCTTGCGCCTCGATCGCGGCGCGCCCCAGGAACGGCGTCGTGCCCTTCAGCTTGACGAATTGGCCGAGGCCAGCGACCAGGGGGGAGTGATCCGGGCCGATTTCCGCCCCCCAGGCGCGATAGCCCTTTTCCAGTCGCAGCGACTCGATGGCGCGATAGCCCGCGAGCTTCAGTCCATGCGCGGCGCCAGCCGCGACGATCGCATCGAAGGCCGAGGCGGCGAATTCGATGGGGACATGAAGTTCGTAGCCGAGTTCGCCGACATAGGTGATGCGAAGCGCGAGCGTCGGACAGCCGGCGAGCGAAATCGCCTTCGCCCGGGCAAAGCGCAGGGCTTGCTTGGATATATCATCGCGGGTCAGGCCGCTGAGGATCGCGCGGGACTTGGGGCCCATCAAGACGAGCACCGCGCTTGCCGAGGTGACATCGAAAAGCCGAGCGTCCAACCCGTCCGGGATGTTCGAGGCGATCCAGTGGAAGTCATGCGTGGCGAAGCCGGTGCCGGTCACGATCAGATAACGGTCCGCCGCCAATCGCGTGACCGTCACATCGGCCTCGATGCCGCCGCGCGCGTTCAACAACTGGGTGTAGATGATGGTCCCGATCGGCTTGGCGACATCGTTTGCGGCAATCCAGGAGAGCGCGGCCTCCGCATCGCGGCCGACCAACTCGAACTTCGCGAACGAGGTCTGGTCGAACAGCACGGCCGCCTCGCGCGCCGCTTGGTGCTCGCGTCCGACCGCGGCGAACCAGTTGGCCCGTTCATAGGACGGGACATCCGCGCGGGCTTCGCCGCGCGCCGGATCGGCGAACCAGTTCGCACGCTCCCAGCCGAGCTTCTCCCCAAACACCGCGCCGGCCGAGGCCAGCCGATCGTAAAGCGGCGAGCGGCGCAGCGGCCGCCCGGTTTCGAATTCCTCGAGCGGCCACGCGATCGTGTAGTGGCGCGCATAGGCTTCCATGGTCCGGTTGCGGATCCACGAGAGGTCGTGGTGATTGCGGCCGAAGCGACGGATGTCGACCGGCCAGAGATCGAACGGCGGCGCGCCGGTTGCCACCCATTCCGCCAGCGCCATCCCCGCGCCGCCGCCGGACGCGATGCCGAAGGCATTGAAGCCGGCGCCGACGAAGATGCCCTTGACCTCCGGCGCCTCGCCGAGGATGAAATTGCCGTCCGGCGTGAAGCTCTCCGGCCCATTGATGACCTGTTTGATGCCGGCCGTTTCCATGGCGGGAACGCGGCCGAGCGCCAGTTCCATGATCGGCTCGAAATGGTCGAGATCCGGCTGCAGCAGTTGGAACTCGAAATCGGTCGGCAGCGGATCGACGTCCCACAGCTTCGGGTTCGGCTCGTATCCGCCCATCACGAGGCCGCCGACCTCCTCTTTCCAATAAGTCAATCGATCCGGATCGCGCAGCGTCGGGAGGTTGCTTGTCACGCCCTCGATCGGCTCGGTGATCAGGTACTGATGCTGCACGGAGACGAGCGGCACGTTGACGCCGGCCATGCGGCCGACCTCGCGCGTCCATTGCCCGGCGCAGAGCACCAGCTTGTCGCATTCGATGCGGCCTTCGGACGTTGCGACCGCCCGCACCCGACCGTTTTCCACCTCAACGCCGGTGACGGTCACGCCCTCGCGAATGGTCACGCCCTTCATCCGCGAGCCCTTGGCGAGGGCGGCGGCGATGTCGGAGGGCGAGACTTGGCCGTCGGTCGGCAGGAACGCCGCGCCGACCAAATCATCGGTGCGCATCAGCGGCCAGAGTTCGAGCGCTTCGGACGGCGTGAGCAGATGCATGTCGAGGCCGAAGGAGCGTGCTGTCGTCGCCTGTCGCTTGACCTCGATCCAGCGATCCGCGTTGCAGGCAAGGCGTAAGCCGCCGTTGCGCTTCCAGCCGGTTGCCTGACCGGTCTCGGCTTCCAGCCGGTCGTAGAGCGCAACGGAATAGCCGAGCAGTTGCGTGATGTTGGCCGAGGTGCGCAATTGCCCGACAAGGCCGGCGGCATGCCACGTGGAGCCGGAGGTGAGCCGCCCGCGCTCCAATAAAATGACGTCGTCGATCCCGCGCGCGCCGAGATGATAGGCGACCGAGGAGCCGACGATGCCGCCGCCGATGATCACGATTTTCGCGGATTTCGGCAGGTCGCTCATGAGCCAAATCTTTCGTCGAAGGTGGTGAGCGCGGCTTCGAAGCGCGCGAGGTTCTCGGCGGTATAGCGTGCGAAGTCGAAATCGAGCGAGCTGGTGATCTCCGACACCATGCTCCAAATCGTCTCGCGCAGCAGCGAGGCGGCGGTCATCGCGGCGAAGCGACGGGCGAGATCGTCGTTCAGCGGGCAGTCGAAATAGGTCTCGACGAGACGAGTTCGGGCCGACGCGTCGAGTTCGCTATTCGACGCGAGCCCGCCGAGATCGAACAACGGCGAATTGAAGCCGGCATAGTCCCAATCGATCAGCCAGAGCCGGCGGCCGTCATCCATGATGTTCGCGGCGAGCAGGTCGTTATGGCCGAAAACAAGGTCAATCGGTCCGACGGCTGCTTCCAGCCTGTCGGCGGCCGCGCGCAAGCGCGGGAGAGCGCCGACATGGTGGCTGCCCGCCCCGCGCAGCGTATGGGCATAATCGCGCAGCACATGGAAGACCCAGAAGAGCGGGGCGGGTCCGCGCAGGTGTTTGGGGATGTCGACATGCGCGCGCCGAATGAGATCGACCAGCGGCGCCATATGGCGTGGCTCGCGGATGTCGGCGGGCGTCAAGGCGTGGCCGTCGATGAAGTCGAGCACCAGGACGCCGGGCGCAGAAAAAACGACAGCCGGGGACACGCCGGCCGCCGCCGCCGCGCGGCTTGCCGCAAGCTCCGTCGCGCGCACGATCCCATGTACCGGAATGTCGTCGCCGATGCGGACCATGAAACGCCGGCCAGCATCTTCCACTACGAAATTCGTGTTGGTGATCCCGCCGGCGAGCGGAACCGGATCGACTTGACCCGACCAGCAGGGCAGGGAGGCGGCCTTGGCGGCGGCCGAGCCTTCCGACATCTCCCCGCCCCCCGTTCGCTTAGGACGCCCTTAGACCCTACCCTCGAGCGCGGCCATGAAGATCCGCTTGGCGGCCGCCTTCGTCAGTTTGACGGGATTGCTCCCGGCGGTCGGATCGACCACGGCCATGCGCGTGATCGTGTCGAGACGACTGTCGTCGACCTTCAGGCCGGCGAGCGTATGCGGGACGCCGGTCGCCTCGCGGATTTCCAGGACCCAATCGAGCATGCCTTTGAAATTCCGCCGCTTCAGGCCGAGATAGGCGGCAAGCCGTTCCATCCGCTCGGAGATCGCGCGTTTGTTGAAGACCATGACGTAAGGCATGAACACGGCGTTGGTCATGCCGTGGTGGGTGTCATGGAGCGCGCCGACCGGATGCGACATAGCGTGGATCGCGCCGAGGCCTTTTTGGAAGGCGGTCGCGCCCATGGCGGCGGCGGACATCATGTTGCCGCGTGCTTCCAGATCGCTGCCGTCCTTGACGGCGCGGGGCAGAAATTCCTTGACGAGCCGGATGCCTTCCACGCCGATCCCGTCCGCCATCGGATGATAGCCTGGCGCGCAATAGGCCTCGAAGCAATGCGCGAGCGCGTCCATTCCGGTGCCGGTTGTCAGGAACGGCGGCAGGCCGACAGTCAGTTCCGGATCGCAGATCGTGACGACCGGCATCATCTTCGGATGGAAGATGATCTTCTTCGTGTGGGACTTCTCGTTTGTGATGACGCCCGCCCGGCCGACCTCGGAGCCGGTGCCGGCGGTTGTGGGAACCGCGACGACGGGCGCAATCCCCGCCGCGTCCGCGCGGGTCCACCAATCGCCGATATCCTCGAAGTCCCACATGGGGCGCTTCTGACCGGCCATGAAGGCGATGACCTTGCCCGCGTCGAGGCCGGAGCCACCGCCGAAGGCAATGACGCCGTCATGTGCGCCGGCTTTGTAGGCGGCAACGCCGGCATAGATGTTGGATTCGACCGGGTTCGGCTTCACGTCGGAAAACACGGCGGCGGGCTTGCCGGCGGCGGCGAGGCTGTCGAGCACGGCGGCGAACATCGGCAGCTTGGCGATGCCCGGATCGGTCACCAGCAGCGGCTTTTCAATTTTGGCGACGGCAAGCGCGTCGGCGAGTTCGGCGATGCGGCCGGCGCCGAAGCGGACCGCGGTCGGGTAGTTCCAATTGGCGCGAAGGGTCATGGCTGGCTCTGATGGCGGGGGAGAGATGGATCAGGCGGTCGTCAGCCGCAGGTGATAGCTCTTCGGCCGCGTCAGACCCTCGAAGCCGATCGAGGAGAGCGCGGCGCCGCGTCCGGTATCCTTCACGCCGGTCCACACGAGGCCGGGATCGAGATAGTCGCAGCGGTTCATGAAGACCGTGCCGGTCTCCACCTGATCGCCGATCCGCTTGGCGGCGGCCGCATCCTCTGTCCATACCGACGCCGTCAAACCATAGGGGCTGTCGTTCATGAGGCGCACGGCCTCGGCGTCGTCCGTCACCTTCATGATGCCGACGACCGGGCCGAAACTCTCCTCGGTCATCACCGTCATCGTATGGTCGACCTCGGTCAGCACCTGCGGGGCGAGATAGGGCGTGCCCTCGGCCGCATGCGGGAAGCGCGCGGCATCAAGATGCGGGGTCGCGCCCTTTTGGAGCGCTTCGGCCGTCTGTCGACGAACAGTGTCGGCAAGCCCGGTGCGGGCCATCGGCCCGAGCGTCGTGTCGCCGGACAGCGGACTATCGAGAACGTATTTGCTTGTCAGATCAACGAAATCCGTCACGAAGCGATCAT
>JBEINZ010000336.1:0-2307 GCA_040377825.1 Hyphomicrobiales bacterium | reverse complement strand
TAAAATTATAAATTCAAAAAACTTCGCACATTTCAACATAAAAGCTTGATGTTAGGCGATATAGACTGTCATACGGGTACCCTCTGCCACCTAAGTGATACCGAAAGAAGGTTTTCATAGCTGAATTTGTTAATCGTTCATTCACTGTTACGCTTGATCGCGGTGGTCTCTTGTCTGAGTTCTATAAACGATCCCAAGATAAACTAAATGCGCTTCAACATAAGTCGCGAGAAGTCTTGAAAGCCAAAGCGCTCGTAAATCGCTTGGGCAGCTTGATTGGCGGCGAGATGGCCGATCAACAGCGTGGTTCGGCCGGCTTCCCGGGTCAGTCGCTCGGCCTCATCGAGCAGTTTGGAGGCTAGACCCTTGCGGCGATGGGTCGCTGCGATGACCAAGGTTTCGATGAGTGCAACCGGGCGCAATTCCACGCGGACATAAGGCTCGGCCTCGTTGAAGATCAGCGCCATGAACCCGATCACCGTTCCCGCGTCCTCCGCGACGATCATCGCGCCGCCACCTTCCGCCAAGGCTTTTTCATCATGAATGAGACAGGCCGCGGTGGCTTCCATCGACGTATCGCGATCATGGACAAGATCGTCCTCGACGATATTCAGCTCCCGAATCAGCCCGATGACCACCGCCCTGTCCTGAAGACGCATCGGCCGGATCGTGATTTCGCCGTTCATCTTGGGGGCTCCGTTCAAATCCGCGCGCCGAGCCGGCCGGCGAGATCTTGCACATATTGCCAAGCGACGCGGCCGGACCGGGCGCCCCGGGTGGTCGACCATTCGAGGCTCTCGCGCTCGAGTTGATCGTCCGCGAACGTCAGCCCAAAATGCGCGACATAGCCCCGGACCATGGCGAGATATTCATCCTGGCTGCATTTGTGGAAGCCGAGCCAGAGACCGAAGCGGTCGGAGAGCGACACCTTCTCCTCCACGGCCTCGCCTGGATTGATCGCGGTGGAGCGTTCGTTCTCCATCATGTCGCGCGGCAGGAGATGGCGCCGGTTCGACGTCGCGTAGAACACGACATTGGCCGGCCGGCCTTCGATGCCGCCTTCCAGCACGGCTTTCAGCGATTTGTAGGACGTATCGCCCTCGTCGAAGGAAAGATCGTCGCAAAACACGATGAAGCGCAGCGGCGAGGGCCGGATGAGACTCATCAGCGCCGGAAGCCCCTCGATGTCCTCGCGGTGGATTTCGATCAGCTTGACCGACGCCAGCCCATCCGCGGCGAGCCGCGCGTTCACGGTCGCGTGTGCGGCCTTGACCAGGGACGACTTGCCCATGCCGCGCGCGCCCCACAACAGCGCATTGTTGGCGGGTAGGCCGCGGGCAAAGCGCTCGGTGTTGTCGAGCAACGTGTCGCGGGCACGATCAATGCCGTGGAGAAGCGTTATCTCGACCCGGTTCACGTGGCCAACCGGTTGCAGCGGATCGCCGGTCGGATGCCAGACGAAGGCATCCGCCGCGTTAAAATCCGGGCTTGCCGGCACGGGCGGAACGGCGCGGGAGACAAGGCTGATCAGTTGGTCGAGCTTTTCGGCTAGCAGAACAACGCTGGGATCGGACAAGGACGGGGCTCCGGATGGGCGGCCGGCAGGCTTTAGCATGGGTTCCAAGGATATCCCAACTGCCGGCAACCCAATTGTCTCGCATCCCAGTCCACTCGCATCCCAGTCCACTCGCATCACTGTCATGGAGGCGATTTACACTCATACTGAACACGATAAGGTGGCCCCAAGCGGAGGCCGACGTCGTCGGGTTGCCACGGCTTTACGAGAAAATCTGGGGGACGTTCGGATGGCATCGGTTGAAATTCGCGGGGTTTCCAAGGCCTTTGGTTCGGTCAAGGTCATCAAGGGCGTCGACGTGGACATCGAGGACGGCGAGTTCGTCATCCTGGTCGGACCGTCCGGCTGCGGAAAATCGACGTTGCTGCGCATGGTGGCGGGCCTGGAGGAGATCTCCAACGGCGACATCCGCATCGGCGGGCGCGTGGTCAATTCACTGCCGCCGAAGGATCGCGACATCGCGATGGTCTTCCAGAATTATGCGCTCTACCCGCACATGACCGTCGCCGACAACATGGCCTTCTCGCTGAAGCTGCGCGGCGCCCCGAAGGCCGAGATCCAGTCGCGCGTGTCGCGCGCGGCGTCGATCCTGTCGCTCGACAAGCTGCTCGAGCGCTATCCGCGGCAGCTCTCCGGCGGTCAGCGCCAGCGCGTTGCCATGGGTCGGGCGATCGTGCGCGACCCGCAGGTCTTCCTGTTCGACGAGCCACTATCGAACCTCGACGCCAAGC
>JBEINZ010000123.1:0-9251 GCA_040377825.1 Hyphomicrobiales bacterium | reverse complement strand
GTCGCGATAGGTCAACGCGGTCGTTTCGGTTGCGGGCCTTCGCGCGCCAACGGATCGGGCCCCCACAGACTCGCGGCGGCGATATGGCCTGACCCCCGCGAACACCGGCAACCGGCCGCGTTAGCCGGTCGTTGTCGATCGGATGAACCCATCCAATCGGGAAACGCGCTAACGAAACGAACCAAAGGCCGCGTGAAAGTCCGGATAGGCGACGGCGCGGTGAGTATAGGCGTGGTCCTTCTCCGCCTCGCCGAGCGGCGCCACGGTCCAATCCCAGGCGAGTTCCGCATCGGGAAGCGTAGCACCATGCAGCAGGTCCACGCGGTCGATCGCGCGGCCGTCCGGCCAGCGTGTTTCGAACGTCGTATCGGTCAAAAGACAGACGCGGCAGCGAAAAGCGCGGATCGCCTCAAGATGCAGATCGACGATGGCACGGCCAAGCGCGGCCGGCGTATAAAGCGGGCTTGGGTCCGCGCCGCGCCGACCAGACCGCCGCTCGAGCCGTTCGATCGGCAAAAGCGGCAGCTGCGATAGAACATTGGCCGAGATCACCAGATCGACCGCCGGATCGGCACGCCACGGCGCCAGTCGATCGACGAGACCCGGCTCGCGTCCGAGCACGAAATCGTTCGCGCCGGACAGATCGAGGCTAACGCAGGAAAGCCGCCGATCGGCGAGCGCGGCGAGCTGGATGGCGAGCGGATGGACGATGTCGACCAAGACGACGCGCTCGAAAGCGCCCCGCAGGCGTGGAAGGTCGACATCCTCGCCGAGGCCGGACCCAAGCACCAGCACCGTCCGTCGTTGCGGCAGTCCCTCGATCGCTTGGGCGATCGCGGCGTGACAGCGCGCGTAATGCGGCGCCCAGGCCGTCCGGCACCGTCGCGCGCGCGACCATAAGGAAATCGCCGCCGTGAGATGGCCGAGGCGACGGGCATCCCAGGACGCGGGCGTCAGGAGATAGAGCAACGCTTCCGCCAGCATGGCACCATCCGCGATTCGGCTAAGCTCCTGTCGAATTCGCATGAGTGATTGCTGGCTGCCAAGCCTCCGTCGGGGCTTTTTGCGGCGCGTGCTTCGCCGATGGCCGCAAAATGGCTCACATCATCGATCCCCATTCGCTAAGATGGGCGTAATACGGAACACCCAACGGAGATGGCATGGCATCCTCGGCCCCCGCGCAAAAGGCCCTTCCGCAAGGCATCAAGCTTGCGATCGATCTCGGCCCCCTCGTGCTGTTTCTCATCGCCTATCGCTTCGCCGACATCTTCGTGGCGACGCTCGTGCTGATGGTTGCCTCGGCGGTCGCGATGGCGACGGCTTACGCGCTTATTCGTCGCGTCCCGGCCATGTTGATCGTGACCACCGTCGTCGTTCTGGTCTTCGGCGGCCTAACGATTTGGTTGCACGACGAGCAGTTCATCAAGCTCAAGCCGACCATCATCTACACGCTGTTCGCGGCTGCCTTGCTCGGGGGCTTGGCTTTCGGCAAGCCGCTGCTCGGCGAGGTTTTAGACTGGGCCTTTCGCATCGATGATGCAGGCTGGCGCAAGCTGACGCTGCGCTGGGGCCTGTTTTTTCTCGTCATGGCCGGCGTGAACGAGTTCGTCTGGCGGAGCTTCGACACCAGCACCTGGGTCAGCTTCAAGCTCTTCGGCTTCACCGGGCTCACCTTGCTGTTCGCCCTTTCGCAGGTGCCGCTCATTCAAAAGCACACGATCGAGGACGAGGCAGCGCCGACCGAAAGCTAGAGCATTTCCCGATCGGATGTTCCATCCGATCGATAAGGAATTGCTCAAGGTCGGCTCAGATCGGCCGAGCAAATATCAGCCGTAACGCGAAACTGACAAACACGATCGCCGACAGCACATCGAACGCCCGCAAGAGCTGCGGGGAGCGGCCAAGCCGTTGCGCTGCTTCGTCGGCGATGTGAATAATGGTGCC
Organism: Hyphomicrobiales bacterium; assembly: GCA_040377825.1. GTDB lineage: Bacteria > Pseudomonadota > Alphaproteobacteria > Rhizobiales > Ancalomicrobiaceae > JBEINZ01. The sequence continues at coordinate 7,307 of JBEINZ010000123.1, read as the reverse complement.
GCAAATCGGCAGCGAGAGGCTGACATACCATAGGCCGAGGAAAGCGAGCTTCGATCCGGCATGCGGATCGTTTGCCGCGACAAATTGCGGCAAGAACGTCGCGAAGAAGAGCACGATTTTCGGATTGAGCAGGTTGATCGCGAGCCCCTTGGCGAAGACCTGCGTGAGGCTCGCCCGATCCGGATCGCCGGTGGATAGATCGAGCGTCGAGCCGTGCCGCAATAGGTTGAATGCAAGCCACAAGAGGTATATTGCGCCGGCAATCTGAACGATTTGAAAGGCCCATGGCGAGGCCGCGAGCAACGCCGAAAGTCCCGCGGCGGCCAAGGCCGTATGGACGAGTAGCCCGACCATGGTCCCTGCCATGGACATAAGGCCCGCCACGCGACCATTCGTCAGCGTGCGCTGCAAGAACAGCGTCATGTCCGGACCCGGTGTCGCGATCAGGACGATCGCGGCGGTGGAATAGGCCAGGAGCGTGCCGGCGGAGGGAATGAAGTCGACATAGATCACGACTCGATTCCCGCGACCCGCAAGGCCTCCGCGGTCGCGCGCGGCGCCGTCGTCCATTCCACGGCAGCCTCAAGCCGGTCGTTGCCCCAGAAGAGTTCGCCGTCGGGCGTGACAAAACTCGGCGCGCCGAAGATCCCGCGCCGCTTTGCCTCCTCGGTCTCGCGCTTCAGGAGCGTCTTGATCGCTTCGTCGCCGCGCGCCCGGCCGAGCAGGGCCGATGCATTGAGGCCAAGCGAGCCAAGCACGTCAGCGAGCGTTTCCGCTTTTGAAATGTCCCGGCCCAGCGCAAACTCGGCATGGAAAACCGCGCGCGAGAATGCCGGGGTCCAATCTGACTCAAGACCAATCAACGCAAGTCGCGACGCGAGCAAGCCATTCTGGGGAAACGGCGAAGGCCGCGTGAGCGGCGGAAGACCGGCGCGCGCCACAAGCCGCTCTATGTCGCGCCACATGTGGCGTCCCTTGGCGGGGTAGAGATTGAAGGGCGACGTCGTCCAGCCCTGCGCGGCAAAAATCGGACCAAGCAGAAATGGCCGCCAGCGGACATCGACCCCGGCCTCCGCGGCGGCGCGCTCGATTCGTTCGGTCGCAAGGTAGGAATAGGTGGAGGCAAACTCGTACCAAAAGTCGATTGATGCCATCGTGCCTGTCTCCAACCGAATCACGCCACCCGGCCGTCTCTTGCGCACCCTTGTGGCGGAAGGTTACATCACCGCGCTCGTGAGGAGGAGTGCCGATGGCACACGATAGAGACATCGGTTCACTGAAAACCGTGCCGCGCCGCGCCGTGGGGCTCGCTCGATGGATCGCGCGTTACCCGATTGTGTCCGCGCTCGGGTTGACCGCTGTCGTGTCGGCGTTCTTTGTTCTCCTGCCGGGGATCGATATCGCGGTATCCGGGATGTTCAGTCGCGCCGACGATTTTCGCGATGCGCGCGATCCAGCCATGCAAACGGTGCGCTTTGCCGGCATGGCGGCAACCCGGATCGCGGCCATCGGCTTGATCGCGGTCCTCGTCCTAAAGTTCGTCGCGCCCGCGCGCGTCGTCGCGCTGCCGACCCCGGTCGTGTTTTTTCTTGCCGCCAGCATGGCACTTGGGCCGGGCATCGTCGTTAATCTGATCTTGAAGGAGTTTTGGGGCCGCGTCCGGCCGGTCGATACGGATCTGTTCGGCGGGCGCTTCGGCTTTCGCCCGGCCTGGATGTGGGGCGGGGAATGCGAGAGTAACTGCTCCTTCGTCTCCGGCGAAGCCTCCGCGTCGTTCTGGCTGGTGGCACTCGTGTTCGTGGTACCCGTCGCTTGGCGACTGCCGACACTCGTCGCAACGCTGCTTTGGGCCGGCATTATGTCCGCGAACCGCGTCGCGTTCGGCGGACATTACCTTTCGGACGTTTTGATCGCCTGGTGCTTGACCTTGGTTGTGATCCTCGCGATGCGCGACACATTACTCGTTCGGCTGACAAGCGAGCGCGAAGCAAGGATCGATGCTTGGCTCTCGGGCCTCGGCCGTCGGATAGGCGGTCTCCGACTTGCCTCTTTTCCTCTGAAGCGCTTCCGGCTAGAGCAGATCGTCGCGTCCGCGCGAGCGTTCGCCGCACGTCTTCACGCAAAGGCCGAGCGCGCCGCATTCCTGCCGTCGACCGTGGTGTCCGCCGAAGCCGCAACGTCAAATCTAGGCGACAATGCCGCATCCTCACCCAGTCCTTCCCGACCTTCCGAAAAAACCACAAACAGGATCTGATCCATGGCCGCCAAGGGTGAAGTCAAGAAAGTCGTTCTCGCCTATTCCGGAGGGCTTGACACGTCGATCATCCTGAAATGGTTGCAGACGACCTATGGCTGCGAGGTGGTGACCTTCACCGCCGATCTCGGCCAGGGCGAAGAACTGGAGCCAGCGCGCAAGAAGGCGCTGCTGCTTGGCATTAAGCCAGAGAATATCTTCATTGAGGACGTACGCGAGACCTTCGTCCGCGACTATGTGTTTCCGATGTTTCGCGCGAATGCCCAATATGAAGGCCTTTACCTTCTTGGCACTTCGATCGCGCGGCCACTGATCGCCAAGACGCAGATCGAGATCGCGCGTAAGGTCGGCGCCGACGCGGTCTGTCACGGCGCGACCGGCAAGGGCAACGATCAGGTTCGCTTTGAACTTGGCTATTACGCGCTGGAACCGGAAATCACGGTGATCGCGCCATGGCGTGAATGGGAGTTCAAAAGCCGCGAGGCCCTGATCGATTTTGCCGAAAAGAACCAAATCCCGATCGCCAAGGACAAGCGCGGCGAGGCGCCATTCTCCGTCGACGCAAACCTTCTGCATTCCTCTTCGGAAGGAAAAGTGCTCGAGGATCCCTGGGTTGAGGCACCGGAATACGTTCACATGCGCACGATCGCGCCGGAAGACGCGCCGGATCGGGCCACCACCATCGAGATCGCGTTCGAAAAGGGCGACGCGGTATCGATCGACGGCGAGCGGCTATCGCCAGGCGCGCTCCTCTCCAAGCTCAACGAGCTTGGCAAGGCCAACGGCATCGGCCGCCTGGACCTTGTTGAAAATCGCTATGTCGGCATGAAGTCGCGCGGCGTCTACGAGACGCCCGGCGGTACGATCCTGCTCCAGGCGCATCGCGGCATCGAGTCCATCACGCTCGATCGCGGCGCGGCGCATCTGAAGGACGAGTTGATGCCGCGTTACGCAGAGCTGATCTATAACGGGTTCTGGTTCTCGCCCGAGCGCGAGATGCTTCAGGCCTTGATCGACAAGAGCCAGGATATGGTGACCGGGACGGTGCGCGTGAAGCTCTACAAGGGCAACACGATCGTCACCGGCCGCAAGTCGCCCCATTCGCTCTACGACCAGGACCTCGTTACCTTTGAGGAGGGCGCGGTCGCCTATGATCACCGCGACGCCGCCGGCTTCATCAAGTTGAACGCGCTGCGGCTGCGCACGCTCGGCAAGCGCCGCCGGAAGCTTGGAGGCTGAGGCCCCGGGGATCGTGCGCCGAATGACAAAGGATGGCGTGTATGTTCAGGCCAAGGGACCGAGTTTTCCTTGGCCAACTCGCCTTATCGCTGCATCAGCCGTGCCGCGAGGCCGATCCCGAGCATGACCGGCAAGATCGCCGCCAGTGCCATGACCGGGTTGGGGAAGAACGCCGCCACGAGGCTCCCGAGGAAGCCACCGCCCATCTGCATGAAGCCGAGCATCGCGGCGGCCGCGCCGGCCATATGCGGAAACGGCGCGAGCGCCGCCGTTGACGGCGAGGGCATGATCAGCGCGTTGGCGAAGGCGACCACGGAAATCGGGATCATCACCGTCCATACCGATGGCGGAAAATTGGTCAGCAGCACCGCGAGCACAACGGTGGCGACGGTGGCAAGCAGCAGTCCCGGCAAAACGAGCTTGCTCGCCTCGATCTGCACGAGCAGCTTCCGGGTCAGCAAGCCACCGAGGACGAACGACCCCGACTGGAGGATCATCGCGAAGCCGAAATGCGTCGGCGTAAGCCCGACCCGGCCGATCAACACAAAAGGCAAGACGGTCGCGAGCGTGAAGAACGCCCCGATCGAAGAGCCAAGGATGATTCCCGGCAGCATGAAGCGTTGGTCGCCGAGTAGCGTTCCGTAAGCCTTTACCAGCCCTGATGGTCGCGCCAAGGCGCGATCGGGAGCGCGATTTGTCTCCACGACGACATAGACCACGAGGCCAACGACGAAAAGGCCGTAGATCACCATTAGGACGAAGATGGCATGCCAACCGAGCAGGTCGAGCGTGATGCCGCCGATGGTCGGGGATATGGCCGGTCCGAGTGCGAGGATGATCCCGACCGTGTTCATGATGCGGGCGGCTTCCTGACCATTGAAAAGATCGCGCACGATGGCCCGCGCGATCGCGACTCCCGCCGCCGCGCCGATGCCCTGGATCAAGCGAGCCACGAGCAGATACTCAACGGTCGGCGCGAATATGGCGATGACACTGCCGATCAGGTAAAGACCCATGAACCAAAGCGTGATCGGCCGCCGGCCATAGGCATCCGAAAGAGGGCCGCAAACGAGCTGAGCCGATGCGAAGCCGGCGAAATAAAGGGTAAGGGTCAGCTTGACGGTTGAAACAGAGGTGCCGAAGGCGGTGACCAGCGCCGGCATGGCCGGCGTGTAAAGGGCGAGCGAGATCGGCCCCAAAGCCACGAGCGCGGCCCCAACCAGCGACGCGGTCCGCGCGCTGACCAAGGGCGGCGCCTCGGCCGCCCCTGTCGCGATGGCCGAGGCGGTGGACGAGTCGAGGGCTTCGGGTCGGTTCACGGTAGGCTCCGGGGTTCGGGCGAACCGGACAAGGTCATCCGGATCTTGAAAAGGGATTGACGAAGCGCCGCGATCTCGGATGCGTCGAGATCGGCGGTCACCTCCGCGCGAACGGCGGTCGCGAGTGCCTTGACCTTGCCCGCGAGCGTGTCGCCAAGTTCGGTTGCGCGCACCAGCTTGGCCCGGCGGTCCGTCGCATCGACCAAGCGTTCGACATGACCGTGTCGTTCCAAGCGGTCCAGAAATCCGACGAGGGTCATCGGCTCGATGAAAAGCCGTTCCGCTAATGCGGATTGGCGCAGTCCGCCCGCGCGGGCGACCGTCACCAGGACGCGCGCCTCTCCGGCCGTCAGATCGCAGCCGTCCGCGCGCATCGCACCCTCAAGCCGCCGCCAAAACAGCCGCGTCACGTCGGAGAGCAGGATGCCGATCGTTTCGGTCTCTTCGATCGATTGAGTCATATCGGTTGAGTCATGGCGTCAGCGCATCGGCCGAGAGGGCGTTAAGGGAGCGTTGTTGATCAGATGGCATGATCATCATGCCGGCTTATAGTAAGGCTTTCATGACGAACAGCACTGTTCATGCATGGCTGCTTTTCCCTTCGCCAAGCAAACGCGCTAAATCGGGCGGCAACCGTCATTCGGACGTCACGTTCGGCCCGCTTCTTGCTTTTCCTTGCCAGTCGGGCCGGAACAGAGTATGCACGCGCCCGACTCCCTCGCGACGCCAGAAGCCTGCGCGCGACGGCTGGCCCATGACCAACGGGCTTGCCGCGAACCGAATGGATTTTTTATGAAGCTGCGCAACATCGCCATCATCGCTCACGTCGACCACGGCAAGACCACGCTCGTGGACGAACTTCTGAAGCAGTCCGGCTCCTATCGCGAGAATCAGCGCGTGGCCGAACGGGTGATGGACTCCAACGAACTGGAAAAAGAGCGCGGCATCACGATTCTCGCCAAGGCGACCTCGGTCGTGTGGAAGGATACCCGCATCAACATCGTCGACACGCCCGGCCACGCCGATTTCGGCGGCGAAGTCGAGCGCATCTTGAACATGGTGGACGGCGCGATCGTGCTGGTCGACGCCGCCGAAGGCCCGATGCCGCAGACCAAATTCGTGGTCGGCAAGGCGCTGAAGGTCGGCCTTCGCCCGATTGTGGCAATCAATAAGGTCGACCGTTCGGATGCCCGCGCGCAGGAAGTCGTCAACGAGGTGTTCGACCTTTTCGCCGCGCTCGACGCGACCGACGAACAGCTCGATTTCCCGATCCTCTACGGCTCGGGCCGCAATGGCTGGATGGCGACGAGCCCCGAGGGTCCGAACACCGACGGCATGGCGCCGCTATTTGACACGGTGCTCCGACATGTGCCGGCGCCGACCGTCGAGGAAGGGCCGTTCCGCATGATCGGTACCATCCTCGAGGCAAACCCGTTCCTCGGACGCATCATCACGGGCCGCATCTCGGCCGGCACGGTGAAGCCGAACCAGACCATCAAGGTGATGTCGCGCGACGGTCAGGTCCTCGAACAAGGCCGCGTCTCCAAGATCCTCGCCTTCCGGGGCATCGAGCGTCAGCCGATCGAACTTGGCGAGGCGGGCGACATCGTCGCGATCGCTGGCCTGACCAAGGGTACCGTGGCCGACACGTTCTGCGATCTCTCGGTGGATACGCCGCTGCCCGCGCAGCCGATCGATCCGCCGACGGTCACCATGTCCTTCATCGTCAACGACAGCCCGCTCGCCGGCACCGAGGGCGACAAGGTGACGACGCGCGTCATTCGCGATCGCCTGCTGAAGGAGGCCGAGGGCAACGTCGCGCTGAAGATCGAGGAATCGCCGGAGAAGGATTCCTTCTTCGTGTCTGGGCGCGGTGAGTTGCAGCTTGCGGTTCTGATCGAGACGATGCGCCGCGAGGGCTTCGAATTGGCGGTTTCGCGCCCGCGTGTTGTCCTACAGTCTGACGAGGCGACCGGCGAGCTCCTGGAACCGATCGAGGAAGTCCTCATCGACGTGGACGAGGAGCATGCCGGCGTCGTCGTGCAGAAGATGAGCGAGCGCAAGGCCGACATGGTCGAGATGCGTCCGTCCGGCGGCCATCGTCAGCGGCTTGTCTTCTACGCGCCGACCCGTGGCCTGATCGGCTATCAGTCGGAATTGATGACCGATACGCGCGGAACCGCGATCATGAACCGGCTCTTCCACGCCTATCAGCCGTTCAAGGGCGAGATCGCCGGACGCCGCAACGGCGTCCTGATCGCCAACGAAGCCGGCGAGGCGGTGGCCTATGCCCTGTGGAACCTCGAGGATCGCGGCCCGATGATGATCGAGCCGGGCTGGAAGGTCTATCAAGGCATGATCATCGGAGAGCACACCCGGGACAATGATCTCGAGGTGAACGTGCTAAAGGGCAAGAAGCTCACCAACATCCGCGCCGCCGGCAAGGACGAGGCGGTGCGCTTAACGCCGCCGATCCGCATGACGCTCGAGCGCTC
>JBEINZ010000347.1:0-1775 GCA_040377825.1 Hyphomicrobiales bacterium | reverse complement strand
TGCCGCACGACGAGAGCAAGAGGCTCCTTGGAGATGATCTCGGGGAGCACAATGTGATCGGCGGGATTGGTCAGCCGGAGCCGGGTCGCATAAAGACCAGACGCGTCGGTCGTATAGATATCGCAACGGCCGGAGTCATAGCCTTTAACCGCTTCCTCGTTCTTGCCGAAGCTCACGAGTTCAAACTTCATGCCCTTCGAGCGAAAGAAGTCCGAAAGGTTCAGCTCCGTGGTCGTGCCGGTTTCCGTGCAGGCCGTTGCGCCCGACAATTGCAGTGCCGAGGAGACGTTGAGGCTCTTACGAACCAGGAAGCCCTGGCCGTCGTAGTAGGTCACGCCAGCGAACTTCAAACCCAGCGAGGTGTCGCGGGTCATGGTCCAGGTCGTATTGCGCGACAGCACGTCGATTTCACCGGACTGCAACGCTGTAAAGCGCTCGGTCGCGTTGAGCGGTGTAAACTTGACCTTCTGCGGATCGTTGAAAATCGCCGAGGCGAGGGCGCGGCAGAAATCAACGTCAAAACCGGTCCATTCGCCCTTTTCATTGGCGATCGAGAACCCAGCGAGGCCGGTGCTAACGCCGCACTGGACGAAGCCCTTGGCCTTGACGTCATCAAGTGTACCGGCAAAAGCCGAGGCGGAACCCACCATTCCAAGCACGGCAACGAGAGCGGCCGCGCGGATTGTCGTTTTCATGTTCGATCCCTCACTTATTTAAGTTTGCAAGAGACAACTTCGACATGAAGCGGCCTCGTTGCTTGAACGAGTTATAGTTGTGGCTAGCGTCCCTAACCAGTTCATTCCGCCGGCTCGTTTCCAGCCAAGCGGACCGAATTCTTTGTTTGATGACCCGTATCGCATACGATCGGAATTCTCTTTTGACCCTAAGGGCATCTCATGCTTTTTGACATGAGGGTCGATCGAACACGCATCCAGGCCATCAATCCCTGTAGCTAGCACATCTCAGGCCAATCGGCCCCGGGGGTCAAGTGCGCCATCGATAAATCCGCTTAACCAGCGAAGGCGAAAACGAATGAACGATCCAAATGAGTCCGCCTCATCGAACCGCCTGGCCGTGGAAACGAGATTGACCCAAATCGGGCGTCCCCACGACCCCTCACAGCCCTTCGTCAATCAGCCAGTCGTGCGCGCTTCGACGGTTTTGTTTGAAGACACGGCCGCAATGCTCGGTGGTAAGGCAAAATACTCATATGGCCGGCGCGGAACGCCTACTTCTGATGCACTCACTGATGCGATATCGAATTTGGAGGGCGCCGTCGGTACCGTCGTCACACCCTCGGGCCTAGCGGCTGTCTCGGTGGCGATGCTGTCGGTTCTCAAATCTGGCGACCATGTCCTCGTGACGGATAGCGCCTACCAGCCGACCCGCGACCTATGCAACGAACTCTTGGCGCGCCTCGGCATCGAGGTGACATACTTCGATCCGTTGATTGGCGCCGGCCTTGAGGCACTTTTCCGATCGAACACCCGCGCGGTCTATCTGGAGTCCCCCGGCTCGCTCACCTTCGAGATCCAAGACGTTCCGGCGATCGCGGCCGTCGCACGGGCACGCGACGCGATCGTTCTCATGGACAATACCTGGGCAACGCCACTTTTCTTCCGTCCCCTTGATGTCGGCGTGGATATCTCGATCATGGCCGCCACGAAGTATGTCGTGGGGCATTCCGACGCGATGCTTGGCACGATCGCGGCGGGTCCACGCGCGTGGAACGAGGTGCATCGTACTTACGGCATGCTCGGCATGTTCACGGGCCC
>JBEINZ010000112.1:0-9936 GCA_040377825.1 Hyphomicrobiales bacterium | reverse complement strand
CCGCGCAAGCCGCGCCGCGCGGCCGCCGGCCGCCAACCGACGCGGACAGGCGAAGGAGGTGACAAGCGTCGCCAACCCGGTCGTGAAGGATATGCGGGCCCTGCAGCTGAAGAAAGAGCGGGCGCGTACCGGGCTTTTTCTCGCCGAGGGGCTGAAGCTTGTGACCGACGGGATCGCGGGAGACTGGCCGATCCGGATTTTGACCTATGCGGCCAAGGTCAAGGCTCAGCCGAAAGTCTTGGAAGCAGCACGCTTAGCGCTCGATCGCGGTGCCCTCGTGCTCGAGGCGAGCGACGACGTTTTGGAAAAGATCAGCCGGCGCGACAATCCGCAAATGGTGATAGGCGTCTTCGAGCAGCGAGTTTGGACGCTCGATGCGATCGATTTAGCGCGCTCGACGGTCTGGGTGGCATTGGAAGGCATCAAGGACCCCGGCAATCTCGGCACGATCATCCGCACGGTCGATTCGGTGGGCGCAAGCGGCGTGATCCTCATCGGCGACACGACCGATCCCTTCGCGTTGGAAGCCGTCCGCGCGACCATGGGATCACTCTTCCATGTCCCGATCATCACCATAACACCCGAGGCCTTCCTCGCTTGGAAGGCGGCCAAGGGCGTCCCCATGGTCGCCACGCACCTAAAGGGGGCGACCGACTTCCGGACTTTGGGTCTCCACGAGCCGATGATCCTTCTCATGGGCAATGAACAATCCGGCCTCCCGGATCACCTAGCCGACGCCGCCGATCATGTCGCCAAGATCCCCATGGCGGGACAGGCGGATTCGCTGAATCTGGCGGTCGCGACAGCAATCATGCTCTACGAGCTACGTCGGCCGATGCTTTGAGCATTTCCCGATCGGATGGATAAATCCGATCGATAAGGAACTGCTCCAGATTCAGTAGCTTGAGCCAGTGCTTTTCGTTTGGATCGCTTCGATCCGAACGGGACAGGCTCTATCGTTAAGTCGAATGCGATCCCGTCGCGATGGACCGCGCCTGGGGCATTCGCTAAACCGGATGCTCGATCGAATGATTAACCAATCTCCAGCGAAGGGCCGATAGATGGAGGTGGGAAACGGAAAAGCGGTAACCCGTCGGTCGTTCGGGGTCGGCTTCGGCTTTGGGCTCCTGGTGGTCTTCCTCGTCGGGGCGATCGGCTATTGGGTTTGGCTCGAGCGTGAAGAGTCGGGACTGCCGAGCGGAATCGTTGCGTCCATCGGCATTCTCGGGGCGCTGCAGATCCCCGTGGCGAGCGGGGCGGACGGGACGGTTACGGATGTCGCCGTAAAACCCGGGGCCATGCTGTCCGCAGGCACGGTGCTGCTGCGCCTCAACAGCGGCGATCGCCAAGTCGCGATCGTCACGCCACATGCCGGGCGAGCGGACTCCATCGCCGTGGTCATCGGCGATAAGGTCGAGCAAGGTAAAATAGTCGCCGTCATGACCGATATCGCCGATCTTTCAGTAACCGCCCCGTTTCCGATGGAGACCGGCGGCGCCATATCCATTGGGGCGGAAGCACGCCTTTTGTTTCGCGAGTTCAGGGACACCTGGGTGCCCGCGCGGGTTTCGGCCATCACGCCACCCGAAGGCGGCGTGGATTTAACCTCGGGCAAAGGCCGCTCGCTCACGGTAACCGTGGACGTGCGTGATACGCGCAACCTTCAGCTACGCCCCGGGCAGCGAGCGAGGGTCTATGTTCGCACGCGCGAGGGTGCCCCTTGGCCGACCAGGCTGAGATAACATTATCCGCCGGCCAGCGTGCCACCGGCAGCGGCGAGGGCCTCGGGCGTATCGAGATCGAGGCCCACGGCTTCGCCGATCTCGACTTCGACCACCGCTTCCGGATAGTCGCCGATCACCTGCCGCGCGCCGAGATCTCCGACGACGCGTTCGAGATCGGCGAAGAACCGTCGCGACAACAAAACCGGATTGCCGCGCCGCCCTTCGGATGTCGGCACCACGATCATTTGACCGCGCGCGGGTTCATAGGCCTCGATCAGGCGGTCCACGATGGCGGATGTGACGCGCGGCATGTCGCCGAGAAGCACGATGGCGGCCTCCGCGTCGGATGGAATGGCAGCAAGCCCGCGCCGCAGCGAGGTCGAAAGACCTTCGGCATAATTGAGATTATGAGCAAAGCGCACGTCGAAACCGCCAAGGATATCCTCGACCGCGTCGGCCATATGTCCGGTTACGACCGTGACCGATGTCGCCCGGCTCGCCAGTGCGGCTTCAACCGCGTGGACGACCAGAGGCTTGCCGTTGAGCAAGGCAAGAAGCTTGTTCGGCCCGCCCATGCGCGAGGACCGTCCGGCGGCGAGCACCAGCGCCGCGATCGAGCGCGCCGCCGGACTCTCGGCCTCCTTCGGTGCCTCGCGCGGGCGAGGGCGCGAGACGATGTCCATCAGGAGCCCACCAACCCCGAGGCCGACAATATCGGCCGGCGTCACCGCGATATCCGCAAGCAGCCGGTCGAGGATCCAGTCGAAGCCGTTTTCCTTGGGGCTACGCGCGCAGCCGGGCGCGCCGACAACGGGAGCCCCGTCGAATTCGCCGACCAGCAGCAGATTTCCAGGATCGACCGGCATGCCGAAGTGACGAACCTGCCCGCCGGCTGCTTCGATCCCGGCCGGGATCACGTCGGCGCGGTCGACCACCGCGGAGGCGCCGAACACGATGGTGAGATCGGCGTGGTCGTCATATCGGGCCGCGGAAACCGCGGCGGCGATGGCGGCTTCCTTATGCGCGACGCGCCGGTCCGCGACGATCGATGCCCCGGTCGGCCGCAGCCGCTGGGTTAGCACGCGCAATGTCTTGTCGATGATCGACGGCTTCAGGCTCGGCAGAACCGTTGAGATCACCGCGACCCGCTTCGGCGAAAAGCGCGCGATCCGCACAAGCGGGCCCCGCGCGCGGATGCCGGCGATCGCGCGATCCACGGCTTCCGATGGGACGGCGAAGGGAATGATTTTGGCGGTCGCGACCATGCGGCCGTCCTCGGCGCGCGCAAAGGCGGGCAAGGTGGCGAAGGTGATGCCGGGATCGATGGAATTGAGCGCCAGGATTCCGGCTTGGTCGACCAAGAGGACGCCCGCCTCCGCCGCGAACAAGTTCGACCGGCCGGTCGCCGGCGCCTCGGCGCGGATACCGTCGCCCGCGAGCGCGGCGGCGATGCGGCCGGCTGCCTCGTCCTCCGCGATATCGCCGGCCTCCAGCCGCGCGACGATCACGGTTGCATGGCCGGCCGCGCGAAAGCCGTCGACATCGACCGCCTCGATCAAATGACCCTTTCGCAAGGTCCCGCCGGCGAGTGCCACGGCATGCGCGAGGAAGGCCCCGACGGCTTCCGAGACCGGAACCGGCCCGAATTTCATGCCGCCTCGCTCCCGACGGCCTTCGCGACGCGCGCGCCCGAGCGCTTGCGGAGCGCCTCGATCATTTGCGCGAGCACGGAGACCGCGATTTCCGCCGGCGACTGGGCACCGATGTCCAAGCCGATCGGCGCGGCGATCCGGCCGATATCCGTCTCGCCGAGCCCAAGCGCTTGAAGGCGCTCGATACGCTTGGCATGGGTTTTCCGGCTGCCGAGCGCGCCAACGTAGAAGGCACCATTGCGCAGGGCTTCGGCGATAGGCCAATCGTCGATCTTCGGATCATGCGTGACCGCGACCAAAGCGGTATAGGCATCGATCGGAACCCGCGAGGGCACGACATCGGCCGGCCATTCGGCCAGGAGCGCCGTGCCTTCGAAGCGCGCATCGGTCGCGAACGCCGTCCGCGGATCGATGACCACCACATCGAACCCCGTCATCCGCGCCATTGGCGCGAGGGCCTGGGTGATATGGACCGCCCCGATCGCGACAAGGCGGGGCGGCGGCACGTCGACCGTCAAGAACAACCGGGCGCCGGCAGGGGTTTCGACCATGCCGGATTTGCCCGACCGGAAACACGCGGCAATCTCCACGGCAAGCGGATCGGCTGCATCGAGGTCCACCTCGCGAACGAGCCGCTCCGCACCGGTCGCGACATCGCTGATGCGTACCACGGCGCGGCGCGCGCGGCGCTCGGCATTCATTGCCTGAAGCAGCGATAGGTCCATGGCAAGCCTCGGCGGTTGGCGGATCAGTTCAGGCGTTCGACGAAGACGGCAATCCGGCCGCCGCAGGAGAGCCCAACCCGCCACGCGGTTTCGTCGGCAACCCCGAATTCGAGCAGGCGCGGCGTACCGTCGCCGATCACGTCGACGGCCTCCGAGACGACAGCGCCCTCGACGCAGCCGCCGGAAACCGAGCCCTCGAAATTGCCCTCGTCGTCAATCACCAGATGACTGCCGATCGGGCGCGGTGCGGAGCCCCAGGTCTCCACAACAGTGGCGAGCGCGACCCCCCGCCCCTGCCGACGCCAATCCTCGGCAATCGAGAGCACGTCGCGTGTCGAAATATCCGTTGCGTCGCCCATGATCCTCGCGCCCCATCCGTCCTATCACAGACCAATCATATAGGAGCGCGAGGCCTGCCGAAACAGCGTCGCCGTTCCCTACTCCGCGGCCGAGCGGATCGCCGGAGCTGCGTCGCGGACGGCGCCATCGACATGGCGTTCGAACTTTTCGAAGTTCTTGGCGAACATGTCGACAAGCTTGGCCGCTTGGCGATCAAAGGCGAGTTTATCAGCCCACGTCTTCGATGGCACCAGGATATGCGGCTCGATGCCGGCGACGTCGGTCGGCACCGCGAAGCCGAAGTACCGGTCGCGATAGAACGTGCCGGACTTGAGCGAGCCGTCGAGCGCGGCCGCCAAAAGGCGGCGCGTCACCTTGATCGGCATCCGCCGGCCGACGCCATAGGCGCCGCCCGTCCATCCGGTGTTCACAAGCCAGCAATCCACCCCATGCACGGCGATCAACCGCTTGAGGAGTTCGCCATAAACGGCCGGATGGCGCGGCATGAACGGCGCGCCGAAACACGTCGAAAAGGTCGCCTGCGGCTCGGTGACGCCCTTCTCCGTGCCGGCGACCTTCGCGGTGTAGCCCGACAAGAAGTGGTACATCGCCTGTTCGGCCGTCAGCTTGGCGATCGGCGGCATCACGCCGAAGGCGTCCGCGGTCAGCATGATGACGTTTTTTGGCTGGCCGGCGCGGCCGGTCGGACTTGCATTCGCAATGAAATGCAGCGGATAGCAGACGCGCGTGTTTTCGGTCTTCGAGCCGTCGTCGAAATCCGGCCGGCGGGTGACGGGATCGATCACGACGTTTTCCAGCACGCTGCCGAATCGCTCGGTCGTCGCGTAGATCTCCGGCTCGGCCTCGCGCGAAAGCTTGATGGTCTTGGCGTAGCAGCCACCTTCGAAATTGAATACGCCATTCGGGCTCCAGCCATGCTCGTCGTCGCCAAGAAGCGTGCGCGAGGGATCGGCGGAGAGTGTCGTCTTGCCGGTGCCGGACAAGCCGAAGAAGATCGCGACATCGCCTTCCAGCCCGACATTGGCCGAACAATGCATCGGCATGACGCCTTCGTCCGGCAGAAAATAGTTCAGCACGGTGAAGACGGCCTTCTTCATCTCGCCCGCGTAGGACGTCCCGCCGATCAGGACGAGCCGCCGCTTCAGATCGAGCGCGATCACGGTTTCGCTACGGACGCCATGGCGGGCGGCGTCCGCCTTGAAGCTTGGCAGATCGATGATGGTGAGGTCAGGCGCGAAGGCGGCGAGCGCGTCGCGCTCCGGCCGGCGCAGCATATTCCGGATAAAGAGTGAATGCCACGCATACTCGGTGACGACCCGAGTGGGCAGCCGGTAGCGCGGATCGGCGCCGGCCTCCAGGTCCTGCGCGTAAAGCTCATGCCCCTCGGCATGGGCAAGGAAATCCGACCGCAGGAGATCGAACTGGGCCGGGGAAATCGCCTTATTGTTGTCCCACCAGATGGCGCCCTCGGTCAGATCGTCGCGAACGATATACTTGTCGTTCGGCGATCGCCCAGTGTGCTGGCCCGTATCGGCGGCTAGCGCGCCTGCGTCGGTCAGGATGGCTTCGCCGCGGCGGATCGCGTGCTCGGTCAATTCGGCCGCGCCGAGGTTCCAAAAGACCGCGGCCAGATTGGTCAAGCCAACCCGGTCTAGCCCCTCGGATGTGTTCCAGATGCCAGTCTGCTTCACGCGTCGTCCTCCAAACAAGCTGATCCGATCATCGAAGGCGGCACCAAGACAAAGCAGGCTTGGTGCAAGAAATTTCTCAAAATGAATTTTGTGCAGTCTCCGTATCCGTCCCCATCGTAAAACGGATTCGAGACTATGTCCGAAGCTAGACCAAGGCAACAGGCCATAAAGTTTAATGCAATGCCTTTCACTCGCGATCGAACTATATACTGAAATCGCCGTGGGCAGTTTCTGCAAGATTCTTCAAAATTGCACGAAGTGTTCCGGAATTTCGGACAAGCGTCGGAAATGCGAGCCGGCGAGAGTGCGTCTCGGATTCGCGGGAGAGCCGGAGATCGAGCCCCTCGGGGTCAATTCCGATCGCCCGCCAGTCGCCATCGACAGATCCGAGCAGGCGCGTGGCGAAAAGGCGCAGGGCATCGGCGTGCTCTTCGTTCAGATGCGCGAGAATCTCGGTTTCGCTCGACACGATTTCCTCGGCATCCGTTAGGTCAATCAACACGTCGCACGTCGACAGTTCTGCGATCCGTCCGAAACCGGCGACCAGATGCGCGGTCTCGACCTGAAGACGGTAGAACGAGAAATCCGCGAAGTCGGCATAGAGTTCCGCCTCTTGCTGGCGAGCAAGAAACCGCCGACGGGCGCGGGCGTGCTCGATCCGCTCGATTTGCCCGACCAGCGTGGCGCGCACACCCGTCAGGGGATCACCGGCGGACATGGTCGCCGCACGCTCATCAATGAGAATGGAGGCGCGCGCATTCGCCTTGATGTTGCGCGTATGAACCGCAAGATCCGAAAGCAGCATCAGCGGCGTCCCATCGGCTTCGGTCGCGATGGTCACAAGCGACACAAAAGGCGTCGGCCCCTGCGGTAGCAAGGTCGCGAGCGCGGCCATGCGCGCCTCGCGCAACAGGCGGCGGGCAGCGGCAATCGGCGAAGGGGATGAGTTTGGGCGCATATGAAAACCGTGCATCAGACCAGCCGTCGGAGCAAGCCGGTAGTGCTCCGCTCGTCAGGCCATCGGTGCCCGGCTCGTTTACCAAAGCTGCTCGGTGGCGAAGTTTTTTCTTTGCGTCCATACAATTATTGATATGTTGCGTGATGCGCATCACGACCTTAGATCCCCCTCCATCCGAGCACCGCGCGACCGTCCCGCGGCCGATCTCGGAGCATATCCGCGAGACTTGGCGCCTTGCCATGCCCATTATCGCAGCGCGAACCGCCATGCTGACCATGTTCATCGTCGATACGATCATGGCCGGTTGGGCCGGTGCTGAAGATATCGCCGCCATGGGACTCGGGATTGCGCCGTTGCTCGTGCTCATGCTTGTTTCGCTTGGCGCGCTTCAGTCCGTTGTGGTCTTGACCGCGCAATCGTTCGGCGCGGGCGACGTCCGCCGATGCGGCGCGATTTTTCGGATCGGCGTCATTCATGCGCTCTTCCTTGGCTGCATCGTGGCGGTGCTGTCGATTTGGTCGCGGCAATTCTTCCTGGTGGTGGGCCAAACGCCGGAATTGTCCGAACTTGGCGCGCGCGTCATGCAGGCCTTTGCGTGGGGCATTCCCGGCCTCTTGGCATTTACCGCGACCAATCTCTACATGGAGGCAACCGGCCGCCCGCAGGCGGGTCTGTTTGTCTTGCTAGTCATCAACATGTTGAATGTTCCCTTGAACGGGATCTTCGGCCTTGGCTGGGGCGGCGTGGTCGCACCAGGCGGGGCGGACGGCATGGTGGCGGTCTCCTCGGCGCTGCGGTGGCTGGCTTTCCTAGCACTCCTAGGCATGCTCCTGGCGGACGAGAGGCGGCGCGGCAACCCGACTGGGTTGATTGCGCCCTGGCGTGTGTGGATCGCGGAGGCGGTGTCCCTTGGGGGCGAACTTGGGCGACGGTTGCGTGGCACTGGTGTGCCCATGGGACTCGCTCAAGGGATAGAAAGCGCAGCCTTCGCATGCATCGTATTCGTGGCTGGCACGCTCGGTACGATCGCGCTCGCCGCCCATCAGATAACCATGAGCGTGGTTACGCTCGTCTACATGACGGCCGTTGGAATGGCCGGCGCGACGGCAATTCGTGTGGGCCACGCCGTCGGAGCGGGCTCCCGACCGGACATTCTTCGCGCGGGCACGGTCGGGATCGCGCTCGGCGCCCTGATCTCGCTTCCCGTGGGAATCGCGATCGCCTTGGCTCCCGATAGAATTGCCGGCATCTATACGGATGAGCCCGCGGTGCTTGCGATCACACGGCACACGTTTCTGGTTGCCGGGATCCTGCTCGCGTTCGACGCCGCCATGGGCGTGGTCACGGGGGCGCTGCGCGGCGCGGGGGATGTCTGGGTGCCGACGCTCGCGCAGACCGCTGCATTCTGGATGGTGGGCCTGCCGGTCGCGATTTGGCTCGCAACGTCAGGCGGCCTCGGACCGGTCGGACTCATGGCCGGCATTGTTATCGGGACATTGGCGTCGCTCGGCATATTGCTGCCGCGCTTCGGCCTCGTCGTGAACCGGCCGATCAAACCCATCTGAGGCACGACGTGCCCCGCGCGGTGCATTGCGGACCCGATTTGGCGCATGGGCCGGCGTGCGTTATGGTCGAAGGCCATGATTTGAGCGCAATCTAGGCGTTCGAGACCTTATTGCAACGCCCGAACCAGTCGAGTCAGCTGGTTCGCACGAAGCCATGGCAAGCTGCGGAGTGGGGGCGCGGTTCGAACCATTAAGTTCAATTCGCGCTCCATGACGCCCGAAACGTACAAAGGACCGATTGCCGATGCCAACCATCGCCCTGGTCGACGACGACCGGAACATCCTGACCAGCGTCTCGATCGCGCTGGAAGCGGAAGGCTACCGGGTGCAAACCTATACCGACGGGACGACGGCCTTGGACGGCCTTCGGGCCAATCCGCCGGATCTGGCAATTTTCGACATCAAGATGCCGCGCATGGACGGGATGGAGCTGCTGCGCCGGTTTCGGCAGAAGTCCGAGCTTCCGGTCATTTTCCTGACCTCCAAGGATGACGAAATCGACGAGCTGTTCGGCCTGAAGATGGGCGCCGACGATTTCATTCGGAAGCCGTTCTCGCAAAGGCTGTTGGTCGAGCGCGTCAAGGCGGTGCTGCGACGCTCGTCGCCGCGCGGCGAAGGCGCGCCGAAGCCAACCGATCTGGCGAAAATGCTCGACCGCGGTCAGCTCTCCATGGATCAGGAGCGGCATACCTGCACCTGGAAGGGCGAACCGGTCACGCTGACCGTGACTGAATTCCTCATTCTTTATGCGTTGGCGCAGCGGCCCGGCGTGGTGAAAAGTCGAAACGCGCTCATGGACGCCGCCTACGACGATCAGGTCTATGTCGACGATCGAACCATCGACAGTCACATCAAGCGGCTTCGGAAGAAGTTCAAGGCCGTCGACGACGACTTCGAGATGATCGAGACGCTCTACGGCGTCGGCTATCGTTTCAAGGAGGCTTGAGCGCCGAGCGATGGACGCGCGCACGGACCAACGTGCCGGTCGAGCCCGTCGGTCGTCGTCTCCGCGGCGGCCGTGGCGCATGGCGATTGCGCGCGTCACGCGCGGCTTGGGAACAGCCGTCTTCTCAAGTCTCACGCGCCGGATCGTCATCCTCAATCTGTTCGCCCTGATCGCCCTCCTCTCGGGCATCCTCTATCTCAACCAGTTCCGTGCCGGCCTGATTGACGCGCGTCTGGAAAGCCTGATGACCCAGGGCGAGATTATCGCGGCCGCGATCGCCTCGTCGGCGACCGTGGATACAGACTCCATCACGCT
>JBEINZ010000121.1:0-9331 GCA_040377825.1 Hyphomicrobiales bacterium | reverse complement strand
TCAGTGCCAATCAAGTCGCAGAGATTAGCCATGAAATTATCTTGAAGAACAGATACTTACGAGTTCATCAAGCAGATGCCAGCCGAGATCCGATCAAAGTCAAACCTTCGCGGACGATTACTTCAGGCTTGGGAAGTTGAACTCTGCGCCAGAACGGATGCCGGTCGGCCATCTGCTGGTGACCGTTTTCAATCGCGTATAAAAACGGACACCTTCTGGTCCATAAATCGCATGATCGCCGAAGAGTGAACGTTTCCAGCCACCAAACGAGTGATAGGCGACGGGAACCGGTAGCGGAACATTGATGCCGACCATGCCGACCTCGATCTTGTCGGCGAAGGCGCGCGCAGCATCGCCGTCGCGGGTGAAGATCGCTGTGCCGTTGCCATATTCATGCGCATTGATGAGGTTGATCGCCTCGTCATAGCTATCAGCGCGCAAAACCGAGAGCACCGGACCGAAGATCTCGGTCTTGTAGATCGTCATGTCCTTGGTCACGCGATCGAACAGTGAGCCGCCGAGGTAATAGCCGTTCTCGTAGCCTTGCAACTCGAGGCCACGTCCGTCCACGACTAGCTCCGCGCCCTCGCGTACGCCGTGGTCGATCAGCCCGGAGATCCGGCTCTTCGCTTCTGCCGTGATGACCGGTCCCATCTCGGCCTCCGGATCCGTCGCCGGCCCAACCTTGAGCGCGCGCACCTTCGGAGCCAGGGCCTCTACCAAGGCGTCGGCCGTGCCCTTGCCGACGGGTACCGCGACCGAAATCGCCATGCAGCGTTCGCCGGCCGAGCCGTAGCCGGCGCCCATCAGGGCGTCGACGGCCTTGTCCATGTCCGCGTCAGGCATGACGATCATGTGGTTTTTCGCGCCGCCGAGCGCCTGGACGCGCTTACCCTTTGCGGTGCCGCGCGCATAGACATATTCCGCGATCGGGGTTGAGCCGACAAAGCTCACCGCCTTGATGTCCGGATGATCGAGGATGGCGTCGACCGCGGTCTTATCGCCGTGGACGATATTGAACACGCCGACCGGGAACCCGGCTTCCTGAAAAAGGTCCCAGATCAGCATCGGCGCGGAAGGGTCGCGCTCGGACGGCTTCAGGACGAAGGTATTGCCGCAGGCGATCGCCACCGGATACATCCACATTGGCACCATGGCCGGAAAGTTGAACGGCGTGATGCCGGCGACAACGCCGAGCGGCTGGCGATCCGACCAGCTGTCGATGTCGGGGCCGACATTGCGGCTGAATTCGCCCTTCAGCAGATGCGGGATGCCGCAGGCAAAATCGACCACTTCAATGCCGCGGGCGACCTC
The DNA here is from genome assembly GCA_040377825.1 of Hyphomicrobiales bacterium. Lineage (GTDB taxonomy): Bacteria > Pseudomonadota > Alphaproteobacteria > Rhizobiales > Ancalomicrobiaceae > JBEINZ01. Next base: position 8,017 of record JBEINZ010000121.1, on the reverse strand, counting down.
GCCGAGCGCGTCGGAGTGGGTCTTGCCATGCTCCTTGGAGATGGCGCGTGCGATATCGGCGGCGTGCCGGTCAAGCAGCTCCTTGAACTTGAACATATATTTCATGCGCTTCAGCGGCGGCGTCGTTCCCCAGTCCGGCGCGGCCTTCTTGGCAGCGGCAACGGCGGCGTCGATTTCCTCGAGGGTCGACAACGGCAGGATCGCCGACTGTTCGCCAGTCGCGGGGTTGAAGACCGGTTGTGTGCGCGTCGACGCCGACGTCACCTTGCGGCCGCCGAAGGCATTCTGAATCGTTTCCATAGGTTCCCCTCTGCACCCGGAATGGACCGGGCGTCTACTCTGATTGTGTCTTGCGAGCCGTAACAGTGCCGAGCGGTCCGATGCTCATCGTTTGAACTCGATCTCGATAAAGCTCATCGGCTTGCGGCCGTCGTTGACGATATTGTGCTCCGCCCCCGCCTCGCGCTGATAGACCGCGCCGCGCGCGACATCGACTCGGCGCTCGCCCTCCTTGTCGACGACCAGCATGGGGAGGTCGGTAATTGGCACGACCACGTAGGCAAGGCCATGCGTATGCCATCCGGTTTCCGCGCCGGGTTCAAAGTCCCAGCGGACGACCCGGATGCGATCATCCTCGACGAGGCTAATCGCCACGGCTGGAGCATGGGCAGAAAACCGTGACATCGGTGCGTTTTCCGTCAGGGAGCGTTCTGCAGCACCTCAGATAGCGTTCCGACCAGCTGATCGATCTGACTCTTCTCGATGATCAGCGGAGGAGACAACGCGATGATGTCGCCGGTTGTGCGGATCAAGATGCCCTTCTCAAAGGCGTTCAGGAAGGCGGTGAACGCCCGCTTCGTCGGCTCACCGGCGATCGGCTGCAGCTCGATCGCGCCGATCAGGCCGATGTTGCGCACGTCGATCACATGCGGCAGGCCCTTCAGCGAGTGAAGCGCTTCCTCCCAATAGGGCGCGAGCTCAGCGGCACGGGTAAGAAGCCCGTCTTCTTTATAGGTCTCGAGCGTCCCGATTCCGGCGGCGCAGGCGATCGGGCTGCCGGAATAGGTATAGCCGTGGAAGAACTCGATCAGATGCTCGGGCCCGTTCATGAACGCGTCGTAGATCTTGCTCTTCACGAAAACACCGCCCATCGGAATGACGCCGTTGGTGATGCCCTTCGCGGTTACCATGATGTCGGGCGAGACGCCGAAATAGTCGACCGCGAAGGGCGTGCCGAGGCGGCCGAAGCCGGTGATGACCTCGTCGAAAATCAGCAGGATGTCGTGCTTGTCGCAGATTTCCCGCAGCCGCTTCAGGTAGCCTTTCGGCGGGATCAGCACGCCGGTCGAGCCGGCGACCGGTTCGACGATGACGGCCGCGATCGTGCCGGCGTCGTGCAGCGTGACGAGCCGCTCGAGATCCTCGGCGAGTTCGGCGCCGTGCTCGGGTTCGCCGCGTGTGAAGGCATTGCGGGCGAGGTCGTGGGTGTGGCGAATGTGGTCGACGCCGGTCAGGAGCGTTCCGAACATCTTGCGGTTCGTCACGATGCCGCCGACCGAGATGCCGCCGAAGTTGACGCCGTGATAGCCACGCTCGCGGCCGATCAGGCGGAACTTCGAGCCGTTGCCCTTCGCTCGGTGAAAGGCGATCGCCATTTTCAGCGCGGTCTCAACCGATTCCGATCCGGAATTGGTGAAAAAGACATGATCGAAGCCGGGCGGCGCAATGTTCACGACCTTGGAGGCGAACTCGAAGACCTTCGGATGGCCCATTTGAAAAGCGGGCGCGTAGTCGAGTTCGCCCGCCTGCTGGCGGATCGCCTCGACGATGTGTGGGCGGTTGTGGCCCGCGTTGCAGCACCAAAGGCCCGCCGTGCCATCCAGGATCGATCGGCCGTCATCCGTGCGGTAGTGCATCCGGTCGGCGGACACCAGCATGCGCGGCGTCTTCTTGAATTGCCGGTTGGCGGTGAACGGCATCCAGAAGGATTCGAGATCATTCGTCTTCACGGTGACGTTCATAACTTTACCTCGGGCCGGACTGATTAGAATAATGAACGATATCCGACGTCATGCGGTCAGTCCATGCCTGAAAGCAGCCTTGACCGCGTTCAGCTGTTCTGAATACTTAACATATGAACATTCTGGCCTCGGATCTCGATATCGGCGCCCGCCTGCGTGACCTGCGCATCAGGCACGGCCTCTCCCAACGCGCACTCGCCAAGCGGGCCAGTGTATCCAACGCGACGATCTCGATGATTGAAGCGAACCGTGTTAGTCCGTCGGTCTCCGCCTTGAAACAGATCTTGTCGGGTATCCCAATCGGACTGGCCACATTCTTCGCCGAAGGCGAGGTCGAGGACGAAAAAGTCGTCTACAAGGCCGCCGAATTGACGGAAATCGCTGGTGGCGCGGTCTCATACCGCCAAGTCGGCGCGAACCTCACCGGCCGCGCGCTTCAAATGATGCACGAGCGCTACAAGCCGGGCGCCGATTCCGGCAAGCACATGATCCAGCATCAAGGCGAGGAGGCGGGCATCGTCATTAAGGGGCGGATGGCGCTCGAGGTAGCCGGCCGACGTTACGAGCTGGGTCCTGGCGACGCCTATTCCTTCGATAGCCGTAAGCCGCATACCTTTCGCAACATCGGAGACGGCGAACTCGTCCTGGTTTCAGCCTGTACCCCGCCGAGCTTTTGACGCGATATTCGTCGACTAGAGCCCAAATTTACGCCATGGCGCGAATTGACACTTTTCTGGAAGTTTGATCGGATGGTCAAATGTTGTTTGGAACGGCACGACCCGGCTGGGGCCGTGTCGCCAATCGCCGCGTTGGGAGGGGCAAATGAGTACGTCACCCGATATCAGAGCCGCGCGGCTCGCCACTGATCAAATCGCGGCGAATTTTGCTGATTTGCATGACCCGCTCGACCGGTTCGAGGCGCGTGTCGCGGCCGAGCGCTGCCTCTTTTGCTACGAGGCGCCATGCGTCACTGCCTGCCCAACCTCGATTGACATCCCGCTTTTCGTTCGCCAGATCGCCACGGGAAACCCGATCGGCGCGGCAAAAACGATTCTTGATTCCAACATCATGGGCGGCATGTGCGCGCGTGTCTGCCCGACGGAGACGCTCTGCGAGGAAGCCTGTGTACGCGAGGCTTCCGAGGGCAAGCCGGTGGAGATCGGGCTCCTGCAACGCTTTGCGACGGACACGCTGTTGTCCGCCGGGATCCAGCCCTACAGGCAGGGTCCATCGACCGGCAAACATGTGGCCATTATCGGCGCCGGTCCGGCCGGTCTTGCCTGCGCTCATCGCCTCGCCGTGCTCGGTCACGCGGTTACAATCTTCGAGGCGCGCGAGAAATCCGGCGGGCTCAACGAATTCGGCATCGCCGCCTACAAGGCGACTGACGATTTTGCCGCCCGCGAGGTCGCCTTCATTCTCGGCGTCGGCGGCATTACTATCGAGCACGGCAAAAGGTTCGGCCGTGATCTGACGCTGAGCGATCTTCAATCCCGGTTCGACGCGGTGTTCCTCGGCATGGGCCTCGGCGGCGTCAACGCGCTCGGCCTTGACGATGCGGTCTCCGGCATCGACAGCGCGGTCGACTGGATCGCGGATCTGCGTCAGGCGACCGATCTCTCGACGATCGCCACCGGCCGGCGCATCGTGGTGATTGGCGGCGGCATGACCGCGATCGACGTGGCGAGCCAGTCGAAGCGGCTTGGCGCCGAAGATGTCACGATTGTCTATCGCCGCGGCGTGGAAGCGATGAGCGCCAGCGAGTACGAGCAAGAAGTCGCACAGACGGACGGCGTGTTGATCCGAACCAACTTGAAGCCGATCGCAATCGTGTCCGAAACCGGCCGCGTGACGGGTGTTGAGTTTGAGTATACGCGGGAGGAGGGTGGCCGCCTTGTCGGGACCGGTGAGACCCTCACTCTGCCGTGCGATCAAGTGTTCAAGGCGATCGGCCAGACGCTTGTCGTGGCCGAAACGGTCGGCACTGGCATTGAACTCAAGGGCGGCCGGATTGCCACTGATGCCGAGCGACGCACGTCTGTCGATGGCGTATGGGCGGGCGGTGACTGCATCGCCGGTGGCGAGGATCTTACGGTCGCGGCCGTCGAAGACGGCAAGGTCGCGGCAAATTCGATTGACCGCGCCCTGCGTGCGGCAATGCCTAAAGTGGCTTGAGGGAGGGCACGACCATGGCGGATCTCAGCGTCACGTTCTGCGGTGTGAAGGCGCCGAACCCGTTTTTCCTCGCCTCCGCGCCGCCAACGGATAAGGCCTACAACATCGTCCGCGCCTTCCAGGCGGGCTGGGGTGGTGTCGTTTGGAAAACCCTGGGCGAGGAAGGCCCGCCGGTCGTCAATGTCTCCGGCCCGCGCTACGGCGCGATCCATTCCCAGGATCGCCGCGTTTTCGGCTTCAACAACATCGAGCTGATCACCGACCGTCCCTTGGAGGTTAACCTCCAGGAGATCAAGCAGGTCAAGCGCGACTGGAAGGACCGTGCGGTCTTCGTCTCGCTGATGGTGCCGTGCAATGAAGACGCCTGGAAGGCGATCCTGAAGCGCGTGGAAGAGACGGAAGCCGACGGCGTCGAGCTGAATTTCGGCTGTCCGCATGGCATGTCCGAGCGCGGGATGGGCTCGGCCGTCGGCCAAGTTCCGGAATATGTTGAGATGGTAACCCGCTGGTGCAAGATGCATTCGCGGATGCCGGTGATCGTCAAGTTGACGCCCAATATCTCCGACATTCGCAAGCCGGCCGAAGCCGCAAAGCGCGGCGGCGCGGACGCGGTTAGCCTGATCAATACCATCAACTCGGTGATGGGCGTTGATCTCGATACCCTGCAGCCCTGGCCGTCGACCGACGGCATGGCGACCCACGGCGGCTATTGCGGCCCGGCGGTGAAGCCGATCGCGCTTTCAATGTTGAGCGAGATCGCGCGCACGCCCGAGACGCGCGGCATCCCGATCTCCGGCATCGGCGGTATCGAGACCTGGAAAGACGCGGTCGAGTATCTCGCGCTCGGCGCCTCCACCGTGCAGGTCTGCACCGCCGCCATGGTCTACGGCTTCAAAATCGTCCAGGAGATGATCGCGGGCCTGTCCGACTATATGGACGCCAAGGGCATCCGCTCCGTCGACGAGATCGTTGGACGCGCCGTACCCCGCATGACGGACTGGCAACATCTCAATCTCGATTACGCTGTTAAGGCGCATATCGACCAAGATCTCTGCATCAAGTGCGGCCGGTGCCACATCGCCTGCGAGGACACCTCGCATCAAGCGATCATGCGCGAGAAGGACGGCGTTCGGCATTTCGAGGTGATGGAAGAAGAATGCGTTGGCTGCAATCTTTGCGCTGTCGTCTGTCCGGTCGACAATTGCATTACCATGGAGCCGCTTCAAGCCGGCGCGGTAGACAAGCGGACGGGCCATGTCGTGGGTGGACATCGCACTTGGATGGAGCATCCGAATAATCTGATGGCGGTCAATCCGCGAGAGGCCGCGGTCGAGCCCGCTGAATGACGCCTGGACGGTCAAATCACGTATCGGTTGCGGAATAGTTAGTTATAACAGTGTATTCAAGGCATCTATATGGGCACTCTAAATGTTTATTTGTGTTGGAATAATCGCAAGTTTCTGAAATCGCGTACCGGTACTATTGCGCTAATTAACCGCGTGTTCGCGACTTTGAGGTAAAGACAACGAGGGTGGGTCGTCTGGGAAAGTTCAAACGTTGCGGCTTGCGTCGCTCACACGCCATTTTGTTATCCCGATCGGAGTTGCCGCGGCTGTTTTGTCCGGCGTCGTCGGGATCGCGTCGATTCTGCGTTCCGAAGCCCATATTCAAAGAGATCGGATTATCTTCGCGCAGACTCTGACGTCCCAGATCGCTAGTTTCGGTCGCATCGCAGACGATGCGCAGGTTCGGGCCTTATCGACGTCCTTTGAGCTCGAACATGGCGTAAGAGCCGTGGCGATCGTCGATGCCGAAGGCACCATTCTGGCGGCGTCTCGTCCGGAGTGGATCGATCGGCTGGCAAAGGACACGTTCTCGGACGATACGCTCATGCATGTCGGCGAGGCGCTCGCCCGAATGACGCCCGATATCGTGCTCAGCGGGGAGCATGCCCTCATCGAGACATTCGAGTTGAAGCCGCACTTCGCTGGAGCGCCGCCACGTTTGGCGCTCATTGTAGCGGAGTTGGACGACCGCGAAACGTGGCCGAACCGCTTCGTCGAGGGTCTGTATGTCGCGGCGGTCTCGCTCTTTGGCTTTGGTGCGCTTGTCGTGCTCACGGCGATGGTGTTTCGCCATCGAATCCAGCGTCCGGCGCAAGCGATCGTAAAGGCCGTCGGCGACATTGCTGGTGGTCGACGGCCCTGGATCGTTGTGCCGGAGGCACGCGGCGAGTTGGCGGAAATCGCCGTGGCGCTTCAAACCATGCTGGAAGTACGGCAACGCGACGAGCAACGGCTTATCTTCGCCCTGAACGAGCTTCGCTTTCGGGACGAGGCTCTCAATGCCGTTGCAATCGTCGCCTTCCTCGATCCACAAGGGTTCATCGTCGAGGCGAATGACCGGCTGTCGACCATCGGCGGCTTCACGCGGGACGAGCTCGTCGGCTCGCATCATCAATTGCTTTCAGCGTCGGAATATTCCGGCCAATTCTATAGGAACATGCGCGTTTCGTTCTCCCGCGATGGACGCTGGCAAGGCGAGCTCCGCCAGCGAGGCAAGGACGGCCATATCTATTGGATCGACACCACGGTCGTGCCGCACCGCGGCGCCGATGGTGCCATCGACGGTTATCTTGCGATCTGCTTCGACATTACCGCCCAAAAACTGGCGGAAGCGGCCGCGCAGGAGGCAAGCCTTATCCATCGCATCATGACCGATACGCTTGCCGAGGGCATCGTGCTGCAGGATGCCGGCGGTCAGAATATTGCCTCCAATCCGGCCGCGCTCAGGATCTTCGGGATGAACGAGGATCAGTTCATGGGGCGGGCGCCGATCGATGCGCGGCTATACTTCATCCATGAAGACGGCAGTCGCTTCCGCGAGGAAGAACATCCCTCGATTGTTGCGCTTCGGACGGGGCAACAGCAGCGGGCAATCGTCATGGGCGTTCACAAGCCGGCACAAAGCGTCATTTGGCTCAGCGTCAACGCGGTGCCCGTGATCCCTCCCGGCGAGGACCGCCCGACTGCCGTCGTCGCGTCCTTCACCGACATCACGCAGGCGCGCGAAACGCAGCGCCAGCTGCGCGCCAACTCCGATCAGCTGCAGGCCGTGCTGGACAATCTGCCGGGCGGCCTGACCATGGTCGACGGCAATCTCGTCTTGCGGACGTGGAACGCGCAATATGAGCGCCTGCTCGACGTGCCCCGCGAACTCCTGACCCAGCCCTTCCCGCATCTGGAGGCCTTCATCCGCCACTCGGCGGAACGCGGGGACTATGGCGAGGGCGATTTGGAGCATATCGTCGCCAGGCAGCTCAAACTGCTTGCGCGTCATGAACCTTATGTTTCCGAATGGGAGCGGCGGGACGGCACGGTTCTGGAGATCCGCGGCCGGCCGATCGTTGGCGGCGGCTTCGTCATTACCTACACCGATATCACCAAGCGCACGCGGGCGGAGGCGACGCTGAAGCTGAGCGAGGCGCGGTTCCGCTCGATCTTCGCCACCTCGCCGGTTGGGCTGCTGCTGGTCGAACTGGATTCCGAGCGCTTCTTGATGCAGAGCGACTCGCTTTGCGACATGTTGACCCTTTCGAGCGACGAGCTTCGCGACATGCGTCTCGAAGACCTCATGATGGAGGACGATCGCCAAAGGCTGGCGACGGCCATGGCGCGGCTTGGGCCTGATGCGAATTTTGGGCCCATCGAGATCGAATTCCTGCGCGAGGACTTGCCGCCGCTTCCGGTGATTGTCTCCGGATCGAGCGTCTCGGAGGCCGGCGGCCAGCCTTCGGCGCTGCTCGTGTTCCAGGACATCAC
>JBEINZ010000211.1:0-5461 GCA_040377825.1 Hyphomicrobiales bacterium | reverse complement strand
GGTCTTCGTGACCGACGACGGCGCCGAGACCGATCTCGATCTCGGCCATTACGAACGGTTCACCGGCCGCCCGGCAAACCGCCAGGACAACATCACCACCGGCCGGATCTATCAGGACATTATCGCAAGGGAACGGCGCGGCGACTATCTCGGCGGCACCGTGCAGGTGATCCCGCATGTCACCGACGCGATCAAGGACTTCGTGCTTTCCGGCAATGACGATTACGATTTCGTGCTGGTGGAAATCGGCGGCACGGTCGGCGATATCGAGGGCTTGCCGTTCTTCGAGGCGATCCGCCAGCTCGGCAACGAATTGCCGCGCCAGCACGCCGTCTATATCCATCTGACCCTCATGCCGTATATCCCGAGCGCCGGCGAATTGAAGACCAAGCCGACGCAGCATTCGGTGAAGGAACTGCGCTCGATCGGCATCCAGCCCGATATCCTGCTCGTGCGGGCCGACCGCGAGATCCCCGAGGGCGAGCGCAAGAAGCTCTCGCTTTTCTGCAACGTGCGCCCCTCCGCCGTGATCCAGGCGCTCGACGTCCCCTCGATTTACGACGTGCCGGTCGCCTATCATCGTGAAGGGCTCGACGACGAGGTGCTCGCCGCCTTCGGGATCACCGGCGCGCGAAAGCCGGATCTCTCCCGCTGGGAGAGGATTTCTCAGCGCGTGCACAACCCGGAAGGCGAAGTGACCATCGCGGTCGTCGGCAAGTACACCGGCCTCAAAGATGCCTATAAGTCGCTGATCGAGGCCCTGACCCATGGCGGCATCGCCAACAAGGTCAAGGTCAAGATCGACTGGATCGAGTCGGAGGTTTTCGAGAAGGAAGACCCCGCGCCGTTCCTCGAACACGTGCACGGCATTCTCGTGCCCGGCGGCTTCGGCAAGCGCGGCACGGAGGGCAAGATCGCCGCCGCCGGCTATGCCCGAAAGCGCGGCATCCCCTATTTCGGGATCTGCTTCGGCATGCAAATGGCGGTCATCGAGGCCGCGCGCAGCCTTGCCGGCGTGGCGGACGCGGGATCGAGCGAATTCGGCCCCTGCGAGCAGCCGGTCGTTGGCCTCCTCACCGAATGGCTGCGCGGCAACGAGCTGGAAAAGCGCAATGCCGACGGCGATCTCGGCGGCACGATGCGGCTTGGCGCCTATCAGGCCAAGCTCGCCGGCGGCTCGAAGATCGCCGCGATCTACGGGGCGAACGAGATCTCCGAGCGCCACCGCCACCGCTACGAGGTGAACGTCGCCTATCGCGAGCGCCTGGAAGCCAAGGGCATGATCTTCGCCGGCATGTCGCCCGACGGCGTGCTGCCGGAAACGGTCGAACTCAAGGGCCACCCCTGGTTCGTCGGCGTGCAATACCACCCCGAACTCAAAAGCCGCCCGTTCGAACCGCACCCGCTGTTCGAAAGCTTCATTTCGGCGGCGATGGTACAGAGCCGGTTGGTGTAGGTTGCGAGTTACTGAATAATAACAGTTTATGCGCCTTTGGACGGCGAAAGCGCTACCTTATCCCGATTTTCAATCTGCCGACGTTTTTCTGATGGAAGTCGATTGTAAATCTCATCAAGCGATTTGGGCTTTGTAATGAGCTCATCGACGACGTAATTGACGAGACCGAATAACGTTTCGGCAGTATTTTGGTCATCTTTCAAGTCTAACTGGCCTGGGTGTAAAGCCTCATTTCCAATAACTCGGACGTAATCCAGAGACTGCTGGACGCCCTTATTTAAGCCTTTTTTGACAAGCATCGCGATGTCATCATCCAGTTTTCTTCCCTTGCCTCCAAGGTGCACGCAGAGCTTTTCAATCGCAAGGCGAAGCAACGCGCACGCGCCACGGGGCGATAAATTGACAATAGACGCTGCTTCAAGAAAATCGGCTTTAATGTCATCAGGCATGTCGTCGTTGGGCTTAACTTCGTATGAAGTTACCGGGTAAAGCAGAGTATCATATCGCCAAATTGCGACTTTATTGCAGGAAAAGCACTGGCTAATGTGAATATTCGTGACCAATCTCCCAGCAACGTCCGACGTTTTTTTGGCGATTATCACATCTCCGATTATAATTCTTTCAAGATCACTGATATCAATTTGAGATTTCAGCAGAAAGCCAGCGTAATTTTGCGGGGATTTTACTAATGCAGCACGATCTCTTTCTGAAAACAGATAAGGCTTAATCGTGTTTTGCGATGCACGCAGCTCGAACCAATTTTGATGAGAAATGGCGTTGCAATGCGGGCACGAAAATGAGGGCTGGCCGAATGAGGGAGCTCGATGGTTCATTTTTGTTTTAGCCGTTGTTGTTCATGCCAAGGATTTGCTATTCGCGCTGACCAGCTTAACCAAGTGGGCCGTATCCCAAAAATCTACAGGTATCGTTCCCATATCGGGATCAGCCGCCGCACGCTGATCAACATCATGGTCGGACATGGCCTTCACGGCGCTGCTCAAGGGTGGGGCAGGGGTCAGCTCATCAAGGCTGCTGTATCGCGCGAACTGTGAGGCTTCCTTATCCATCGCGCTCATGTGAGTTCGCCTTTCATGAACTTATTCACCGGCGTCTCGGGCGTTTACGTTACGCCGAAGCTAAAGGCGTGCACCAAGAGTTGCAAGGTCAATCGCGACTGCATCCCTAAAGCTCCCCGCCCCAATACCCCGATTGATCCCCGCCTCCGGAGCCTTTAACTAAGTGCTCTCCGTCTTGCCGGCTTGGCGATGCGCGTTCGACCATCCCCACGACCCCGAGGACCCGCACCCATGATGCCCAATTCCGAAGTTGTCGTCGGTCCGGTCCGGTTCGGCAATCACCTGCCGCTGACGTTGATCGCCGGTCCCTGCCAGATGGAAAGCCGGGTCCATGCGCTGTCGACCGCCTCGGCGCTGAAGGCGATGACGGAGAAGCTTGGGATCGGCCTTGTCTATAAGACGTCCTACGACAAGGCAAACCGCACGAGCCTCAAGGCCGCGCGCGGCATGGGACTGGAGGCGGCGTTGCCGGTCTTCGCCGAGATCCGCGCGACCTTGGGGCTGCCGTGCCTCACCGACGTGCACGAGATCTCCCAATGCGCGCCGGTCGCCGAAGTCGTCGACGTCCTGCAGATCCCGGCGTTTTTGTGCCGGCAGACTGATCTCGTGGTCGCGGCGGCGAAGACCGGGCGCGTGGTCAACGTCAAGAAGGGGCAGTTTCTCGCGCCTTGGGACATGAAGAACGTGGCGGACAAAATCCTCGGCGCGGGCAATGCCAATGTGCTCCTCACCGAGCGCGGCGCGAGCTTCGGCTACAACACGCTGGTGTCCGACATGCGCGCGCTGCCGATCATGGCCGAGACCGGCGCACCGGTCATCTTCGACGCCACGCATTCGGTGCAGCAGCCGGGCGGGCAGGGGACGTCGTCGGGTGGCGATCGGCGCTTCGTGCCGGTGCTCGCGCGCGCGGCGGTCGCCGTCGGCGTCGCCGGCGTGTTCATCGAGACCCACGAGGACCCCGACCGCGCGCCCTCCGACGGACCGAACATGGTCCCGCTGCCGCAAATGCCGGCGCTTCTTGCCCAACTCGCCGCTTTCGATCGGTTGGCCAAGGGGCTCGCCTGACGCATGGGTGCCGATTTGACGGACTTCCCGATCCACCCGCTGACGCCGGACCGCTGGGACGATTTTGAGCATCTTTTTGGCCCCGAGAAGGGCGCGAACGGCGGGTGTTGGTGTCAGTGGCACCGCTTGCCAAGGCGCGAGTTCAAGGCGCTCGAAAGGTCCGGACGGAAGGGGGCGATGCAAGCCTGCGTCCGCCGCGGTCCGCCGCCAGGACTCTTGGCCTATGCCGGTGATCTTGCCGTGGCCTGGGTCGCGATCGCGCCGCGCGTTGACGTGCCGGTGTTCGATCGCGGCAAGGTCTCCGCGCCGGCCGAGGACGGCCATTCAAATGGGGCGCTCGCGATCACCTGCTTTTATCTCCGGCTCGTTTGGAGAAAACTGGGCCTGATGCGCCGTCTCACGCAGGCCGCGATCGTGGAAGCCAGGGCCGCCGGCGCGCCCTCCTTGGAGGTCGCGGCCATCGACCCGGACAAGACGCTGACCTCCGGCGAAGGTTTCGTCGGCCTCGCCTCGGTCTTTCGCGCGCTCGGCTTTGAAAAAGTCGCCCGTCGATCGCCGCGACGACCGCTGATGCGACTGTCGCTTCTTGATGAAAGCCCGACTGGCTCGGGCTTTTGAATCTGGAGCCGGATTGGTGGGTCACCCACAGAACGCTTGCGATCGTCTAGGAATTGTCGCGTGGCTCGGCTATAGAGCCGGCCGCAACCGGGGACATGCGAACGTGCCCGTCCCATCGCGATTCCCTAAGGAGATGCAGACATGACCGCCATCGTCGATATCGTCGGCCGCCAGATCCTCGACAGCCGTGGTAACCCGACGGTGGAAGTGGATGTGACCTTGGAGGACGGCTCGTTCGGACGCGCCGCGGTCCCCTCGGGGGCTTCCACCGGCGCGCATGAGGCCGTGGAACTGCGCGACGGCGAAAAGGGCGTCTATCTCGGCAAGGGCGTGATCCGCGCGGTCAACGCGGTCAATGGCGAAATCTTCGATGCGGTCGGCGGGATGGAAGCCGAGGACCAAATCGCCATTGACGAGGCGATGATCGAGCTTGACGGCACGCCGAACAAGAAGCGCCTCGGCGCCAACGCCATTCTGGGCGTCTCGCTGGCGGTCGCCAAGGCCGCCGCCGAAGCCGCCGGCCTGCCGCTTTACCGCTATGTCGGCGGCGCGGGCGCGCGCATTCTGCCGGTTCCGATGATGAACATCATCAATGGCGGGGTGCATGCCGACAATCCGATCGACTTCCAGGAATTCATGATCATGCCGGCCGGCGCTTCCAGCTTCGCCGAGGGCCTCAGGATGGGCGCGGAGATCTTTCACACCCTCAAGAAGGGCTTGAAGGACGCCGGGCACAACACCAATGTCGGCGACGAGGGCGGCTTCGCGCCGAACCTCGCCTCGGCGACCGCGGCGCTCGACTTCGTGATGAAGGCCATCGAGAAAGCCGGCTACACGCCCGGCGAGGACGTCTATCTCGCGCTCGATTGCGCGGCGACCGAGTTCTTCAAGGACGGCGCCTATCACTACGAAGGCGAGGGCGTGGTCCGTTCGCCGGAGGAGCAGGCGCGCTATCTCGCCAAGCTCGCGGCGGACTACCCGATCATCTCGATCGAGGACGGCATGTCCGAGGACGATTGGCACGGCTGGAAGCTGGTGACCGATGCGGTCGGCGCCCGCGTTCAACTTGTCGGCGACGATTTGTTCGTGACCAATTCGGTGCGCTTGCGCGAAGGCATCGCCAAGGGCGTGGCGAATTCGATCCTGGTTAAGGTCAACCAGATCGGCACCCTGACCGAGACGCTCGACGCCGTATCGACCGCGCATAAGGCCGGCTACACGGCGGTCATGTCGCATCGCTCCGGCG
>JBEINZ010000099.1:0-10475 GCA_040377825.1 Hyphomicrobiales bacterium | reverse complement strand
GTTTGGAAAAGGCATCCAAACGTGTCGACGACATCCTCGTGAAAGTGGATGGGCTGCTCGGCTCCGATGACGGAAAAGGCCTTCTTTCGCAAGGCCGCGCGTTCTTCGCCGAGGCGATCGAGGCAGCGCGGCAGTTCCGCGAGACATCAGCGACATTCCAAGCTCGGGCTAACGAGGTATCCGCTGGCATAACCGCATTTACCGGAACCGGCTTGCGGGAGGTGCGCGAGTTCGTCTCCGATGGACGCCGCACGCTCGGAACAATCGAACGCGCGGTGAATGACTTCGACCGAAATCCGAGCCGCGTGCTATTCGGCGGCAGCGGAAGCGGCGGCGGTAAGATTCCGGAATACAGTGGGTCGCGTCGGTGACAACCGATGGTCCGAGGGGGGCTTTGGACGTGAGTTTAACAAAACGGCGCTTCTTGTTGTCGCTCGGTGTGGTTGCCGGGATCGGCGCCACTCTTGGCGGATGCGGTATCCTCGGCATTGAGCGGACGTCGGAAACGTTTGATCTGACCGCACCGCGTGACGTCAAATCGGGCCGTGCCAGTCCCGCTCAGATCCTGGTCCCAGAGCCTCAGGCTCTAAGGGCGTTCGATACGGATCGGATCGTGGTGCGGCCGCGTCCCGCAGAGATCAACTATCTCGCTGACGCGCAATGGAGCGACCGACTGCCGCGGTTGATCCAAGCACGACTTGTCGAAACCTACGAAAACTCCGGACGCGTGCGCGCCGCCGGCCGACCTGGGCAGGGGCTCCTCGTCGACTATCAGCTCGTCACGGAAATCCGAGCGTTCGAATTTGATGCTTCGAACGCTTCGGCCGTGGTCGAGGTTTCGATAAAGCTTTTGAACGATCGCAATGGCCGGGTTGTCGCAACGGAGGTGTTCCGGTCGGAACAGGCCTCGACCAGCAATGCCGCGGCGCTCGTAACCGACGCACTCGACGTTGCACTCGATCGTACCTTGCGCGATATTCTGACCTGGACGCTTAAACACGTCTGAAGACACTTGTTGGGTCTGACAGTACAGTTGCGAATGCAAAAAAACGGCGCGGTGGCCTCCGCGCCGTTTTTTAATTCGTAGTCCGATTAATTTCATCGGACGGATCTTGGGACCCAGTTGTCACCCCAGATCGAGTCCTGACGAACGGCTCAATCCAGACGGCCGGCCGCATGGGCCAGCATGGTGTAAACCTTGCCGGATTCCGACGCGAGATAGGCCTGACCCTCCGACCCGTCGCGATCCGATCGCGCGACATCGATCAGAAGTTGCTCAAAGTCATCGATGTAAAGATCCACGGCCCCTCGGAACTCGCCGCCACGATTGTACTTGCGCCTGATTTCCTCGAAGGTCGCTTGACCCTGCAGCGTATAAAGACGCCGCGTGAAGACATTTCGTTCGCCGCGATTATAGCGAACCCAGACATCCCCGAGCGCCTCCTCGTCAATACCGCGGGCAATGTCTGCCGTAAGTACCCCCAGGCCCTCGATCGTGGCTTGGGACGTACGCAAACCGTTGGCGCTGTCACCGTCGACTTCGCCGTCCTCGTCGCGTGATGCGCGGCGTAGCAGATCCGCGACCCAGCCGCGCCCGTCACGTTGAGCATCGGCTGCGGGTGCCGCTGTGGCTTGCGTCGACCGCCGTGCCTCGGGCAACGGCGCGGGTTGCGGCCGTTCCAGGGCACGCTCGAGGTTTCGCTCTACAATCTGCGACCGTTCAACGACTTGAGCGCGCTCGACAACCTGAGGCCGCTCGACCGCCGGGGCTCTTTCCTGCGCGACCGTACGCTCAACGCTCGGGCGTCGCTCAGGCGTGGGAGCCCGGTCGACGATCGGAGCGCGTTCAACAACGGGCGTCCGGTCCACGACCGCCACCGTCGCGAGATTGGTGTTCCGACGGGGAGCCGCCGGTTCGGCACTCCGCGGACGGGAGACGTCATAGTTCGCGTTCTGACGATTGACGAGCCCGGTCAGTTCGTTCAACGCCTTGAGCTGTTCGGTCACCACCCGACGCATGGCGGCCGTGGACTCCTCGGTTTCCTTTGGCAGTTCGAAGACGCCACGCTTCAGTTCCGCGCGTGTTTTCTCAAGTTCATCCTGCATCATGCGTGCGGCTTCACGCATCTTTTCGGTCGCATCAGCAAAGCGCACGGTTGTGTCGCTGACGGCGCGCGTCATCTCGCTGACCATGGAATCCTGCACTTGGCGGAGCGTCTCGCCGGCGCGCATACCTTCGGCACCCGCTGTTTCGCGAAGAACATCGAGCTGGCCGAGAACCGACCTGACTGAACTTTCGGCGCTGAGCGACAGCGAGGCACCGACTTCGCGTGCCCGCGTTTCGGCGTTCGCGAGCGTATCGGCGATTAAGCTGGCGAAGGACCTCATCAGACTGTCAACGCTCTCCGTCTTCTGGGCGAGACCAGCGGCAACCTGATCAAGCGAGCGGCGGCGCTCTTCAATGGTCCGCTCGAGCATGGTGTTGGCATCGGCCACTTGGCGGGCCGCATCGCGCAGCTTCTGGGCCTGTTCATCGAAGCGGCCCGTGATATTGGCCACATCGTTGAGCACGACGGACGACACTTCGCGAAGCGTTCCGACTTCAGTGGAGATCGCGTCACTGGCAAGTCGTGTGTCTGTCACGGCCTGCTCCACGGTCGATTTCACGTCCTCGGTTTGCCGCCCGAGGTTCGACTCGATCTCTCGGAGGCTTGCGCCTGCCCGAGACATGACAGCCTGAAGCGTGATGTTCGATTGGTTGAGCCGGTCGATGAGTTCCGACATATCGGACTTCAGGCGTTGATTGGCGTGACCAAGTACCTCGACGGCCTCGCGGCTCTGTTCGCTGACGGCGCCGATAAGGCTCTCGCGAAGGTCCCCCACGATTTGCGCGGTCTCGATACCTTGGCGGGCGACTGACTCGGTAAGGTCTCGGCCCTTCCGGTCGAGCACCTCCACCAACAGATCGCGTGCATGGGTGAAGCGCCCGCTGAACTCCGCGGCGCGTCGATCCACCGCGACCACGAGTTCGTCCCGCGCAAAGTTTAGCTTGCCCGTGAAGTCGGTCGTGCGCGCATCGATCGCCGTTGCAAAGTCATCACGAGCCGCGAGCAGGCGGTTGGTGAGATCAATCTGGCGAACATCGAGCGCGCCGACAATCGCGTCATGCGCCGCCGCCAGCTCGGCCGACATTTCCGCCGTGCGATCGCCAAGGGTCGCGGAAAGCGACGTTTCGGCGGCATTCAAGCGATCTGCCATGTCGGTCGTACGCACGGCGATCGAGTTCACCAATTGGCTGCCCCGGCCATCGAAGAGCGACGAGATTGCTTGTGTGCGTTGGTCGAGCTCGGCCGCGACGTATGATGCGCGGCCGATGAGGTTTTGCTCCATCGTCTCGGACGCCCTGACAACCCGGTCCGTCGCTCCTTCAAGCGTGGAGGCGATTGTCTCGCTTGCGCGACGTGTCTCCGCATCGAGCCGCTCGGTGATTTCGGACGTCGTTCCCACCAGAACACGGCGGGCTTCTTCGCTGCGCGCCGTGATTTCTGACGATGTGTCCGCAAGGGTTCGAACGACGATCTGGCGAGCCTTGTCGGCTTCGGAGCCCAGCGTCGAGCCAATTGCATTCAAGCGGTCTTGCAAGATCTTATCGATCATGCCGGCCCGGTCGTCGATTGTCTGGCTGAACTCGTCAAGACGGAAGCCCAGGGTTGCGTTCATTTCCTCGACGCGTCCCGAAATGCGCTGCGTTACTTCATCCGTGGAGCGGCCAAGCGTACCCGTAATCGTCGCAAGACGCGTGTCGAAGGCATTGGTAACCGCCGTATGACCCTCGATAAATGTACGCGCGATGTCACGGGTTCGGTCGATCAACGTCTCGCTGATCTGGCGTGCGCGCTGATCCAGGGCTTCTTCAATCTTTTCGGTGCGCAGGCGGACCGTCTCATTAAAGACTTCGGTCTGTTCGGCGAATGTTGCCGCCACCTTGTCCACGCGCAGCGCGACGGTTTGCTCGAAGTCAAGCGCACGTTTTTCGAGGATGCGTCCGACATCGTCGGTCTTGCTCTCAAGCGAAGTGCCGAAATAGACCAGCTTGGCATCAAGTGCGGCCGACATCTCGCTCGTACGAGCCTCGATCGTCTCGGCGAGATTATTGGTCCGCTCTTGAAGCGCCTCCGCGAGCGCCACGGTTTTCGTCTCCAGCGTCTCGTCGACGAGCCCGATGCGGACCTCCAGGAGATCCTTCATTTGCTCGGTGCGATCGCCGAGGACCTCGACGACCTTTGCCGCCCGTTCGCTGACGATGTCCTCAAGCGTCATGAGCCGCTCGGAGAGGCCGGTGGTCAGTTCGTTGCCACGCGCGGTTAAGGCCGTCAGGAATTCGCCTCCGACGCTTGCCATTCGATCCGTAACGACGTCTCCCTGCGACTGTACCAGACGCGCAACCTCGGTTCCCGCACGGGCAAGCCGCTCGGCAAGCTCGTTGGTGCGTCCAGCGATGTCGCTTGCGGCATCCGCCAGGCCCTGCTGTAGGCCGAGGCTGAATTCGATCGTGCGCGTATCGACGAGCCGATCAAGCTCGACACCGGTTTCCGCAAGCCGTTGGCTGAGCTCGATACCCCGCGTGACGATCGCCTCGTGGATACGATCGCTGGTCGCCTCGACGCGTTCGGCAAGCTCTAGGCCAGGGCCCGCGATCGATGACGAAATCCGGTCAGCGGTGGCGTCGAGCCGGGCGGCGACGTCTTCGCCGCCAATCGACAAGATATCCGTGATCCTTGAGACCGTGCCGGTAAGGGAGTCCGTGAGTTGTTCGCCGTTCGTCCGCAGCACCTCGGCGAGGGTGTACGCGTTCGACTGGAGCGCGTTGACCAAGCTAAGCGACGTCGCTTCGAGGGTTGAGCTGATCTGCAGCTCGTTCGCGTTCAGCAAATCCACGACACGGTTCGCTTCGGACACCATGCGTCCCGTGATTTCGTCGCCGCCGCTTGTGAGCGTCTGTGTGATGCGCTCGTGCGTATCGTCGAGACGGCTGGTAAGGGACTCGCCATTCACGATGAGAATTTCGGAGATCCGGTTTCCGGTATCGGCGAGTGTCGTGATCAGGCGGTCGGACTTTGTCGTGATCGATTCCACGATCCCGTTCGCCGTGGTGTCCAAACGATCCGTTATCTCGGTACCGCGCCCGACAATCTCCTCGACGATGCCGCGCCCGCTCGTGCCAATTGCGGTGGTCACCTCGCCACCGTGCAGGGCGATGAGTTCGACGATCTCGCGACCGGTGCGCGAGAGGGTCGTATCGATTTCCGCAGCGTGACCGAGCAGGCTGTCGTTGACTTCCTTGCCACGGGACAAGATTGTCTCGGCAACCATCGATCCGGTTGTGCTCAGGGTTTCGTTCAACGATGAGCTCGTGACCGTCAGGGTCCCGATCAGCGTATCGCCTGTACGATTCAAGGCGTCGTTGAGGGTCGTCGAACGCTCGGACAGCGCCTCAATCAGTGTACGGCCGGTCCGGGAGAAGGTGTCGCTCAGCTGATCACCGCGGTGGGTGAGGCTTTCGATCAGCGTCTCTCCGGTCTCGAAGAAGAGGTCCGTTACGGCGCGGCTGCGGTCGGTCAGTGTTTCGATGACGCTGTCGCCGGTGCGTGTCAGCGCCTCTTTCACCGAGTTGCTGCGGTTGGTTAGCGTCTCGACCAGATCGGCGCCGGTTAGGGCGAGCGCTTGGTTCACTGCGTCGGAGCGTTCGCTGAGGGTCTCGATCAACGAGGCGCCGGTTGCAGCCAACGATTCGTTAACGCCGCGGCTGCGCTCCGTGAGCGTTTCGATGAGGCCCTGACCGGTGCGGCTCAGTGCATCGTTCACACTTTGCGAGCGTTCCGACATGGTCTCGACCAGCGTCGTGCCAGTGGCCTGGAACTGCTGCGTGAAGAACTGGGTGCGTTCGTTCAGCGTTTGAACAAGGGTCGTGCCAGTGCGCGTCAGGGTCTCATTCACGCTGGTCGATCGATCTATCATCGTCTCGATCAGGGTTTCGCCGGACGACTGGAATCGGTCGGTTAGGACTGAGGCTTTGTTGTTGAGCGACTCCACCAGACCCGAGCCGGTCTCACCCAGCTGGTCAACGATGTTGGCGCCTGTACGGACCAGCGTGTCATTCAACGTCGTGGAGCGTTCGGTCAGCGTATCGATCAACGTGGCGCCTGTCGTCACGAACGTGTCGGTGACAAAAGTCGTACGATCCCCAATTGTATCGACGAGTTTTGCTGTGGCCGTCGTCAAGGTATGCGTGATCTTGTCGGTACGGTCGCCTAGATTGGCGATCAAATCGTCGCTAATGCGCGACACCGCATCGGATAGTTTGTCGCTTTTGACCGAGAAAGAGTCGATCAATTCGTTTCCTGTGCGCGTCAGCTGATCTGATACGTCGGAACCCTTCATTGTCAGAGTGTCAGCCACAATTTGGCCAGCCGCCGCGACGCGATCGGCAACGTCAACGCCAACAGCGCTAAACGTATCGGTTACTGTCTTGCCGGTCACCGACAGCCGGTCGACCACTCCATTGCCCTGGAGAGTGATCGCAGACACGAGTTCGCTGGAGGACCGATCGATACGGGAGGTGATTTCGGAGCCTTTTTCGATAAGGGATCCGGTTAGACGATTTGTTGCGTCCTCAACGGTCTCGGCGATGCGGTCTCGGGTGAGCTTGAGGTCGCCGGAGAGGGTCTCGTGGGCGCCGGAAATTGCGTGGCGGACACGTTCGGCGTTGTTGTTTATGGCCTCGCGCTGATTGACCAACTCTTCAATCAAGCTACGGATCTTCAACTCGTTTTCGTTGTAGGCGCGCTCCAGCGAGGACACTTCATTGTGAACCAGGACTTCAAGCTCGCCGGCGCGCGCGACAGCGCGGTCCAGCCCATCGCCAACCGCCGCCATCTCGCGGCGGATCGCTTGTCCGATGGATACAACGGCTTCCTTCGCGGTCGTTTCCGGTTCCGCCAGTCGCAGCGCGACTTCCGCGATCGAGCGCGACGCGATGCGCATTTCCTGAACACGCCAAACAAGGGCGGCAATTGCATAACAGAAGGCCACCGGAATCAGCGTCGCGGCGAGCGCCCACGCGAACTGGGGCCCTTTGATCAGGTCATACACTGTGAATCCGGATAGCTCGCTTCGGTATGCCGTGAAGGTCAGCGCTACCGAGGCTGCCACCCACGCTGCCGCAATGAGGGTCGCCACCCAATAGGGTCCGGAGGACGGCTTGCGGTTCAAAGTGTAAACAAGCGAACCAATTTGCAGGCGATCGTCGTTCGCCGGCGGGCGAGGGGTCGCGCGAGACGTTGCTTCAACGGTCTGCTCAGAGGATGCAAGCGGTGCATTGAGACGCCTGTCGGCCTCTCCGCTGCCACTGGATAGGCGTTTGCGACTTGACGACAGTGTCGCCTCGGCGGTGGTTGACGCCGATTTCGACTCGTCGGTCGAATTAGCTGGATTAACGGTAACGCCTGATTTTGTTTCATCGGGGCCACCGAAATCGAGCTTCAGCGCTTCTTCGACAGCGGAAAGCGCCGCCTCGGCCGGATCAACCTGCTTGTTTGGATTGGTCGCCATGGTCGCCTTTTGCCTCGCGTCCGTACTCAAAACACTCCGGCCGCTGCTGCTTGGAGCGCTTTCGGCGCCCGCGAAGCTTGCGACCGGCCGAACATTCCGGAAAGACTAAATCCGGAAGGTACATCAAGAGCGTCTATTCGCCCGCTTGAATAGCGTGTACGAAAAGACGTCCCATAAGTTGCCGCGCTCATATGGTAATCGTTCATTAACGAAGATGAAACACTGCAGCTCAGTTTTCCCGTATCATCGTTAACGGGCCCGCAGTCTGCCGCCGCGTAAACGAACTAGAACACCGAAATCCTTGATAAAGCGCGAAGATTGGTGACACGCTGAGCGGGACTCCACCTAAGGGCGTTCGACCGGACCGCGAGATTCGCCGAATCGTTACCTTGGGGCTGAACATTCTAAATGATCCTAATTCAGCATCTGGTTGATTCGCGTCGCCCGCAACTCGATTGTCTGAGTCATCTGTGTTGCATTTAAGAAACGCTCGACGGGCGGATCCTGTTCGATCATTCCACCGCGCACGAAAGACGGTGTCTACCGGTTGACGCTCGAAGCGCCGATCATTGTGCTGGTTTAGGGTAGATATTCGCCCGAAGATCAACGGCAGGAAAGTTTTCTTTAACGATCCGATCGAAAAGACCAAAGTTGCCTTAGCGAATTTACGAGGACTTAGCCGAGGTCAAGTGTTTAATATCGGCACTATCCGGGAATGTGCTTGGGCCGATCGGGTCGATGGCTTCTTGGTAGAGAGTTGGGATCGGCGTAGATGGTTGCCTTTGCTTACGGTTCGAGCGCCTTTTGTGTAACCTCAAATGGAGGTGGCGCACTTGAAGCAATGACGCGCTCGTCGGGCCGGACGCCGGAACGTCCTATCGACCTCGTTCATCTTGCGCGCCAAACTCTTGGCAATCGGGACTTGGAGCGCGAGGTGCTGCGTCTGTTCCTAGGGCAATCGATCACGCTGTTCGCGCGCATCACACCAGCCGAAGATTCCGATGTACGTATGCGCGCCGCCCATACAATTGGCGGGTCGGCATTGGGTATCGGGGCTTGGCGAGTTGCGCGTCTTGCCGAAGGTGTCGAACGATCGGCGCTCGTCCCGGCCGATGCCGGCCGGCTGATCGCGGAACTGGCCGTGGCGATCCACGAGGCGAACAGCCACATCCGGGAAATCCTTGCCGACTGAGGAACGCGGGCAACGTTGCTTAAGCAGTCGGGCTTGACGTTCAGCGGGGACCGGTTATCTCCGGTCGCCCAAAGCTGTTCTTGGCTGCTTGCTTACCGAGGAACCCGATGCCCAAAATCACGTATCTCACCCATGATGGCGTTTCGCACGTTGTTGACGCCGATATCGGCTCGACCGTGATGGAAAACGCCATCCGCAATATGGTGCCGGGCATTGAGGCCGAATGCGGCGGGGCCTGTGCCTGCGCGACCTGCCATGTTTATGTCGATCCCGATTGGTACCCAAAAGTGGGCAAGCCGGAGCCGATGGAAGAGGACATGTTGGACTTTGCCTACGATGTCCGTCCGACCTCGCGGTTATCCTGCCAGATTAAGGTCAAGGTTGATCTTGACGGCCTGATTGTTAGCGTGCCCGAGCGCCAAGCTTGAGCCGTGTGTTTTTCATTGCGCGTTAAGTGCTTTGAGTGGAACGCAATTTCCTAAAATCGGAGTTTGGCGAGGTCGAAGCCCTCGCCATAACGGAATTGAATGCTTATACCGTCGGGCGCGGCGGTAGCGGCCGCTAGGCGGGAACTTGAGCGGCAAACGACATGAGCGAGCGCATCACAACGGACGTTGTCATTATCGGAGCGGGGCCGGTCGGCCTGTTCGCGGTCTTCGAACTCGGGCTCCTCGATATGAGGTGCCACCTCATCGACATACTCGATCGACCGGGCGGACAATGCGCCGAGCTTTATCCAGAAAAGCCGATCTATGACATTCCCGGATATCCGATTGTTGGTGCGCAGGAACTGGTTGATAAGCTCATGGAGCAGGCGAAGCCGTTCCATCCGACGTTCCACTTCTCTCGCATGGTTGAGCGACTGG
Organism: Hyphomicrobiales bacterium; assembly: GCA_040377825.1. Classification (GTDB taxonomy): domain Bacteria; phylum Pseudomonadota; class Alphaproteobacteria; order Rhizobiales; family Ancalomicrobiaceae; genus JBEINZ01. The sequence goes on along the minus strand of JBEINZ010000099.1, from coordinate 806 downwards.
AGCGCCAAGAGGATGGGACTTTCCTGGTCCATACCGACGCCGGCGAGGAGTTTCACGCCAAAGTCGTGGTGATCGCCGCAGGTGGCGGCTCGTTTCAGCCGAAGCGGCCCCCGGTTCCCGGTATCGAGGCCTTCGAGGGCACCTCAGTCTTTTACGCTGTGCGTAAGATGGACGCTTTCCGCGATCAGGAAATTTTGATTGTCGGTGGTGGCGATAGCGCACTCGACTGGACCTTAAACCTTCAACCGATCGCCAAGCGCATCACGCTGCTGCACCGGCGCGACGAATTTCGCGCCGCGCCCCATTCGGTCGCGGCCATGCGCGATCTGGTCGCAAGCGGCAAACTCGATCTGCGTCTTGGTCAGGTCACGGGACTACAAGGGACCAAAGGTGAACTGACGGCCGTGACTGTGAAGGGAATCGATGGCGGCCCAGACACGATCCCGGCGACACGGTTGCTGCCGTTCTTCGGATTGACCATGAAGCTTGGTCCGATCGCGGACTGGGGGCTGAATCTCCACGAGAACCTCATTCCGGTCGACACAGAAAAATTCGAGACCTCTTCGAAAGGGATCTTCGCTGTCGGCGACATCAATTGGTACCCCGGAAAACTTAAATTGATCCTCTCCGGTTTCCACGAAGTCGCCCTGATGGCCCAAGCTGCCAAGCGTATCATTGCGCCAGATCAGCGTATTGTATTCCAGTATACGACGAGTTCTACGAGCCTGCAGAAGAAGCTCGGCGTGGCGGGATAGGGCACTGTCATTTGAAAACATATTATTTGTTTAAATCTTAAGATCTTACGT
>JBEINZ010000158.1:0-7689 GCA_040377825.1 Hyphomicrobiales bacterium | reverse complement strand
GACCCGCCTCATACCGCTGCCTTTAGATTTCACAGAACGCTCAAAATGTGTTGGACCTCCAGCAATGGACGTCCGGCTTTTTCAGCAAAACTCGGCCTTTGATAATTGTATCGGTGTTGTCGGCGATTAAACAAACATTATCTGAACTGATGGGTCCATGATCAGATCTTGGACTTGGATCCGTCGATCGCAAGACGGCTTGCCTCCCGTCGAGGCCATGGGCCGTCCACACCGTGAACCAGCGATCGATATCGATCGCGCCTCTAGCGAGAAAGGGTTACGCCCGTGCCGATGTCGGCTTCGAAGATCGCCCGCGCCCGTCAATGGTTCGCCGTATCGGCACTTCTCGCCACCGCCGCGTTTCCGGCACATGCCGGGGACATGAAGCTCGCGGCGCAAACGAGCCCGCTTCCCGTGGCTACCCAGGCCCCGTTGCTCGCCCCCGTGATCGGCAAGGACGTAACGTCCTTCACGCTCGGAAACGGTCTCAAGGTCGTCGTGATCCCGGATCGCCGCGCCCCGGTCGTTACCCACATGGTCTGGTACAAGGCAGGCTCCGCCGACGAGCCGCCGACCAAGTCAGGCATCGCGCACTATCTTGAACATCTGATGTTCAAGGGCACGAAGGACAACCCCGACGGTGGCTTCTCCAAGATCGTGGCCTCGATCGGCGGCCAGGAGAACGCGTTCACCTCCAGCGACTACACCGCCTATTTCCAGCGCGTCGCCAAGCAGCATCTCCCGCTCGTCATGGGACTGGAGGCCGACCGGATGGCGAACCTCGTGCTGAACGAGGAAACCGCCAAGCCCGAGTTACAGGTCGTGTTGGAAGAGCGCTCGATGCGCACGGACAACGACCCGAGCGCGAAGCTCGGCGAGGCGATGGAGGCAACGCTTTATATGGCGAGCCCCTACCGCATCCCGATCATCGGCTGGCGGCATGAAATCGAGAAGCTCACCTATAAGGACGCCCTGGCTTTCTACGATCGCTTTTACACGCCCAACAACGCCGTTCTGATCGTGGCCGGCGATGTCGAAGCCGCGGATGTCCGCAAAATGGCGGAAGAGACCTACGGGCGGGTTGCCCGCCGCGCCGAACCGGGTGAGCGCATTCGCCCGCGCGAGCCCGAGCAGATTGCCCAACGCGTGGTGGCGCTTTCCGATGAGCGGGTGACGCAGCCCTCCATGCGCCAAGCCTATGTCGTGCCGTCCTACCGGACCGCCAGGAAGGGCGAGGCCGAAGCGCTCGATGTGCTCGCGGAAATTCTCGGGTCCGGGCCGACCAGCCGGCTCTATCGCGAACTGGTCATTGAGAAAGAACTCGTCACCTCCGTCGGCGGCTACTACCTGTCGACCGCCCATGACGACACGCGGCTGCTGTTTTACGCGACCCCGCGCGACGGTACACCTGTCGAGGCGGTAAAGGCGGCGATCGACGGCATTCTCGCCAAGGTCTCCAAGGACGGCGTCACCGCCGACGAAGTCCTGCGCGCCAAGCGCAAGATCGTCGCCGATGCCATCCACGCCCAGGACAGCCAATCGTCGCTCGCTCGCATCTTCGGAACCGCGATCACCACCGGTTCGACGGTTCAGGACGTGCAGACGTGGCCAAGCCGGATTTATGCCGTCAGCGTCGAAGACGTGCAGGCGGTGGCCGAGCGGTTCCTGGATCCCAATCGCGCGGTCACCGCCTATCTGCGCAGCGCGCCCCCGTCTGGCAAGACGCCCAGTGCCAGGGTTCCGGTCATGCCGGTGAGCGGCGGCGGCGCGATCCGCTGAATTCGACCGAGTCCCGATTACGCTCGGCGTATTCGGGCTTCCTTAGAAATTCCATTTCGCACAGTGTTCGAAAGGCGCCATCCGATGGGCATCGCCATTCTCTCCCGCCTTGCAGCTGCAGCCGCCATCGCCGGCGGCGTATTCCTCGCAGCCGTATCCGGACAAGCCGAGGCCGCGAGCCCGCAGCGGGTGATCAGCCCAGGCGGGATCGAGGCATGGCTGGTCGAAGAGCGCACCGTGCCGCTCATCGCGGTCAATTTCGCGTTTCAAGGTGGCTCGACCCAGGACCCTGTCGGCAAGGAGGGCTTGGCGAACCTGCTATCGACCCTGCTCGACGAAGGCGCGGGCGATCTCGACGGGCAGGCATTCCAAGCCAAGGTCGAGGACCTGTCGCTCCGCCTCGGCTTCGAGGATTCACGAGAAGTATTCTACGGCGAGATGAAGACCTTGAGTGAAAGTCGCGACGCGGCTTTCGATCTTTTGCGCTTGGCAATCACCAAGCCGCGCTTCGACCTGGACGCGGTCGATCGGATGCGGGCTCAGGCGATCAGCGGGCTGCGTCGGGAAGCCAAGGATCCGGATACGGTCGCCGGGGAGGCGCTCTCGAAGGCGCTTTTCGCCAACCATCCCTACGGTCGACCGGCCACCGGTAACGAGGCGAGCTTGAAGGCCATCACGGCCGCCGACCTCCGCGCTTTTCACGCCCGCACTTTCGCCCGTGAGGGCCTGAAGATCGCCGTCGTCGGCGACATCGATGCCAAGACGCTGGCCCCATTGCTCGACTCGGTCTTCGGATCCCTGCCAGCCAAGGGCAATCTCGTCGCCGTCCCGGACGTCGAACCCCGCACCGGCGTGACGGTCGCGGAAACCATGGCGGTCCCGCAGGCGACCATCCGCTTTGCCGGCCCCGGACTGAAGCGCGATGATCCGGACTTCATGGCCGGCTTCCTGATGAACCATATTCTCGGCGGCGGCTCGCTCTCGTCCTGGTTGTACGAAGAGGTGCGCGAGAAGCGCGGGCTGGCCTATTCGGTTTCCACGTCGCTCGCCCCCTTCCGCCATGCCGGCCTCTTCGTCGGCGGGGTCGGCACCCGCGCCGATCGCGCCGCCGAAACGCTGGCGGTGATCAAGGAGCAGATCCGCCGGATGGCGGATGTCGGTCCGACCGAGAAAGAGCTCGCCGAAACGAAGGCCTTCCTGATCGGCTCCTACCCACTGCGCTTCGATACGTCGGACAAGATCGCCGGTCAGCTCCTTTCCATCCAGCTCGACAATCTCGGGATCGACTACACCGATCGACGCAACGGGCTGATCGAAAAAGTGACGCTTGACGATGTCAAGCGCGTCGCCCGTCGCATCCTCTCGAAGGACCTGACGGTGGTGACGGTCGGTCCCGGCGGCACATAAGCGCCATGGGCCTCAAACGGAAACGTTTAGGGCAACGCCAACGGCGATAGCGTGCCCGTTAACGGCAACGTTACGGTAACAATCGACGCGTTAACGGCAACAACGCGCACTTTAGGGCGCTGTTGCCAAATCCCGTCGATAGACGCAGCGGCCAGCCACATAGGTCGCGGCAATCGCCCGTTCATCGCCCAGTACAGCCAGCGCGAAGAGGATATCTTCCAGGCTTTCACTGAGCTCCTGCCGGGCGGCAAGGACCGGGGTCGCAAATGGGTCCAAAACGATGATATCGGCCCATTTTCCAGCATCAAGCGAGCCGATTTCGTCGCCCATATGCAACAGTCGGGCATTGCCGAGGCTCGAAAGGTAAAACGATCGCGTCGCCGAAAGCCGCCGCCCCGCCAGCATCGCGACCTTGTAGGCCTCGCCCATGGTCGTCAGCATAGAGTAGCTCGTCCCACCGCCGATATCGGTCGCAAGCCCGATCCCCACCCGCCGCCCCGGCGCGCCGATGTGGTCGATGTCGAAAAGTCCCGAACCGAGGAACGTATTCGACGTCGGACAATGGATGACCGCAGACTCCGACTCCGCCAGTCGCGCGCATTCCCGTTCCGAAAGGTGAATACCGTGTGCAAACAAGCTGGTAGGCCCTAGAAGCCCGAACCGTTCGTAGATAGCGGTATAGTCGACATCGTCGGGAAAGAGTGTCTTGACGGTCTCGATTTCGAGCTTGCTTTCCGACAGGTGCGTCTGCAGCAAGCAGTCCGGATGCGCGGCGAGGAGCGCGCTTGTGATCAAAAGTTGGGCTTCCGTGGATGTAATCGCGAAGCGCGGGGTGATCGCGTAGCGCAGGCGACCCTTGCCGTGCCAGCGGGAGATCAGCGCCGCACTCTCCATTCCGCTCGATTCGGTCGTGTCGAGCACACCCGCCGGGGCATTCCGGTTCATCATCGTTTTACCGGTCGCCAGCGCCATCCCGCGTGCCTCCGCGGCGGAAAACAGCGCTTCCGCGGCTGCCTTATGCACCGAGGAGAAGGCCAAGGCCGCCGTCGTTCCATTCGCGAAGAGCCGATCGAGAAAGGTCTCGGCCGCGGCCTTGGCGTGGTCCTCGGCCGCGAACTTCGCCTCCTCCGGGAAGGTAAACCGGTTCAGCCAATCCAGCAGGTCGCGACCAGGGGCCGCGAGCATGCGATATTGCGGAAAGTGGATGTGCGCGTCCACGAAGCCCGCCGCGATCAGCTTCGTGCCGAAGTCCTCGCTCGGCGCGCCGTTCCAGATTTCCGGCAGCGCGTCAGCTGGTCCCGACCAAGCGATGTGCCCATCATCGCCGATCGCAACCGCGCCACGCTCCTCAAAACGCACGGCTTCCGCGCCGGCCGTCTCGGGATCAGCACTATACGACAGGGTTCGTCCGGTGAGGACATGCATGCAAGTTATCCTCGTTTCCAGAGCGGTACAATCACGGCGCATGCTCCCGCGCCAGACGTTCCACCAGCCGCACAAGGGCCTCGATGGCAAGCCCCAAATCCGCTACAGACGTGAATTCTTGAGGATTATGGCTGATGCCGGCTCGCGATCGCACAAACAGCATCGCGCTCGGAAAGGATCGCGCCATCGCCATCGCGTCGTGTCCGGCCCCCGAGGATAACCGCCGCGTGGACTCCCCGAGCGAGGCCACGCTCGCGGCCAGGGTGTTCTGAAGCTGCTCGTCCATCGGGCAAGTCGGGCTCTCCAAGAATCGCTCGAAGCGGATTTTCACGCCCCGCCGATTGGCGATCTGGTCGGCCTCATAGCGAATGCGATCGATGGCGGCAAGCCGCGGCGCATCAGACGCGGCCCTGACATCGAGCGTCGCAAAGACCTCGCCCGGCACGACATTGACCGCACCCGGTCGAACGTCGACCCACCCGATCGTGGCCACGAGGCTGGCCGTGCCTTCCCGGGCCGCTCTTTCGACGAAGACCGCTAGCTCCGCTAACGCTGCGAAAGCGTCGCGCCTAAGCGTCATCGGCACGGTTCCGGCATGGCCGGCTTCACCGGTGATTGACAAGCGAAAGCGGGACTGCCCGGCGATCGTGGTCACCACGCCAAGGGGTTCGCCCTGGTGTTCGAGGACCGGGCCTTGCTCGATATGCAACTCGACATAACCGAGCACCGAGCCCGAGGGGATCGCCGCATCGCGAATGCGCATTGGATCGCCGCCGAACGCCTTGAGCGCGTCGCGCAGCTTGATCCCGCTGGAATCCGCCAAATCGAGCCATTCGGCGCGGTATGTCCCCGAAACCGCCGAAGAGGAGGAGAGCGCGGTTGGAAAGCGCACACCCTCTTCGTCGCCGAAGGCCAGGATTTCGAGCCCAAAGGGCAGCGATACCCCGCGCGCGGCTAGTTCCTCCACAACGATCAACCCGGCAACGACCCCAAGACAGCCATCGAACCGGCCGGCATCGATGACGGTGTCTATGTGGGAACCGATCAGAAGCCGGCGATTGGCCTGCGCGCCGGGGACCCCGGCCGGCATGAAACCGCGCAGCGTGCCAAGCGCGTCCTCGCTCGTATCGAGCCCGCGATCCCGCATCCAATGCGCCACGAGATCGGCCGATCGCCGATGGGCGGGCGAAAGGTAGAGCCGGGTAATGCGGCCGGGATCGTCCGTGATCGCCGCAAGCTGGTCGAGCATCGCGAGCGCTCGCTCGCCAAGCGCATGAATGGCCAAACTATCGGGCATGCCTTAGCCGGGAAGAACCCGGTCCTCGATACGGAAGCGGAAAATCCTGGCGATCTGCGCGAGCGCCATATCAAATTCCGCCTCGGGAGAATTGTCGATTCGCAGCGCGAAAGCGTCGAGAATTTGATGCTTCGTAGCGCCCTTGACCGCAAAAATGAAGGGGAAGCCGAATCGAATGTTGTAACGCGTGTTGAGGTCGGTGAATCGCGCGAACTCGGTAGGTGTCAAGGTATCGAGCCCGGCGCCCTTTTGTTCGCGCATGGATTCGTTGGCGACGCGCCCCGCAAGCGCGGCTTTTCCCGCGAGATCCGGGTGCGCGCGGATCAAGGCGAGGCACATGTCACGCGGCGCGGCGGCAATGGCGCTCGAAAAGGCCGCGAGCATGGCGTCCCGATTGATGAAGGGCCGCAGCGCGCAGGCCCGCGCGGCGACCCAGGGAGAATGCTCCGCAACATCCGCGAAGTGTGCAAGGAAATCGGCGTCGGAAAGCGCGTTCGCCTCCTCGATGCTGAGCGCCATTACTGCCTCGCGATCCACGCCCCGAGCTTTTTACGCTCATCCACGGTCATTTGAGTTTCGTTGCCCAGCGGCATGATTTCCGCCCTGACCGCCTGTTGGTCAATTAACATGGCCCAGCGTCGGATATCCTTGATGGATTCTAGCTTTACTTCCTTCGGCGCCTCGGTGAAGCCCTCGTGGCGCGGCTTGGCGGCATGGCAGACGACACAATGGGTCTTGGCGATCTGAAGCACTTCGGCATCGCTGACCGTCATCGCGGCGAGCGCGGGATCGGTGCGCGGCGCGGTCATTATAAGGGCCACGGTCAACCCCACCGCCGCCGTAGCAGGAGCCCAGATTATCCGGCCGATCGGATCGCCCGCATCATGCCGCACCATGAAGTGCCGGGCCGTGCCGCCGATAATCAAAATGAGGGCAACAAGAACCCAGGAATGCGGGTGCCCGGTGAGAAACGAATAGTGGTTCGAGACCATCATCGCGAGAACAGGCAGCGTGAGATACGTGTTGTGGACGGATCTCTGCTTGCCGATGCGGCCGTAACGTGGGTCGGGCTCCTCGCCCTTCATAAGCTGCGCGACCAGCTTGCGCTGGTTTGGGACAATGACCATGAAGACGTTCGCGGCCATGATCGTGCCGACGAAGGCGCCGACATGGATCAGCGCGCCGCGGCCGGAAAACACCTGTGAAAACAATGCCGAGGCCACGACGATCAGCGCGAAGACCATGATGGCCAATAGCCCGGTATCCTTGCCGATCGGCGAGCGGCACAAGCCGTCGTAGATCGCCCAGCCTGCCAGCAAGCTACCCACTGAAATCGCAATCGCCTGCCAGGGCTCCAACGCCATCACATTCGGATCGATCAAATACGTTTTGGCATGCCAATAGTACTGCACGACGAGAAGCGCGAAACCGGTCAGGAAGGTTAGATAGGCTTCCCATTTGAACCAAATGAGGTCGTCCGGCAGATGCTTGGGCGCGACCATGTATTTTTCGACATGATAGAAGCCGCCGCCATGAACTTCCCATGCCGTGCCATACACGCCCTCATTCATCGCCGCGCGTTTCTTCAAGGAATTATCGAGCGCGATGAAGTAAAACGAGGTCCCGATCCAGCCGATACCGACAATCATGTGGGTCCAGCGGATCAGCAGGTTGAGCCAATCTGATGCGAAAGCTTCCCTGAGGACTCGCTCAATCTAAGGGTGGCTTAGAGCCTGTCCCGGTCGGATCGAAGCGATCCGACCGAAAGGGCCTGGCTCACG
>JBEINZ010000286.1:0-3489 GCA_040377825.1 Hyphomicrobiales bacterium | reverse complement strand
TCTTGGCTCCGAGAACGGCGAATCCGATCAAGGCGGCCGCCACCGAGTCGAGGAGGAGCGAGTTGCCAGATGATACATCGCCGCGGCCGACCCGCGCGGAGAGCAAGATGCCTCCTATCGACGCACAGAAGCTCGATATCATATAGGCGGCAAACTTAAACGAGTTAACATTTGCACCGGCAAGGCGCGCCGCCTGTTCGTTTCCGCCTATAGCATACATCACGCGCCCCCAGCGCGTGCGCTCTAGAAGAACCCAAACAACGATGGCCATTACAGCCATTACCACGACCGGCACCGGCACGAGGTCGAACAGACGATACCGTCCGAGCATGAGGAACGAAGGGTCGTATGAGCCTTCCGCGATTACCCCTGACGGAAGCTGCATACCAGAAGCAATCGAGCGGCCGCCGGTCGGGATAAGCTGCAAGCCGACAATCAGGAACATCATTCCAAGAGTCGCCAACAGATCGGGTATGCGCATCTTGACGATTAGGAAAGCGTTAATGGCGCCTACGCCGAGCCCGATCATTATGCAGAATGCCACGGCGAACGGCGACCCAAAACCCCAAACCACCATCGCATAGGCGGACGCCATCAATGAGGCGGCAGCGACCGATCCGATTGAAAGGTCGAACCCGCCCACGACCATAGACGCCGTGACCCCAAGCGCCAGCAAGGCAACGATCGAGACCGACTGAAGGATGATGAATACGTTCTGGATTCGGAGGAAAGACGGTTCGGCGAGCGAGAAGCCTATCCCCATCAGGATTAGGATCACGATCAATCCATAACGAACAGCAAGTTCGCGAAACGATAAGTCATTCATGTGGGCTGAACCGCGTCAGTTAACATGGCATCGTGGGCGCTCGCCACTATTGCCATTAAGGAAGGGGGATCGACGTCACCAACGGCATGGCTGGAAACAACGGCGAAGTTCCTCAGCACGATGATTCGATCGGCCACTTCGAAGGCCTCTTCGACATCTGCGCATATGAGAAGTGTCGCGCGATCCTTCGATGTCGAACGGATCCGCGCGCCGATGTCGCGTCTGGCGGCGATATCAACGCCTTGGAACGGTTCATCGAAAATGAGCAGCCGGCAAGGCTCCAGCAGCCAGCGCGACAAGACGACCTTTTGCTGATTGCCGCCCGACAGCGTCGTGATGAGCGCCCCGGCCGAACTTGTTTTGATAGACAGATCAGCAACCTTGCCGTTGGCAGCGTATAGTTCCCGCGACCGATCGACAAGACCGATTGCTCTTGAGGAGAAGCCGCTCAGAAACGGCAGCGTCATATTTCGTACGACGGAAAAGTCCGGGATCAACGAGTTGTTCGCGCGATCCTCCGAAGCCATGAAAACTCCGCCGTCAATCGCGTGCTGCGGGCTTATAGGAGCCCACGGCTTTCCATCGAGCGTGATGCGGCCAGAATGCAGGCTCCGAAGTCCGAACAGTGATTGTGCCAGCTCTGATTTACCTGCCCCAAGCAGACCTGTGGCAACCACCACTTCGCCGGCACAAAGTTCCAAATCGAACGGGATCGATCCGGGTCTCATCTGGGCATCTTTAAAGGAGACGACGGCCGGACCCGCGACAACTGGCGCACGCTTCTCATGCGCCGCCACTTTGCGACCCAACATCGCACTCACGGCAGCCCCTAAATCGAGCGGTGCCTCGAACGTTCCGGCGAGTTTCCCGTCGCGTAGAACAATCGCACGGTCGGCGAGGCGCCGGATATCGGACATGCGGTGCGAAACATAGACGATTGCCACGCCAGATGCCTTAAGGCGTTCCAGGACCAGAAACAAACGTTCCGCTTCCTTATCCGAAAGCGAGGATGTGGGCTCGTCCAAAATCAGCAACCGAGGGTTGCTAGCGAGGGCTCGTGCTATCGCAACCAGTTGGCGATCGGCTTGCGGTAGATCCCGAACAGTCGCCCCAAGCGCCAACCGTAAACCAATGACGCTTTCGATCTCTTCCGCCCGGTCACGCATCCTCCTGCGGTTAAGGAACACTCCGGTCGAGTTATCGGAGAGATCCTCGAGCAAAAGGTTCTCGGTGACGGTGAGGTCCTGAACCACGCTGTCATTGATGATCTGATGGACGGCGCATATACCAGCGCGACGGCTGTCTTTTGTTGAAAGAAAACGCTTCTCGACCCCGTTTACAAGAATCGTTCCGCCATCAGACTGATGCGCGCCAGCCAAAATCTTTACAAGCGTCGATTTTCCGGCCCCGTTAGCTCCTAGGAGCGCCACGATCTCACCTGGAAACAACGAAAGACTGACGTCGGAAAGAACTGTTGTCCGACCGAAATTCTTCGTAAGGTCGGAAGCGACTATGAAAGGCTTCATGATTACTGGACTTTGTCCCTGAGCGTTCCCCGACGCCACGCTATGTTGGGTAGCCTACCATTACAAGAATCCTATGTCGCATATCTGTTATGCCCCTCTTGGTATTTGCGCTAATTTGGTCAACATTAAATATGCTGTTCGGAAAACGGATGGGAGGAAGGCTGGAATATGTCAAGTCAGGCATATCAACCGCTTGAAGCGGGCGCAATTCGCTCAATTCTCAAGTCCGTTCCGGCCGTGGCCGCGTTACTCGGCTCAGATGAGGCAGAGTACAAAATTCGCGAAGTCGGTGACGGTAACCTCAACCTTGTTTACATCGTTGAAACATCCTCGGGTGGCGTGGTCGTTAAGCAAGCCCTTCCGTATGTGAGGTTGGTCGGCGATTCCTGGCCTCTCCCGTTGAATCGGTCCTACTTCGAGTATGTCGCACTGACCACGCAAGCGGGCTACGTACCCGGCTTGGTTCCGAAAATTTTCCATTTCGACCGCGATCTCGCTTTGATCGTAATGGAGTATCTCAATCCTCACATTGTTCTTCGCAAAGGCCTGATCAAGGGCACTTTGTATCCGAGGGCCCCGATCGACATTGCGGAGTTTTTGGCTCAGACGCTGTTCAACACTTCTGTGCTTGGGACCACCGCTGTTGCCCACAAGGGTCTTGTCGAACTCTTTGCCGCCAACACCGCTTTATGCCGAATTACGGAAGACCTCGTTTTCACCGATCCTTATCGCGAGGCATCGCTCAATCGGTGGACGCGACCGTATCTCGACGACATGAAGCGAGCCTTTGAGAGCGATTCTCGGCTCAAGTTCGCCGCACAACAGAAAAAATGGGAGTTCATGACCCGGGCTGAAGCCTTAATCCACGGCGATCTACATACGGGATCGGTCATGGTAACGGCGAACGACACGCGGGTCATAGATCCTGAATTTGCCTTTGTTGGCCCGATGGGCTTCGATGTTGGCGCGATTATCGCCAATTATCTGCTTGCTTTCTTCTCGAATGTCGGACAGCACCCAATAGGTCATTCGGAAAGCGCGTTCGAAACCTCGCTGCTCGACCACGTCGTCACGCTGTGGAACACATTTGAGCGGCGTTTTCTGGAGCTGTGGGGCGCGAGTTCACAAGGCGAAGCT
>JBEINZ010000238.1:0-4643 GCA_040377825.1 Hyphomicrobiales bacterium | reverse complement strand
GACCGACTCCGGTCTCGACATCGACGCGCTGAAGGTGGTGGCCGACGGGGTCAATGCGCTTCGTTCGCCCGAGCGTTCGTTCATCGTCATCACGCATTATCAGCGCTTGCTCGACCACATTGTACCGGATTTCGTGCATGTGCTCTCAAAGGGCCGCATCGTTCGCTCGGGTGGTCCGGAACTCGCTTTGGAATTGGAAGCCAAGGGCTACGCCGATTATGTCGGCGAGGCCGCCTGAGATGACGAATGGGAGCGCGGCCATGACAGCTCGCCCGAGCCTCTTGAGGACGCAGGCTGAAAAGGACCTCATCGAGCGTTTCGCCAGCCTGAAGGCGGCCGAGGGCAATTCCGCGTCGATGGTTCGGTTACGCAAGGATGCCTTCGAGCGTTTCGCGGCCGCCGGACTGCCGCACCGCCGGATCGAAGCATACAAATATACCGACCTTCGCGCGTTGCTGCGCTCGGTGCCGCCCGCGGCCGAAGGGGCGGACCTGGCGATGGCCGCAAAAGTTGCCGCTCCTCCAGCCGCTCTACAGGCTGTCGATCGGTATCGGCTGGTCTTTGTCGATGGTGCCTATGTGCCCGCGTTGTCCGATGCCGAGGGCATCCTCGGCGTAACAGTCGAGACCCTCGCCCACGCGCTGCCGCACGGCCATTCGATCGCCGAGCGAATCGGTAAACAGCCCGGCTGCGAGGTCGACCCGATCGTCGCGCTCAACGCAGCCTATATGGCCGATGGCGTCGTGCTGCGTGTCGCGACGGGATCTACGATCGACAAGCCAATCGAAATCGCGCATCTCGTGAGCGGGGCTCCCGTCGCCGCGACCTTGCGACATATCATCGAGATCGAAGCGGGGGCGAAGGTCACATTCCTTGAGACCTATCAAGGCCCGGCGGCGACCGCCTACCATTTGAATGCCGTAACCGAACTCGTTGTCGCGGATCGCGCGGAGGCCACGCTGCTTTGTTTGCAGACCGAAGGCGAACTGGCGGTTCACCTCGGAACGCTCGTTGTCACACTCGGCGAACGCGCAAGGCTTGAGCATTTCGTGCTGAACGCCGGAGCCGCGGTTGCCCGTCGGCAGGTCTTCGCGACCTTTGTCGGCGAGCACGCGATGCTCGCCACGCGCGGGGCAACCCTCCTTAAGGGCAAGGCTCATTCAGATGTGACGCTGGTCGTCGATCATGCCGTGCCGCACGGCACCAGCCGTGAACTCTACCGCGCGGTGATCGACGAAGACGCGCGATCGGTGTTCCAGGGCAAGATCATCGTCCGCCAGCACGCGCAGAAGACCGATGGCAAGATGGCATCCAACGCCGTGCTGCTGTCCGATGGCGCTGAGGCATTGAACAAGCCAGAACTTGAGATTTTCGCCGATGATGTCGCCTGCGGCCATGGCGCGACAGCGGGCGAGCTCGACGAACGGTTGAAATTCTATCTGATGAGCCGGGGCATTCCTGCTATCGAAGCGGAAAAGCTGCTGATCGCGGCCTTCCTCGGCGAGGCAGTCGACGCGATTGAAAACGAAACCGTCCGCGATGCGGTCATGGCGATCGTCGAGGCTTGGGCCGAGGCGCGTTCCGAGGGGAGGACTGCTTCATGAACGTAATGGTTACTACTCCCTACGATGTCGAGGCGATCCGACGGGACTTCCCGATCCTTTCCACCAAGGTCCATGGGCACGATCTGGTCTATCTGGACAACGGCGCGTCCGCGCAGAAGCCGCAGGCCGTGATCGACCGCATGGTCAAGGTCATGACTTCCGAATATGCCAACGTTCATCGCGGTTTGCATCACCTCGCCAACGCCGCGACCGAGGCCTACGAGGACGCCCGTGAGACCGTGCGCGCGTTCCTGAATGCCGGATCGACCGACGAGATCATCTTCACCAAGTCGACCACCGAGGCGATCAATCTCGTAGCGTCGTCGCTCGGCCATGACGTCCGTGAGGGCGACGAAGTCGTGCTCTCGATCATGGAGCATCACTCCAACATCGTGCCGTGGCACTTCTGGCGCGAGCGCAAGGGCGCCGTTTTGAAGTTCGTGCCGGTTGGCGAGGATGGCTCGTTTTCAATCGAAGCGTTCGAGCAATGCCTCACGCCGCGCACCAAGATCGTGGCGATCACCCACATGTCCAACGTGCTCGGAACGGTCGTCCCGATCGCCGACGTCGTGCGGATTGCCCATGCGCGGGGCATCAAGGTCTTGGTCGACGGTAGTCAGGCGGCCGTGCACATGCCAGTCGACGTCCGCGCGCTCGATGTCGACTTCTATTGCGTCACCGGCCACAAGCTCTATGGCCCTACCGGCATCGGCGTTCTCTATGGCAAGCGCGATCTGCTCGCGTCGATGCCGCCTTTCCTTGGCGGCGGTGAGATGATCCGCGATGTCACGGAGGATTGGGTCACCTATGGCGAACCGCCGCATCGCTTTGAGGCCGGAACGCCGCCGATTATCGAGGCTGTCGGGCTCGGCGCGGCGCTGAAGTATATCGATGCCGTCGGCCGCGAGCGAATTGCCGCGCATGAGGCGCGTTTGCGCGATTACGCCCATGAGCGGCTTTCGCGCATCAATCGTATTCGCATCTTCGGAACAGCGCCGGATAAGGGCGCCATCGTCGCCTTCGAACTGGAAGGTTCTCACGCGCACGATGTCGCGACGATCCTCGATCGTTACGGCGTCGCCGTGCGCGCGGGGACCCATTGCGCGCAACCGCTCTTGAAGCGCTTCGGTGTCAACTCCACATGCCGAGCGTCGTTCGGCCTGTATAATCGCCTGGATGAAGTCGACCGTCTTGCCGAAGCGCTTCAAAAAGCACATGATTTCTTTGCGTGAGAGACGGCGGACGGGCCCGACGCTCACGACAGTCATGGCCTGATAGAGGGGCCGAGCATGGATCAAACCTCGACCGCCGATGACACAAGCTTATTGGCAAACGCAAGTCTGGCCGCCGGAACGGCCGTAGCGATCTCCCCGGAGGAGCTTGAGCGGCTGACGACGGACATCATCGGCGCTCTCAAAACGGTGTATGATCCGGAGATCCCGGCCGACATTTACGAGCTCGGCCTGATCTACAAAATCGATATCGACGATGATCGCAACGTCGATATCGACATGACCTTGACCGCGCCGGGATGCCCGGTAGCCGGGGAAATGCCCGGATGGGTAGAAAACGCTGTATCTTCTGTCGGTGGCGTTAACGACGTACGCGTTAAGATGGTTTTTGATCCGCCATGGGATCAGGGCCGGATGTCGGAAGAAGCGCGGGTCGCGTTGGACTGGTACTAACGCCTTGTGCGTGCGTGACCCCACTGGCTAAGCCGGTGAGGAACCGGGAGGATGGAACGATGGGTCTCTTCGCTGGGTTCAAGGTGATTTCATTGACCGACGCGGCCGCGTCGCGGGTCAAGGAGATCATGTCCGATAGCGATCGCACCCTCCATGGCCTTCGCGTTGGGGTAAAAAACGGCGGATGCGCGGGGATGTCCTATACAATGGACTATGTCGAGACGCCGGATCCGAAGGACGACGTCGTCGAGGAAAAGGGCGTCAAGGTCTATGTTGATCCTAAAGCCGCGCTGTTCCTGATCGGTACCGTCATGGACTTCAAGTCGAGCCGATTGTCTTCGGGCTTCGTTTTCGAGAACCCCAATCAGATCTCGGCCTGCGGATGCGGCGAGTCCGTTTCACTTAAACCCGCCGAAGTCAGCGCGTGAACGGCTCCGTCGAAAATCCGCCCGATCTGTTCGATCGGCTCCGTGCGGCCAAAACGCGGGATTGGCGCGCTTATGTCGATCATCCGTTCGTGCTAGGGCTTGGCGACGGAACGTTGCCGCCGCAGGCGTTCCGCGCTTACTTGGTCCAGGACTATCTATTCCTCATCCAGTTCGCCCGTGCTTACGCCCTCGCAATCTACAAAGGCCGCGACCTCTCTGACATGCGTGCGGCCAAGGCTGGCCTTGACGCGATCCTGGATGTCGAAATGGGGCTGCATGTCCGGCTCTGCGCCGAATGGGGCTTGTCGGCGGCCGCGCTTGAGGCGACGCCCGAAGGGCGCGCGACGACTGCTTACACGCGCTTCGTCCTCGACACGGGTCTTCGCGGCGATCTGCTCGACCTGCATGTGGCGCTCGCGCCTTGCGTTGTCGGCTATGCAGTCATCGCCCGTACGCTGGCCGATCGGCCAGGCGGGATTTCGCCGGGCAACCCCTATTTCCACTGGATCATGGAATATTCGGGCGATGCCTACCAAGCTGTCGCAAAACAAGCGCGCGAAACACTTGACCGCCTGGCCCGCCGTTCCATGACCGAAGAGCGCTTTGCCGATCTTGCCGAGATTTTCGGTCAGGCCAGCCAATTGGAAGCGGATTTCTGGGGCCAGGGACTCGGCGCCTTCGGTTGATCCCGACTTGACCGGCAACGGCCGTGGATGCTCATGCTCCGCCGAATCTGAATCCTAGCCGGGAGACAATCGATGACGAGATCTTGCCTGATGATCGTGCTCGCGGCCGGCGAGGGGGCGCGGATGCGGTCCACTAAGCCGAAGGTGCTGCACGAGATCGGCAATCGCCCGATGGTCGCGCATGTGGTCGCCTCCGCCGGCGGCGCCGGCGCGGACCGTTTGGCCGTCGTTGTCGGGCCG
>JBEINZ010000109.1:0-10198 GCA_040377825.1 Hyphomicrobiales bacterium | reverse complement strand
CCATCAGCCGAGAGCAGTTCGACTTTACCAGCAGCCGCATTCAAAGCGCCGGACTGAACGAGAAAGTGGAAGTTCGCCTTCAGGACTACCGCGACACCGAAGGTCGCTTCGATCGGATTGCGTCAATCGAGATGTTCGAGGCGGTCGGCGAGAAGTTCTGGCCCACATTCTTCGATCGGATGCGCGAGCGGCTGAAACCCGGCGGCGTCGCGGGCCTCCAGGTCATCACGATCCGCGATGAATTCTTCGAGGCCTATCGCCGCACGCCCGACTTCATTCAGCGCTATATCTTCCCTGGCGGCATGCTTCCCACGCCTTCGATCATGAACGATCTCGGGCAACGATCCGGGCTTCAGTTGACATCGGAGAAGGTCTTCGGGCAGGACTACGCGCGCACGTTGGAAACTTGGCGCCACCGGTTCGGTGACGCTTGGCCCCGCATCGTGCCGCTCGGGTTCGACGAAAAATTCAAGCGGCTGTGGGAGTACTACTTTCACTATTGCGAGGCTGGTTTCCGTTCTGGCAACATAGACGTAAGACAGATGGTGTATACGCGTAACATCTGAATTCTCGGAGCTAGCGGGGTCAATGTCGGTGACGCCGACGAACTCAGCGGCGGACGACATCGTAGCCAACGAACTCTAGAGAGTACCCCGAAGCATGAATGTTTCCCCGAACGTCTCGGCCCGCGCCCGTACCTCGGGAGAACTCTCGCTCGGCCGCCTCGTTGCCTTCGCGTTACCGGCTCTGCCCATTGCCGCTTTTCAGCTCCCCTTCGTCATCATCGTCCCCAAATTCTATGCGGAGACGGTCGGCCTTAGCCTGACCGCCGTCGGGATCTTGATGTTTGCCGTCCGGCTGCTCGACGCGATCCTCGATCCCTACATCGGCTACAAGGCGGACCATACGCGCCTTTCTTGGGGACGGCGCAAGACATGGTTCTTCTTCGCCGCGATACCGACCACAATCGGCGCCTTGATGGTGTTCAATCCATTCCCCGCCGTCTCGCATAGCAACGCCTATTTCTGGGGCGCGTGGTTCTTCGTTTGGAGCGCGATGCTTTCGATCGGCTATACGGCGTTGTCTTTGTCGCACCAGTCATGGGCGGCGGAGTCCTCGACGAGCTACTACGGCCGTAACCGCATCTTCGCCGGTCGCGAAGTAATGATTGTCGTCGGAACGTTGATCGCGACCGGCCTGCCCTATGTACTGACGAAACTCGGCTGGCACGGCGATCCGCCGGTTTTGATCGCGCTTTCGATTCTGGTCGGCATAACGCTGCCGTTGTCTGCGGTCCTAGCGGTCGTGTTCGTGCCCGAGCCCGTCGACACGACTCAACATCCGATGGGCTTCTGGGCGGGCTTGAAAAGCATGAGCGGCAATGGCCCGTTCGTGCGCCTGCTCCTCGCCTTCGCTATTTCGAACATGGCGAACGGTGTCCCCGCCGCGCTCATTCTCTATTTCGTGCGAGACTACCTGCACGGCGGGGAAGAGCTGCAGCGCCTGTTCCTGTTCCTCTACTTCCTGTTCGGGGTGCTCTCCACGCCGTTATGGCTTTGGCTCTCTAAGCGAACCTCCAAGCACCGCACGTGGTGCGTGGCCATGCTGATCGCCTCGGCCGCGTTCGTTTGGACGCCGTTCATCGGCTACCAGTTTGTTGGGGACTGGAGCCCGTGGCTCTTCGTCGTGATCATGGTGTTCACGGGGATGGCGGTCGGCGCCGATCTCATGCTTCCGCCTTCGATGCAGGCCGACGTGATCGACGTCGATACCGCGAAGTCGGGCGAGCAACACACGGGGTTTTACTTCGCGATTTGGGCGCTGGCGACCAAAGTGGCGCTTTCGATCGCCCTTGGTCTCAGCCTCGTGCTTCTCGCGGCATCCGGATTCAAGACGACCCGGACCGACGTATCAACCGTCGAACACTTGAGCCAAATCCAGCAGGCCGGCACCCCAGAAGCGCCACCCGTCGTGACCCGCACCCCGATCGACGAGCCTGCCGGAGTTGGACAACAATCGGTGACCAAACGCGCCGAGGAAAAGCCGATCCCGCAGACGCCGGTCGCGCTTTGGACGCTTGCGATCCTTTATGCCTGGGTCCCTGTCGTCTTGAAGCTCATCGCCGTCTGGCTGATGTGGGGTTTCCCGATCGATGCGCGCGAGCAGGCTAGACTGCGCGCCGAGATCGAGGAGCATTTGGCCCAGGAAAACGCAAAAGCCGCCGGGTGACGGCGGCTTTGGGCGTCTAGAGATGGTCCTGCTTGCTATTTCTTCGGTGCCGGCCAGCCCATGATGCTCCGGGCCAGGGGAAAATAGAGCGAATAAGGCAAGACCCGACCGAACTTCAGAATGTACGTGAAGCGGCGCGGGAAGGTGATCTCGAAGCCGTTCTTTTCCAACCCGTCGGCGATCCGGCGCGCGGCCTCCGCGGCGGGGATGATGAATGGCATCGGGAACTCATTCTTGTCGGTCGCTTCGGTTTCCACAAAGCCTGGGCAAATCACTTGGATCTTGATCCCCAGCGGATCGAGATCGAATTTCAGGCTTTCGGCCATGTTGATCAGCCCGGCCTTCGTGGCACCGTAAGCCGCCGATGTCGGCATCCCGGTATAGCCGGTGACCGAGGCAACGATCGCGATATGCCCACTGCCCCGCAGCTTCATCCGCTCGATGAGCGGCACGAGCGCGTTGACCGTTCCCATCAGATTGACCTGAAAGGACCTTCGGAACGCGTCGAGCTCTGGAGACTTGCCGTCGACCGGCTCATAGATGCCGGCATTGAGCAGCGCGAGGTGGATCGGCCCCATTGTATCTTCGATCGCCCCAATGGCGCTCGCGACCGATGCCGTATCCGTAACGTCGGCAACGAACGGCCGGATATCGAGACCGGCTGCCGCCGCTTCGGCCGCGAGATTGCTCAGCGCGTCCTCGCGCCGGGCAGATACCGCAACGCGATAACCGCGGCGGGCCAGTTCGAAGGCAGTCGCGCGTCCGATACCGGCGCTGGCGCCAGTAACCCACGCGATGGATCCCTGTTTTACCATCATCAGCGCATGAACGGCGCGAGGAGGCGGCCGAGCGGACCGGTTAGACGCAACGGCGCGTCGGTCACGGCGAAGCAAATGCAATCTTCGCCATCGTCATCGGCAATCGGCTTGTGATTGACTTCATCATCCGCCAGCGCGATCTCGCCGCGCCCCCAATGGCCGAACTTGTCCGAAAATCCGCCTTCCAACACCAGCGTGACTTCTGACCCGCGATGGGTATGCGAGGGCATCGGCTTGCCTGCGCGTATCCATAAAAGGCTAGCCTTGGCGCCGTCGACAGCGGGTAGTTCGAACTCTTTGAAACCTGGCAGACGCGATTTCCAGGGGACGCTGTCCAGGTCGTGGCCAATAAACCGCGTCAGTGCCGCAGGCAAGCGCGTGGCGGGTTTGGCATGGGCGGCCGAAGCATGGATCGTGTCAGGCTCATCGGCCATGGCGAAGATCCGCGCCAGACGCTGATCGCGCCCAACAAGCGGCACCGGATCAATCGACTCCAACGCCGAACCGCCAAGTGCCTCAAGGTCGCGCACGAACCCACGGTTCGCATTTGAAAGCTCCAAATGCGATTCCACCAGGACGCGGGCGGGCTCGGGAAGCGTACCCGAAGCATATCCCGCGAGTAGAGCATTCAAGGCGGTGGCGTTTATCGTCATGTCGTTAACGCGTCCCTTTAGAGCCTGCTTGGTGCACCCGATTTGAGTACGGTCGATCCAAAAAATCAGATCACCTCGCCTCATGATAACCTGCCGACTGACCAGCGAGAACCTCGGTGCGACGATAATGCAACATCGAGTCCTTGCTCGGAGTGCGACCTCTAAAGTTTCCTTTGGCTGACCACAACAGCAGAACATTCAATCCGGCCAATAAACCGAATCGCATTTTTGTACAAAATCGACGAGATCCGATCTCCATTTGCTCAAGCTTTGCCATTGGCGAAATAGAATTCCTTGATCCAATTGAGCGCCCGGTCCACTTAGAGCCTCGTTCGAAGGCACAAGTGAAATGAACGATGGAATGGGGACGGCAATGCGCAACATGGTCCGGGGCGGCGTTATCGATGCGATCGGGAATACTCCGTTGATCCGGCTGAAACGCGTCTCCGAGTTGACGGGCTGCGACATTCTCGGCAAGGCCGAATTCATGAATCCGGGCCAATCGATCAAGGACCGCGCGGCGCTCTTCATCATCCGCGATGCCATGAGTAAAGGGCTGCTCGCCGCCGGCGGCCGGATCGTCGAGGGCACGGCCGGAAATACCGGTATCGGTCTTGCTTTGGTCGGTAACGCGCTTGGCATTCGAACGACGATCGTCATTCCCGATACGCAGAGCCAAGAGAAGAAGGACGCGCTGAGGCTTTATGGCGCCGAATTGATCGAAGTCCCCGCGGTTCCCTATAAGAACCCGAACAACTACGTGAAGGTCTCCGGGGCGGCTGGCGGCCGAACTCGCCAAGACGGACCCACAGGGTGCAATCTGGGCGAACCAGTTTGACAATATCGCCAATCGCGAAGGGCATATCCGCACCACGGCCGAGGAGATATGGGCGCAGACTGGCGGCAAGGTTGACGGCTTCGTTTCAGCCGTCGGCACGGGCGGGACACTGGCCGGCGTCGCCATGGGGCTTCGGGCAAAATCGCGCGACGTCAAAATCGCGCTTGCCGATCCGCGCGGTGCGGCGCTCCACAGTTTCTACACGAGCGGACTTTTGCGCGCGGAAGGTTCCTCGATCACCGAGGGGATCGGCCAGGGGCGCATCACTGCCAATCTCGACGGTTTCGCGCCGGATTTCGCATATTCCATCGCGGACGACGTTGCGATACCGATCGTGTTCGATCTGCTCGAGCACGAAGGCTTGTGCCTCGGCGGCTCGTCGGGGATCAATATTGCTGGCGCCGTCCGCCTCGCAAGTGATCTTGGCCCGGGGCACACCATCGTTACAATTCTCTGCGACTACGGGACGCGTTATCAATCCAAATTGTTCAATCCGGCCTTCCTCAAATCCAAAGGGCTACCCGTTCCGCACTGGATGGAGCGGCATTCGACCGTTAGGGTACCGCTCGAACCAGCCGCATAGACCCTATCGCGCATCCGATCGGGACATGCTCTGGAGCGGTCTGGCGGAGGCGTGATGACAGAAGCAATCTTTCGGACTGATGCCTACCTCGCCTCGATCGAGGCAACCGTAATTGCGGCGGACGAGCGTGGGATCATCCTCGACCGAACCGTCTGCTACGCAGCGGGCGGGGGTCAGCCGGGCGATACGGGGACAATCGAGTCATCGGTCGGGATCCTGCCGATATCGACCGCTATTTTCGCCGATGACACAAAGACCGCGATTGTCCATGTGGTGGCCGAGGGTGTTGCGCGACCGCCCATTGGGGACCGCGTGACCGTGACGATCGATTGGCCGACGCGGTTCGATCGGATGCGAATGCATACGGCGCTGCATTTGCTCTCCGTGGTTCTCCCCTATCCGGTGACCGGCGGCTCGATCGGCGCGGAAGAAGGGCGGCTCGATTTCGACATTCCCGAGCCGACGCTCGACCGCGATGCCTTGCAAGCGCGGCTCGATCAACTCGTTGAGGACAATCATCCGGTGTCGACCGAATGGATTACGGATACTGAGCTCGATGCCAATCCGAGCCTCGTCAAAACCATGAGTGTCCAACCGCCGCGCGGTACCGGTCGCATTCGGCTCGTGCGTATCGGCAAGCCCGACGCGAGCATCGATCTACAGCCTTGCGGCGGCACGCATGTGCGCTCGACAGCGGAGATCGGGCGGGTTCTGATTTCCAAGATCGAGAAGAAGGGCAAACTCAATCGGCGCGTTCGCCTCGTGTTCGCTGACAATGCGCCCTCCCCTTGAGCTCGAAGGACAATCCCATGCCTGCCGATCGTTCCCGCTGGTTCGTCTCCACGCAATGGCTTGATAGCCACCTCTCGGCCCCCGATGTCGTCGTGGTCGATGCCTCTTGGTATCTTCCAACGCAAACCCGCGATGGCAAGGCCGAGTATCTCGTCGCGCATATCCCTGGAGCCGTTCATTTCGATATCGATGCGATCGCGGACAAAGCGAGCGGGCTGCCGCATATGCTGCCGACACCCGAGGCCTTCGCATCGGCGGTGCGCAAGCTCGGCATCGGCGACGGGATGAAGATTGTGGTTTACGACGGCGCCGGTCTGTTTTCCGCCCCACGCGTTTGGTGGACCTTCAAGGCGATGGGCGCGCGCGACGTGGTGTTGCTCGACGGTGGATTGCCGAGATGGAAGGCCGAGGGCCGCGCCGTCGAAGCCGGTCCGGTCGACCGGCGGGAGCGCCATTTCACCGCGCGGCTCGATCACGCGATGGTCCGAAATACGGCCGATGTCGGCAAGGCGCTTGCGACGAAATCCGCGACGGTGGTCGACGCGCGCCCAGCGGATCGGTTCCGGGGCGACGCGCCGGAGCCGCGTCCGGGGTTACGCGCGGGCCATATGCCGGGGGCGCGGAATGTGCCGTTCAGTGCCGTCGTGGCCGATGGAAGGCTTCTTGATGGCGATGAACTCGGCGCGGTCTTCGCCCATGCGGGCGTCGATCCGACCGAGCCGATCATCACGAGCTGCGGCTCCGGCGTGTCCGCCGCGATCCTTTGGCTCGCCCTGGAAACGCTCGGGGCCAACCGGCTCGGGCTTTATGACGGGTCTTGGGCGGAATGGGGCGGGCAGGCGAACACGGACGTTGTGACCGGTCCGGCCGATTGAACCGGTCCGATCGGTTGGTGCCGACCCGATCGGACGAAGTCGGATCGCTTAGTGCAGGATCTGGCTTAGGAACAGCTTCGTCCGCTCATGCTGCGGATTGCTGAAGAAGGCTTCCGGCTCGTTCTGCTCGATGATCTGCCCAGCATCCATGAAGATCACGCGATTGGCGACCTGACGCGCGAAACCCATTTCGTGGGTCACACAGAGCATGGTCATGCCGCTTTGGGCGAGCGAGATCATGACATCGAGCACTTCCTTGACCATTTCCGGATCAAGCGCCGACGTCGGCTCGTCGAACAACATGATCTTTGGATTCATGCACAGCGAGCGCGCGATCGCCACGCGCTGCTGCTGACCGCCGGATAGCTGCCCCGGATATTTCTTCGCCTGTTCGGGAATGCGCACGCGCTCGAGGTAGTGCATCGCCACCTCCTCGGCCTCCTTCTTGGGCATTTTCTTGACCCAGATCGGCGCGAGGGTGCAGTTTTCCAGGATGGTCAGATGCGGAAAGAGGTTGAAATGCTGGAAGACCATGCCGACATCGCGGCGGATTTCGTCGATCCGCTTCAGGTCGTTGGTAAGTTCGATCCCGTCAACCACGATCTTGCCACGCTGGTGCTCTTCCAGGCGGTTGATGCAGCGGATCATGGTCGATTTACCCGATCCGGAGGGGCCGCAGATCACAATTCGCTCGCCCTTGTTCACGGTCAGATCGATGTCCTTCAGAACATGAAACTCGCCATACCACTTGTTGACGCCGTCCATCTGAACGGCGAGCTCGGATGAAACGGTCATCGCGGCGCGATTTACGGGGGCGGCATTCGACATGGATCCAGACTCCGCTTTAGCGCTTGTGGCCGGTGTTGAGGCGACGTTCGATGAACATAGAGTAGCGGCTCATGCCGAAACAGAAGAAGAAAAAGATCAATCCAGCAACGAGATATCCCGTGCCTGCCGTGGTCGGCGCGGTCCAGTTCGGATCCGCGCGCGTCGATTGGATAATCCCGAGCAAGTCGAAGATCGAAACGATCAGCACAAGCGTCGTGTCCTTGAAGAGCGCGATGAAGCTATTGACGATGCCGGGTATCACCAGCTTCAGGGCCTGCGGCATGATGATGAGCCCCATCATCCGCCAGTAGCTTAATCCGAGCGCCATGGCGCCTTCATATTGGCCCTTCGGGATCGCCTGCAATCCGCCGCGCACGACTTCCGCCATATAGGCCGCGGAGAAGAGCGCCACACCGATGAGCGCGCGTAGGAGTTTATCGACTTCGACACCAGTTGGCATAAACAGCGGCAACATATTCGAAGCCATGAACAGCACGGTGATCAGCGGAACGCCGCGCCAGAACTCAATGAACACGATCGAGAGCATGCGGATTACCGGCATCTTGGACCGCCGGCCGAGTGCCAGCAAAATCCCGAGCGGCAATGACGCAACGATGCCCGTGACCGCGACCACCAAGGTCACAAGCAGCCCACCCCAACGCGTCGTCTCGACCGGGCTGAGGCCGAAATAGCCGCCGCACAAAAGCACGAACGCAACCACCGGAAGGCCGGCGAAAAAGAGCCATGCGTTGAGCTTTTTGTAGGGTACGCTCGGGATTAGGAGAGGCAACAGCAAGGCCGCGAACAGCACGGCAACGATCGTTGGCCGCCAGCGCTCGGTTTCGGGATAGGATCCGAACATGAAGCTCTGCCAATACGTCGTGACGTAGGGCCAACAAGCTCCGACAGCGGCATTGTTTCGACAGACCTCACCCGATGTCCCCGTCCAGACGGCGCGGATGATCGCGAAGTCAACGATGGACCAAAAGACCGAGATCCCGATGGCCAACCCGATCACGGTGAGCAGCGAATGCAGCGGGCCCGAAAATAGATTTACCCGCATCCAGCCGACCATGCCGACCGTTGACGCGGGCGGAGACTTAGCCGCCAGGAGTTCGCGACGAACGAAGGCGATCGAAGTTGCTTTGGCGGCGTCGGTCATGATTGCCTCACCGTTCCACGATCGCCATGCGGCGATTGTACCAGTTCATGAAAGTCGACGTGATCAGGCTTGTACCGAGGTAAAACAGCATCCAAATCGCGATCACCTCGATTGCCTGACCGGTCTGGTTCAAAACGGTGCCGCCCACATAAACAAGATCGGGATAACCGATCGCGACGGCGAGCGACGAGTTCTTGGTCAGGTTCAGGTATTGGCTCGTCAGCGGCGGGATGATGACGCGCATGGCCTGCGGAACGACGACGAGCCGCAGCGTGGTGCTGGGCTTCAGACCCAACGACCGAGCGGCCTCGGTTTGCCCGTGACTGACGGCGAGGATGCCCGCGCGCACGATTTCCGCGATGAACGCGGCCGTATAGAGCGACAGCGCTAAAACCAGCGCCATAAACTCCGGAATGACTCGAATTCCGCCGGAAATGTTGAAGGTCGACTTCTGCGGCGCCACCAGTTCCAAGGCAAACCCGCTTGCGGCGAAGACGACCAACGGCAAGCCGACGATGAGGGCAAGCGAGCTCCACCCGGTCGCGAACTGCGCGCCCGTGCTTTCCTGTCGACGCTTGGCCCATCGGCGGACGAACACCGAGACCACGAAGCCGATCACCAACGTGACCAGCAGCGACTGGCCCAATCCCGGCGCGAACACAAACTCGGGCAGCACCAAACCACGATTGTTTAGGAATACCCAACCCGTAATCGGCTGAATCGAATCCCGGGGGGCTGGGAGTACTCGAAGAACCGCGAAGTACCAGAAGAAAATCTGCAAGAGCAGAGGCAAGTTGCGAACCGCCTCGACATAGGCCGTCGCCAGCCGAGCAATGACCCAATTGTTCGATAAGCGTGCCACGCCCAAAAGGAAGCCGAGGATGGTCGCGATAAACACCCCCAATATCGCCACCAACGCCGTGTTTACGAGGCCGACGAGTAGGGCCTGTCCATAGGACGCATCTTGCGAATAGGGAATTGGCGCTTGGGAAAGATCGAACCCGGCTTTAGAATCTAAAAACCCGAACCCTTGGGCAATATTGCGCTTATCGAGGTTGACAGCGGTGTTGTGAATAATCTCCCAAGCGAGGGCGAGCACGACCAGAAGCGTCAAGACCTGATAGATGACGCCGCGAACGCCAGGGTCATTGTACCACAATACACGTGCCGCTCCGGTATCGCTTCGCTTTGGAACACTCATTGCTTCCGCCCCGCTGCCGCTGACCAATTTCAATGCCGGATTGGTCTTTGCGCCGCTGCCCAAGCGGTTGACCAATCCCAGCTAAATTGCGAGCCGGCCGAACGAGCCAAGCGGGCGCTACGGCCGGCTCGAATTCGATCAGCGGATCGGCGGCGAGTACTGCAGACCGCCCTTCGACCAAAGCGCGTTGACACCGCGAGAAATCTTGAGCGGCGTATT
>JBEINZ010000254.1:0-4316 GCA_040377825.1 Hyphomicrobiales bacterium | reverse complement strand
GGATTTGACCGGCCAGCGCACCCGCAAGGTCGTGACCGTGCTGCGTTATCTGGAAAGCCGCATCAACACGATGATCTCGATTTGGGGCCTGGAGGGCATTGAAGACACAACCGTCGACTGGTCCGCGACCGGTCCGATGGACAGGCGCCCAGACGCGCATCTCCTGAACGGCCCGCAAAGCAACGGCGACGGAATGGATCAGTCGTCGGTCGACGACTTGATGATGGTCGGTGGCGGCGAGGGTGAATCCGACCAAGGCGCCACGGAGACCGCGCCCCATCAGCTGGCGATATCGTCCGAGATCGCTAACGCTGACGTCTTTGCTGCGGCGGGCAGCTTAGAACCGTCCTATAACGTGATGCCCACGACATTCGATGTGGGGCCGCATGAGGACGCTGATGTCTTTAGGACCGCATCCGCCGCGCCTCATCCAAGCCCGCCTCCTGCCGGCCAGATCGCCGACACAAAGCCGCGCAAGGGGGCGATCAGCTACGCCGGCGCGCCCGCGTCGATCGGCAATACCGCTCTTGTGGTCGATTACGAAGCCGCTGCGTTCGCCTCAGAACCGCAACTCGCGCTGGTCGCGCAGGAGGACCCAATCGCGGACCTATCAGTTCGCGAGAGGCTGATCATTTTCGGCTGAAGAGCGGGGTCGGCCGCGACTTGCCTTAGGCAGCGATCGCCCGCGCCAGCATGGCAGGGTCGATGTTGCCGCCCGACATGACGACGGCGACGGTGCGCCCTGCGAAATCAACCTTGTGCCCGAGTGCTGCCGCAAGCGCCACCGCGCCGCCTGGCTCGGCTATAAGCTTCAGCTCTCTTGCGGCGAAGCTGACGGCGGCCAGTGCTTCGGCGTCGGTAACCACAAGTCCCGATCCTACTCGGTCACGATTGATGGCAAAGGTCAGCCGGCCCGGCTTGGGCGCCAAAAGCGCGTCGCAAATCGAGCCCGAGAGAGCCGGGTTGTGAAGCCGCTCGCCAGCGATAAATGATCGTGCCTGATCGTCGAAGCCCGCCGGCTCTACCGTGTGCACCACCGCATCTGGAACAAGCGCCTTGACCGCAAGCGCGATGCCGGCGGTCAAACCGCCCCCGCCGCAGCACACCAGGACGATGTCGGGCGCGACGCCGAACGCTTTCATATCCTCGACGATCTCAAGCCCGACCGTTCCTTGTCCGGCAATGACCCCGGCATTATCATAGGGGTGCACGATCGTTCCGCCGGTCTTGGCTGCGATTGCACCGGCAATGGCATCTCGATCGTCCCGGGCGCGGTCGTAGAGCACAATATCGGCTCCGAGCGCGGCGGTCCGTTCGCGCTTTATGGCCGGTGCGTCGCCCGGCATGACGATTGTAGCTGGAACGCCATGGATAACCG
Organism: Hyphomicrobiales bacterium; assembly: GCA_040377825.1. Classification (GTDB taxonomy): domain Bacteria; phylum Pseudomonadota; class Alphaproteobacteria; order Rhizobiales; family Ancalomicrobiaceae; genus JBEINZ01. The sequence continues at coordinate 2,938 of JBEINZ010000254.1, read as the reverse complement.
CCGCCGCGGCGAGACCCTGCGCGTGGTTACCCGAAGAGCTCGCGACGACCCCGCGAGCGCGGACCTCGGGGGCAAGCTTGGCGACAGCATTGAAAGCGCCGCGAAACTTGAACGACCCGGTCCTCTGCAGGCACTCCGGCTTCAGGAAAACGCGCGCCCCGACCGCATCGTCAAGGACGCGCCACGTCAAAAGTGGCGTGCGCACGGCTTCGCCTTTGATCCGGTCAGCGGCGGCGAGGACATCGTCAAATGTCGGCAGTTCGGAGGCTGCGGGAGTATCTGCGGCGTTCATTACGGTAAGTTCCGAAGTTTCGCCAGGCACCATATCCGAACAATCGCACCAATCTCGAGACCCGTTCGCGTGTTCACCGCATGCCCGAGCGCCAGCGACGCTGTGCCTCGACCACATTGTCTAGAAACTGCTGCGTTGAAGCCGACCATGAGAAATCGCGCGACCTAGCGATGGCCGCTTCCTTCGGAATGGTCAGCGCCTGCAGCGCAGCCTCGCGCAGATCTTGCGACAAAACGCCAGCGCCGGAATCGGCTATCACGTCGAGCGGGCCCATCACCGGGAACGCAGCAACCGGCAAGCCGCTCGCCATCGCTTCAACCAGGACGTTACCGAACGTATCCGTGAGTGATGGAAATACGAAGACGTCGGCCGAGGCATAATGCGCGGCCAAATCCTCGCCGAACTTCGCGCCGAGGAAATGTGCATCCGGATAGCGACGCTTCAACGAGTCCAGCTTCGGTCCATCGCCAATTACAACCTTGGAGCCCGGAAGATCGAGATCAAGGAATGCCTCCAAGTTCTTCTCGACCGACACGCGACCGACATTGAGGAAGATGGGCCGAGGCAGATCAAGCACGCTTTCCGGCCGCGGATAATAGATGCTCGCATCGACGCCGCGCGACCAAGTCATGAGGCGCAGAAATCCACGAGAGGCAAGATCTTGCCGAAGCGTGTCGGTCGCGACCATGCATCCAAGGCCATGATTGTGGAACTTGCGCAGCCAAGCGTAGACGGCGCGTTCCGGAACCGGAAGCCGGGCAGAGAGGTACTCTGGAAATCGTGTGTGATAACTCGTGGTAAAACCCGGTCCGTCGCCCGTGACAACGGCCTTGGTCATCAAGCCGAGCGGCCCCTCCGTCGCCACATGAACGTGATCCGGAGCAAACGCGTCAATCCGTCTCCGAACGACGGATTTGCGGGTCAGGGCGAGCCGAATTTCCGGATAAGTCGGGCAAGGCAGCGTGACAAACTCGGCCGGCGTCAGATAGCCGACCTCGACACCCATACGGCCTAACTCTGTGCCAAGACATTCAAGGGAGCGAACAACACCATTCACTTGCGGACGCCAAGCATCCGTAACAATGAGAATTTTCGTCATCAGGCGACTTCAACCTCAGCCATTACGCGTGTATCGCCCGTCCCGCCCGTCTTTGTCCACCGAATGATCTCGAACCGTCCATCGTGACGCTCCGCGATCGCCGTGCAGCTTTCCACCCAGTCGCCCGTATTGAAATAGGCGATTCCAAACCGGCGATGGATTGCGGCGTGGTGGATATGTCCGCAGATCACACCATCGGTTCCGGTACGCTGAGCTTCCTGGGTCAAGGCGCGTTCGAAGGCGCCGATAAAGCTCACGGCGTTCTTCACTTTAAGCTTTGCCCAGGCCGAAAGCGACCAGTAGTCCAAACCCATCCGGCGCCGCACCACATTAAGAACCGTATTGAGGCCGAGCGCAAATGTATAGGCATGATCGCCGAAAAAGGCGAGCCAACGGGCATGACGCACCACCAGATCGAACTGGTCACCGTGGATCACCAGCAATCGCCGACCATCCGCCGCATCGTGCACGATGCGATCGACAATTTCCACGCCCCCGAAATTCGAACCGAGGTAGTCCCGCAGAAACTCATCGTGATTGCCTGGCAAATAAACAATCCGGGCGCCCTTGCGCCCTTTGCGGAGAATTTTCTGCACGACGTCGTTATGGGCCTGAGGCCAATACCAAGACCGCTTCAGCCGCCAACCGTCAACAATGTCGCCGACAAGGTAGATCGTCTCGGCGTCGTGGTGGCGCAAAAAATCAAGCAGCAGTTCCGCCTGACAGCCGCGCGTGCCCAGATGCATATCGGACATGAACAGGGTGCGCACATGGCGAGCTGGCATCTCGCCCGCCCCGGGAGGGGCCGGCGATCCCGCGGGATCAGCCGCACCAACGCCGGACGGGATATCGCCCCCCGCCTCCCGGCGAAGGGCAGCATTCGCCCCCGAAAACCCCGTTGCGCCCGCAGTCATCAACACCGCTCCGAATCGCGCCAATCGCCTCATCCATGAACCCGAGTCTGATCTCGGCTTTGTGACACGTTGCCAATTAATGTATAGTGCGGGTAAGGCACATCTGTCATGACATACAAATAGGCTTAATTGCGTTTGGGGAGGTCAGTTGCTTGCGTCTCGACGAATTTGTCACGGCGGTGGTTGTGAGCCACGAGAGCAAAGAACGGCTCGAAGGCTGTTTGTCCTCTCTTGCTGCCGCAGGTGTGCCAACTATTGTGGTAGACAACGCAAGTCACGACGGCTCGGATAAACTAGCAGCTTCGTTAGGAGCGGTTGTACTTCGGAATAATTTCAATGTCGGCTATGGTAAAGCGAACAATAGAGGAATCAAATCCGCCCATACGCCTTACTGCCTGATCACAAACCCTGATATTTCCTACGCCCCTGACGCAGTGTCCCAATTGGTCGCAGCAGCAATAAGATGGCCAGAGGCTTTCCTGCTCGCGCCACGAATTCTCGAGGCTGACGGAAAATTCTCATACCGTCGTAAGTCTTCGTTGAGCCGCTTGATCAATGATAACGAAAGTCTGCTTGATCAACCGGGCGGAGACTGTTGTTCGGACTTTCTTTCAGGTGCATCCCTGCTTGTGC
>JBEINZ010000096.1:0-10655 GCA_040377825.1 Hyphomicrobiales bacterium | reverse complement strand
TTCTTATTGTCACGATCATCGCCTTCCTCGCCCCGCTCGTCTGGCTTTACACCACGGCCTACAAGCCGGGCGGGGACATCTTCGCCATCCCGCCGCGGGTGCTGTTCACGCCGACTTGGGAAAACTTCCGCGTTCTCTTCAGCCTCTACGACGTTCCCAATCTGGTCTGGAACAGTCTGGCGATCAGCATCGGCACGACCGTGCTGGCCCTCATCCTCGGCGTTCCCGCCGGCTACGCGCTGGCGCGCAGCGGCTGGAAACATGCTTCCACCGTGGCCTATGCGTTGCTTGCCATCCGCATGATGCCGCGCGTCGTGACGCTCATGCCGTTTTATCTGCTGATGCGCGATGTCGGCCTGCTCGGTACGGTGTGGGCCGTGATCATCACGGATGCGACCTTGAGCTCGGGCTTCGTCGTCTGGATGATGTTCTCATACTTTCGGGCAGTGCCGCCGGAGGCCGAATATGCCGCGCAGATCGACGGACGAACGGCCTTCGGCGCGTTCCTGTTCGTCGCCGTGCCGCTCGTCGTGCCCGGGATCGTGGCGAGCGCGCTCTTCTCGATCATGCTGTCTTGGAAAGACTTCTTGACGCCGGCGTTTCTCACCAGCGTGGATACCAAGCCGCTTTCGGTCGCGCTGCTTTCAGCCTACGGAACCAAGGACGTATCCTGGGGCACGATGGGCGCGCTCGCCCATTTCGCCACTTTGCCGATCGTGATCATGGCGTTGGTGCTCAACCGCTATTTCGTGCAGGGCCTAACACGCGGCATGCATTGAGGCCCAACGCGTTTCACGTTTCCAACTCAGCCGCCGGCTTCAAGCCGCTGTCTGGTAGCGAGGCTCCACGCGACGGCCCGAAACGGCGTCGAACAGATGCACGCCCGCGGGGTCAACCGCCAACGACAGGACCTTCTCGTGCGGCGGAGCGCCGGATGGTCCTTGTGCGAGGACTTCAACGTCGCCAACCATGCAATGATGGATCGCGTGCGACCCGAGTTCCTCGGTGAAGCGATAGCTGGCCGCCGGCGCCCCCGGAATGCCCGCCGGGGCAACCGCAACGCCCTCCGCGCGCAACCCGACGACGATCGGCTGCCCACGTCGGTCGGTCTCTAGCGGCGCTGAGAATTGCACCGCCCCGCCGTCGGCAAGCTCCGCGCGCTCGCCGTCGTCCGAGACGATCCCGTTGAGGAAACTCATCGGCGTCGCGCCCACGAAAGCGGCGACGAAACGGGTTGCGGGCCGACGATAGACCTCTGTCGGCGCGCCGATCTGCTCGATGACGCCGGTGTTCATGACGACGATCCTATCGGCAAGCGTCATGGCCTCGACCTGATCGTGGGTCACGAAGATCGACGTCACGCCAATGCGATGGTGGAGCTGGCGAATTTCGGCTCGCATCTGCACGCGCAGTTTGGCGTCGAGATTGGACAGGGGTTCGTCGAACAGGAAGATCTTTGGCTGGCGGATGATCGCGCGGGCCATGGCGACGCGCTGGCGCTGACCGCCGGAGAGCTGTGACGGCTTGCGGTCGAGATAATCCTCAAGGCTGACGATCCGCGCGGCCTCGGCGACGCGGGTCGCCTGCTCCGTTTTCGGTCGACCGGCGACACGCAGCGGATAGCCGATGTTTCCCGCGACCGTCAGATGCGGATAGAGCGCATAATTCTGGAAGACCATCGCGATTTCGCGCTGACGCGGCGCAAGATGGGTCACATCGCGGCCCTCGATCCTGATCTCGCCGGCGGAGGCGTCTTCAAGGCCGGCGATCATCCGCAGAAGCGTTGATTTGCCGCATCCGGACGGGCCGAGGATCACGACAAACTCGCCGCGCGCGACATCGAGATCGACACCGCGCACGACCTCGCTGCGCCCGTAAGTCTTGCGCACGCCAGTCAGTCCCAGCCCTTGCCCCAACGCCTGCATGCTGCTCGTCCCCTTCATGTGATCTTGGAGGTGCTTAAGGCGCGGGGTTCATTCATGCATCAGTCCATCCGAACGCCGCCTGTGACGTTGATGCCCTGACCGGTCATGAAGCGCGCGGCGTCAGAGGCAAGGAAGGTCACGACGTCGGCGACATCCTCTGGCTCCTCGATCCGCCCGAGCGGCGTCATCGACACGTATTCCGCGAAGACCGCTTCCTTGGTCATGCCGCGCAGCGACGCCTCCCATTCCATCTCCCGGTCCTGCATGGACGTACGCACAAAGCCGGGGCAAACCGCGTTCACGCGGATCCCATGGGGCGCCATTTCCCGCGCGAGCGCCTGCGTCCAGCCAAACACGGCAAACTTGCTCGCGGAATAGTGTGCAAGCAGGGGTGCGCCGACCTTCGCCGCAAGCGACGCGGTATTGATGATCGTGCCCTTCCGGCCCGCGCCGAGGAAATGACGAACCGCCGCCTGATTGGTGAGGAACACGCCGCGAGCGTTGACGTCCATGTTGAAGTCCCAGTCCTCGTCCGTCAGGTCCACGACGGCCCGCATGGTGGAAACGCCGGCATTCGCCGCGAGGATGTCAAAGCCGCCGAACGCAGTGATGACTTTGCCGAACGCGCTTTCCACGGAGGCGCGGTCCCGTACGTCGACCGTAACGGCAATCGCGCCGGGCGTCGTCATCGTCGCGGCTGTCTCCGCGGCGCGCTCGGCATTGAGGTCGAGGATCGCGATTCGGGCGCCGAGCCCGTCAAAGGCCCGCGCGATCGCCGCCCCGATGCCCATGGCGCCGCCCGTGACGATCGCTGACTTACCCGTGAATGTCATGAACCCATGCCCTTGCTTCAATTAACACGTGAAGCCGCTTCTACCGCACAATATTTATCAATCGAGAACAAGAAACAACCTTTTCGAACAAATTCGCCAATGATAGGATTCTTGGACGCATTCCTTTGAGGCCCGCCGCGCAAATGTTCGAATAAGGATTCGGTTTCGGGGGCGTCGAACCCAAGGGTGTGAACTTCGGGAGCAACGATCGGCGATGCGAGAGCCCGACGATGACCATGCGTTGATGCGATCAAGCGCGGTCCGCATTCCCGCGCCCGTTCGACATCAGCGTATCATGGACGTTTTCAACGCCGACGGCTTCGTCTCGGTAACGGACGTTGCCCGCGACATTGGCGTATCGCCGATGACCATCCGGCGCGATCTTGCGATCCTCGGCCGGGACGGACTGCTCACGCGGACCTATGGCGGCGCGGTTGCCGCTCAAGACTCAGATCGAACCGGCCACGGCGACGGGCCGCTGTTCGACCAGCGCATGGCGGAAAACGCCGTCGCCAAGAAAGCAATCGCCAAAGCGGCCTCAGCCCTCATTCAGTCGCGCGAGTCCGTCGGGCTCGATGTCGGAACGACCCTGTTGGCTTTGGCGGCCGAGATCGCCGGTCGGCCGGATCTGCGGTTTTTCACCAATAATGTCCGCGCGGCCCTCGAACTCGCGGGCGCGGGAAGTCCGGTCTATGTCCTTGGCGGCGAGGTTCGCACGCCGGAATTCTCGGTCGTCGGCACATCGGCCGTGGCCCAGTTGAAGGCGCTTTATCTCAACCGCGTGTTCATCGGAGTGTCCGGGATCATCGATCTCGGCATATTCGATTTTTCTCCCGAAGACGCCGAGGTGAAGCGATCCTTCATAGACGTCGCCGATTGCGTGGTGGTGCTTTGCGACGCGTCCAAATTTCAGCGCCGCGCCGTCGCCAGGATCGCGACACTCGACGCCATCGACATTCTCGTGACCGATCAACCACCCAGACCACCGCTTGCCGCCGCGCTCGCGACCGCCAACGTCCGGGTGATCGTGGCAGATCGCTAGGTTTTCGTTTCGTTGCGAGGTTCGCCATTGTCCGCAGGTTTGCCAGTGTCCGCAGGTTCGCCAGTGTCCGCATTCTGGCCCGTGACAAAACCTACCGGCCGCCACGCGCTCGCACTGGCGGTGATCGACATGCAGGTGGACTTTTGCGCGCCGGGCGGTTGGGTCGATCAATTGGGCGAAGACGTGTCCAATACGCGCGCGGTGATCCCGGCAATCGCGGCGGTTCTCGACCATGCGCGCCGCGCTGGCATCCGGATCATCCATACGCGCGAAGGGCACCTGCCGGACCTTTCCGACTTGCCAGCGAACAAGCAATGGCGCACCCGCGTCCATGGGCTGGGCATTGGGGATCGCGGCGCGACCGGCCGCATCTTGGTGCGGGGAGAGCCGGGCTGGCAGATCGTGCCCGAACTCGCGCCGAGGCTCGACGAGCCGGTCGTCGACAAGCCGGGAAAGTCAGCCTTCTACGCCACCGACTTTGAGGCAACGCTCCATGCGCTCGGCGTCACGCATCTGGCGATCGTCGGCGTGACCACGGATTGCTGCGTTCAGGCGACCTTGCGCGATGCTTACGAGCGTGGCTTTGAGGCCGTGGTGTTGGAAGACTGTACGGCGGCCGTGGAACGACAAAATCACGTGGCTACGATGGAAATCTTGAAAGCCTACGGCGGGCGATGGGGAGGCGTTGCGAATTCGGCCGCGTTCGTTGCGGCGCTCGGAGGGGTCCATGGCTGAAGCACCCCTTGCTTTGCCGGCGATTGCCGCGGCGCCCTACGACTATCCGTTCGACGGCATCTGGTCGGCCGCCGATACCGCGCTGCTTCTTCTGGGTTTTCAGGAAGTGACGGTCGACCGACTTCAGGCTCATGCCGAGGTTGCGGTTGCGCGGTCTCTCGTTGAGGCGACTCGCGCGGCTGGGATCTCGATCATCACGACGCGCGCGTCCCTTGGACACGGACCGCTCGCCTTGCGACGCGCTGAAGCGGCCGACGCGCCGCCGGCTGTCGGCAGCGCCGGTTGGGATCTCGTTGCGGCACTGCGACCACGGGCGGGCGAGACAGTCATCGACCATGTCGGCGATGAAGCCTTCCATGCGTCACCGCTGGAACCGCTCTTGGGATCGCGCGGAATCCGAAACCTCATCCTAGCGGGCCTAGCGACCGATGGTATGGTGCACGCAACCATGCGCGCGGCCAACGACCGTGGCTTTGAGTGCCTTGTCGTCTCCAACGCTTGCCGTGGTACAACCGTGGATCGTCACCACGCGATTCTCAGGATCACGATGTTCGGTAATGGGCTGTTTGGAACGGTTGCCGATGTTTCAGCGATCCTCCGCGCAGTGAAACAATATGTCAGCGGCTGACAGCAATTGTATATACAAAAGGTGCCTGGAAGCTGAGATGTAGCAAGTCCTTACCATGCTGCGGAACATTCTTGACCATCGGTGTGTGTCAAGGACGCTGCCTTAACAAGATACGAACGGCTGGTCCGACTGGTCCGTCAGACGCGGTCGGGCAAGCCGAGACATTTGAAATAGCCCCTTCCGAGCCTGTTTCGATGGGGTCAAGCCACGGTCGGTCCGATGGAGCTTGAGACGTTGCAAATGAAGCAGCCAACCGCCTTTTTGAGCCTCGATCTAGCGACGCTGCGAACGGGGTATGCATCCGGTCGCATTACGCCCACCTGCGTGATCGACGCGATTTACAGCCGGATTGCCGAGCGCGGTGAGGATCATGTGTGGATCCATCTCGTTCCCCATGAAGAAGCGCGCGCCGCGGCCGAGGCATTGGAAGCGAAGGGCTTCGATGGGCGGCCGCTCTGGGGGATGCCGTTCTCGATTAAGGACTGCAACGACGTCCCCGGTCTGCCGACCACCAATGGTCTGCCGGAGAGCGCCTACATCGCGGAAACGACCGGGCAAGCCGTCTCGCGGCTGTTCGACGCCGGCGCGCTCTTGATCGGCAAGACCAACATGGATCAATTCGGCATCGGGCTCGTCGGCATGCGCACGCCCTATGGCGCCTGTTCGTCCGTGTTCGATGATGACTTCATCTCGGGCGGCTCCTCGTCGGGTTCCGCCGTATCGGTCGCTGCGGGCTTGGTAAGCTTTTCGATCGCCAATGACGCCGCCGGTTCGGGCCGCGTCCCGGCCGCGTTCAACAATATCGTGGGCATCAAGCCGACGCCCGGCTTGGTGTCCAATGCCTGCGTCAGCGGCGGGGGCTGCGTGAAGACGATCGAGACCCTCTCGGTCTTCGCCTTGACCGTCGCCGACGGCATGTCCGTCCTGAAGGTGATCGCCGGTTACGATCCGACCTATCCGTTCTCCAAGCCGGAGGCGGATGCTGTCGATCTCGATGTCGGTTCGACGCCCGCCCGGTTCCGTTTCGGCATTCCCGATGGCGAGGCGTTGCGGTTTTCCGGCGATCCGGAGGCAAAGCGCCTCTTCAATGGCGCGGTTGCCCGGCTTAAGGCACTTGGCGGCGAGCCGGTCCCGGTCGATTTCACGCCCTTCGAGGAGACCCAACGCATCCTCTATGACGGGCCCTGGATCTGCGAACGCGCGCTCAGCCTCGACGCGGTCCTCGAAAAGCATCGGGCGTCGATCCATCCGGTGACCCGCCAGATCCTGGAACGCGGCGCGGACTACACCGCGACCGATGTCTTCCGCGCCATTCATAAGATCGCGGAACTGAAATGCGCCGTCCGTCCGCTTTGGGACGATCTGGCCACGATCATGGTGCCGACAACGCCGACGATCTACCGCAAGGACGAAGTTTTGGCCGACCCGATCCGCCTCAATTCACAACTCGGCATTTACACGAACTTCGTCAATCTGATGGGCCTCGCGGCGATAGCCGTGCCCAACGGCTTCCGGGCCGATGGCCTCCCGCTCGGCGTCACCTTCCTCGGCCCCAGCTTCTCGGAAGCCCGGATCGCCTCGATCGCCGCAACCTTCCATCTGTCAACCGGCCTGCCCCTCGGCGCAACCGGCGCCCCGCAGCCGTTTTCGTAGGCGGGAAGGTGTTTGCTCACCCCGCATTCCGCCGTTCCAGAAACCCTCGCATGCGTTCGATCGCGCGGTGGATGTTTTCCGTGGAGTTGGCGTAGGAGAGCCGGATATAGCCCTCGCCGTGGACGCCGAAATCCGGGCCGCCGATCGTGGCGACGCCGGCATCTTCCAGGAGTGCGGAGGCCAGCGGCTTGGCCTTCCAGCCGGTCGCGGCGATGTTCGGAAAGGCATAAAAGGCGCCCTTCGGCGTCGCGGCGCTAACCCCCGGCAGGCTGTTCAGCCCTTCGACGACAACCGAGCGGCGCCGGTCGAACTCGGCCACCATCTCGCCGACGCAATCCTGCGGACCGGTCAAGGCGGCAAGGCCGGCATATTGTGCGCTGGCGTTCACGCAAGACCAGGAATTGACCGCCATCTTGCGGGCATGCTCGTAAAGCCGGTCCGGCCATACCGAATAGCCCATGCGCCAGCCGGTCATGGCATAAGTCTTCGACCAACCGTCGAGCAGGATCAGCCGATCTCGGATCTCCGGATAGGTCAGGAGCGAGACATGGTCGAGCCCGTCATAGCTCATCTGGCCGTAGATCTCGTCCGACAGGATCGCGACATCAGGAAAGCGCGCGAGGCCCGCGACCAGCTTGTCGATCTCGGCCTTGGGCGTGACGCCGCCGGTCGGATTGGCCGGCGAATTGACGATCAGCAACCGCGTCTCAGGCGTGATCAGCGACAGGGTCTCTTCCGCCGAGAAGGCGAAACCGTTTGCCTCGCGGATCGGCACCGGCACGGCGCGCGCGCCGGTGAAATCGATCATCGAGCGATAGATCGGAAAGCCCGGATCCGGATAGAGGATGTCGGCGCCCGGTTCGCCGAACATCAAGATCGCCAAGAACATCGTGACCTTGCCGCCCGGCACGATCAACACGCGCTCGGGACTGACCTCGACCTTGAAACGGCGGTGGAGATCGGCCGCGACCGCCTCGCGCAAGGGCAAGATGCCGGTCGCCGGCGTATAGCCGTGATGACCGTCGCGCAGCGCCTTGATCGCGGCCTCCACGATATGCTCGGGCGTACGGAAATCCGGCTGTCCGATACCGAGATTGATGATGTCGCGCCCGGAAGCGGCAAGGGCAGTCGCGCGGGCGAGCACGGCGAAGGCGTTTTCCTCGCCGATCCGGTCAAAGCCGGCAATCGTCTTCAGCATCGGGCTTGTCCTTGATCCCATGACGTCCGGCTTCGGATGCCAGCTTCCGTTATTCCTTCATAAGACGAAGTCCAGCCAACGAAAAGGGGCGGGCGCCGGCCCGCCCCTTAGTCCAACGACCAACAGTCAGCGCACTAACTGCGGATGCAACTGGAAGAGCCACGTCTCCGACAGCGCGGTGTCGCCGTTCTTCAAGTAAGCGCGGATGTCGACCGGCTCCGGGCCCTCGGCCTGGATGTCGAACTGAACGCGCCAATTCTTGCTCCAGGACGTCGTTTCGATGAAGACCGAGGAAACCGTGCCGCGCGCCGGCGTGATCACGGCTTCCGGCTTGGTGTCCTTCGGGAGATCGGCCAACATGCCGCCGCCGAATTCGATGACGAAGCGCCGGATTTCCGGTGGGTTGTTGCGGGTATAGGGGAAACCGCCGCGTCCGATGCGGGTGGCGACCGGCCGGGCGAGGTTGGTCGCCGGGAACGGCTCATCGGGCAGCCAATGCAGCCGATAGCGGAAGTCGAGCGCTTGTCCGGCCCTGATCGGATCCTTCGGCACCCACATGCAGACGATATTGTCGAAATCCTCGTGGTCGGTCGGGATCTCGATCAGCTGCACCGTGCCCGATCCCCAGGCGCCGATCGGCTCGATCCACAGCGACGGACGCCGCTCGTAGTTGAGCCAACGATCGAGGAAGGCGCCGGGATCACGATTGCGCTGCATCAGCCCGAAGCCGCGCGGATTATTGTCCACGAAGGCCGAGGTCGCGATTTGCGGCGGATTGACGAGTGGGCGCCAAATGCGCTCGCCGGCGCCGGTCCAAAGCGCGAGCCCTTCCGAATCGTGGGCGGCGCGGCGCCATTCGACTTGATAGGGCTTGTCGTATTCGCTGAACCAATACATCGACGTCATCGGCGCGATACCGAGCTTCACGACGTCCTTGCGCATGAACAGCGATTTTTCAACATCCATGACCACGCCCTCGGCGCGGCGGATCACGAACTTGTAGGCGCCGGTGATCGAGGGGCCATCGAGCAAGGCATAGACGACGACCGGCTGGCGCTCGGCATTGGCCGGCTGGATGTAGAATTCGGTGAAGACCGGGAATTCCTCGGGCGTCGGGCCGGCGGTGTCGATCGCCACGCCGCGCGCGGATAGACCATATTCGCCAAGCGCGCCGATCGCGCGGAAATAGGAGGCGCCGAGGAAGGCCACCCAGTCCTGCGTGCGCCAATCCGAACGGGATTTGGCCTCTTTCAGCTGGAAGCCGGCAAAGCCGGTATCCTCCGGCAGCTTCTGCGCCGGATGGTCGTCCGGCATGTCGAAATATTCCGGCTCGTAGAGGATCTCGCGCGCCTTGTCGCCCTCCAGCGCGTTCATCTTGATCGACTTCGGGAAGAACCGGCCTACGGGGAAGAAACTAACCGGGTAGACGCCCGGATTATCGACAAAGAGCGAGTAGTCCGTCTTGAAACGAATCTGGCCGTGGCGCGTGTAGTCGATGGAATCGACGATTTCCGGCGCCGGCCGATAGGGCGAGACATAAGGCTTCGTGGATATCGCGCGGGCGCGATCGACGAGGCCTGACCACGAAAACGGCTTCTGGGGACCGAATTTCAGCGGAATAGCGTGCGCCGTGCTCGGGATCAGGCCGAGGCCGGCGGCGAAGGCGGTCGCCATGGAAGCGGTCAGTACGTCACGGCGGGAGGGGCGCGATGGCATCAGGGAGCGTCTCTCGGGATGGGTTGAACGGGCAGGTTCTAGACGATGTTCCGCGAAAGTGTGAGCGTCTCGGGCGAAAAATTCGACCGATGTCAGTCCGTTCCGCAAAGTTTCATTCTCCAAGTGTCGGCTTCCATCGTGTTAAGGTCAGGGCATTGGTGACGACCGACACCGAACTCAGCGCCATGGCCGCGCCTGCAATCGCCGGCGTCAGATAGCCGAGTGCGGCGAGCGGGATGCCGATCACGTTGTAGGCGAAGGCCCAGAAGAGGTTTTGGCGGATTTTCGCATAGGTCGCCCGCGCGATTTCAAGCGCCGCGGGCACAAGTCGTGGATCGGGGCGCATCAAGGTGATGCCCGCCGTCTCTAGCGCCACATCCGCCCCGGTTCCGATCGCGATGCCGACATCGGCCGCCGCGAGCGCCGGCGCATCATTGACCCCGTCGCCGACCATTGCCACGACCCGCGCCGGACCGTCGCCTTTGCCCTCGCGGATCGCCGCCACCGTGGCGGCCTTGCGGTCCGGCGTCACCGGCCCCTCGATGCGGTCGATCCCGACCGCCCGACCGATCGCCTGCGCGACGGGAAGCGCGTCGCCGGTCAGCATGCGGCATTCGATATCGCGCTCCATCAGCGCTGCGACGGCCTCGGCCGATTGCGGCCGGACCGGATCGGCAAGCGCGATCAGGCCGAGCGCCTTGCCGTCGCGCACGACGGTCACCACCGTCTTCGCCTCGGCTTCCAGCCGTTCGTACTCCAGACGGAGCGGCCGTGTATTGATCCCGAGATCCGCCATGAAAGCGACATTGCCGATCGCGATCCGAAGCCCGTCGACCTCGGCCGCGACGCCCTTGCCCGAAGTGCTGCGAAAGCCCGAAATCTTTGCAAGCTCAAGTCCGCGTTCGCCTGCGGCCGTGACCATGGC
>JBEINZ010000073.1:0-11997 GCA_040377825.1 Hyphomicrobiales bacterium | reverse complement strand
GATCGTCGCCGACGCTCGTAACGTTGAAGCCCTTGGCCATGACGACGCCGAGGACGACCGCTTCCTTGCCATTGAAGTGGAACTTGCGGTCCGGCGGGTCGATCGTGCCGCGCGTCACGGTGGCGAGGTCGCCGAGCCGGATTACGGCGCCACCGAGCCTCAGTCGCAACTCTTCGATATCCTGAACCGTCTGAAGCCCGCCATCAACCGCGATCCGCACGGATCGCTCGGCGGTCTGGACTTGCCCGGATGCATCAACGCCGGACTGGGCGGCAAGCGCATTGCGGATGTCGAGCAGCGTGAGATTGCGTTCGGCCAGCGCGCGGGTGGAGATGTCAACGAAAACCTTCTCGTCCTGAGCCCCGAGAACCTGCACTTTCTGAATGCCGGGAACGCGCAGCACGACGTCACGGGCCTGCTTTGCGAATTTCTCGAGTTCCGGCAGCGTGAATCCTTGGCCGGTGAACGCATGCAGCGCGATGTAGGTATCACCGAATTCGTCGTTGAAGTATGGTCCGAGCAAGCCGTCCGGCAGGTTGGTCAGATCCCCAACCTTTTTGCGCACTTGGTAGAAGGCCTCGGCCACCTCGCGCCCGACGGCGCTGCCCTTGATGCTGACGGTGATAATCGTGCTGCCGGCACGCGTAAACGAGCGCACGAAGTCCAGGTTCGGGGTTTCCTGCAGCTTCCGCTCGATCTTGTCGACGACTTGATCTTGCATTTCCTGGAGCGAGGCGCCCGGCCACACTGCCTGAACGATCATGATGCGGAAGGTAAAGTCCGGGTCTTCCTTCTGTCCCATGTGGGTGACGGCAAAAATGCCGGCGATCAGGGTCAGGGCGAAGAGGAAGCGGGTCAAGCCGGGATGCCGGATGGCCCAAGTCGAGATGTTGAAAGAGTCGGTCGACGACGAGGCCATCATAGTCACCCTTCGATAAGATGCCCGAACCAAATCGGATTACTGAACTGTAGCGCCCGTCGCGGTGGTCGCCGCGAGATCGGCTTTTGGAAGCTTGACCTTCAAGCCATCCGTGAGAAACTGGGTTCCCGCAACGACAACGACCTCGCCCGGCACAATACCCTTTTCGATCCGAACACCGTCGACGACTGGGGCACCCGGTTCCACGAAGCGAGCCGAAACGGTTTCGTTTGCGCGATCAACGATCCAGACGATCGGCCGGCCGTCGCGCTTGGCAAGCGCTGTCAACGGGACGCTGGGCGCGGTGCGGTCGAGCGGCACGCCGATGGAGACCGTCGCGGTCTGGCCAAGACGAATGAGCGGATCCTCGCCAAGCGAGACGCGAACCGCGAAGGTCCGCGACGCGGCATCCGCGCTGCCGGCGATCTCGCGAACCTCCGCGCTCGAAACGCGGCCCGGTTCGGCCCAATAGCTGACGTCGACTTTCATGCCCTTGCTGACATGGCGGATCTGCTGCTCGGGAACGGCGACCGCGACTTCCTTTTCGCCATCGCGCGCGATGACCACGACCGGCGACCCGGCAGAGACGACTTGCCCGACATCCGCGCGAACATCGGTCACGATACCGGCCGTATCCGCCACGAGAGCCGCGTATCCGGTTTGATTGGCCATCTGGTTTCGGTTTGCGACGGCCTGATCGAACGCCGCGTTCGCTTGATCGATTTCCAACTCGGTTTTATCGAGCGCGGCCTTTGCGATATGGCCGCGCTCAAAGAGCGTGCGATTGCGCTCATAGGCGTCCTTGGCCACCTGAACGCGCGCCTTGGCGGACTCAACGCCGGCCTCGGCGGAGCGAAGCATGAGCTGCAAGTCGATCATATCGATGCGGGCAACCACATCGCCGGCTACAACCCGTTGGCCAACGTCGACTTTCCGCTCGATGATCTTGCCCGCGACGCGAAACCCAAGCGTGGATTCCACGCGCGCCTTGACCGCGCCGGAAAGCAGCATGGTTTGCGTTGCCGCGGGGGTCGTGACGACAGCGACCTTGACCGGCCGCGGCGGTTGCGGCGCGATCGCGACCGGTTGTTCGCAACCAACGAGGAAAAGAACGCCGAGAAGCGGAAGGGCTGCGGTCCGGCGCCCCCTAACCGATAAAGTGGAATGGTTTTCCATTGACGTTCTCCGTAAATCGTCAGTCTTAAGACGCAAAACAGGGTTTCCAGGGTTTGCGACGAACTTTCGTCCAAGTTTAGCTCCGAGAGCTCGGTTTAGGCCCGCAGAGCGGCGAGTATAAATTCGACCATCTCGTCCGGCGTTGGCTTCCTGGCATCTTCGATGAATTCGGCTACGACGCCCGGATGCACATAAGCGACAAACGCATGGTGGACGCAACGCGCCGAGAGGCTCGGATCCTGACGGCGGAACTCGCCGGTCTCGATGCCTTCAACAATCACGTCCGCACAAATCTCCACGATGGTGGCCACGAAAGCGCGAACGACATCCCACTGCTCGTGCATCGCGACCGTTACCATTTCATGGACCTTCTTGTGGTCCAACAAAACATCCACGGTCATTCGGTGGTTCGCGAGCAAGATCGCCCGGACCCGTTCGCTAGGCGTTCCCGGACCTTTGGCGATCCGAGCTGTTTCGGCTACGCGGGCGGAAAGCATCCGCTCCGTAATCGCCTCGTTGATCGCGGCTTTGGACGCGAAAAAGCGATAAACGTTGGCCGACGACATGCCGAGCTCGCGCGCAATGTCGGCCACGGTCGTCTTGCTATACCCGTAGTGGCGAAACAATCTCTCGGCCTCGACGAGAATCCGCTCGCGTAGGTCCCGCTTTGGTTCTGCAGTTATGTGCACATTCATCGGTAGCCTCTGATTCGCACAGGACCGCATGATGAGCGATGACTGACGAATTTCAAATTTCGTCATTTTTATAAGGTCGGTTGTATTTGGCGTCAAGTACACACGGGTGTAATTTCACTTATTCCGGGGTATGAATTAGGCTCGCTTGATAGCCGGCTTAAAAAGCGTCTCGCGCATCGACATATCGAGAAACGTCGCATGACGCCGCAAATTCGCGTTCATTCCCTCCCCGAATAAAATCAGGGGCATAGGCCCATAGCCGAACCGGCGAAACCAAGGCCCGTTCCATGGAGGCGCTCGAAACGTGGTCAGACTAACCCCGGCTTGATTTAAGGTAAGTGCGCGGCCGTCGGCGGCCTTTAGCAAGGCCGCGCCGATCCCGCGACCGGAATGGTCGAGATGAACAGCGATATTGGCGATATAGGTCAGGTCATCGAGATCCTGCATCAGCACATAGCCGAGAACCAGCCCGTCATCCTCAGCCACGACCGTCTCCCCGACCGCAAAGCGCTCGGCGGCGATGGTCGGCGCGGACACGAAACCGGCAAACCGGTCGCCGAGCGCCGCATAGCGCACCCTTGCGCCGGTCTCGACCGCCTGGAGCGCCGGAATGTCGCGATGTTCGGCGGGGCGAAGCACGAAGGGCATCAAGACATCATCCAATTTCGGCGAGCGCGGCGAGCGGCGCCGCGCGGTCTACTCGGCCGCCTCGCGGACCGCCCCGACCTTCTCCACGCGCGCCGCGCAATATTTGAACTCCGGGATCTTCCCGAACGGATCCAATTGCGGGTTTGTCAGGAAATTCGCGGCCGCTTCCACGTAGCAGAATGGGACGAACACCAGTCCTTCCGGACATTCCCGATCAGCCCTGAGGGTCAATTCGATCGCGCCGCGGCGGGTCGCGACCTTGATCATGTCGCCGGCCTTCATATCGCGCCGAAGGATTTCGCGCGGGTTCATGAGCGCGGTCGGCTCGGGTTCCAGGCTATCGAGCACGCCGGCGCGGCGTGTCATGGCGCCGGTATGCCAATGTTCCAGGAGGCGCCCGGTCGTGAGCACCATCGGGTACTCGGCATCAGGCATTTCATCCGGCGTCAGCAGATCGGCGGGGACGATCTTCGCGCGGCCGTCCTTGGTGGCGAAGCCGGAATAGAAGATGATTTCGTGGCCCGGCTTGTCCGGAGCGTCGGACGGGTAGGTCACCGCGCCCTCGCGCTCGACGCGCTCCCAGGAGATATTCGCAAGGCTCGGCATCAGCGACGACATCTCGCGGTAGACGTCGGCGACGGACTCATAGCGCCAATCCATGCCGATGCGGGTGCCGATCTCGTAAATCAGCTGCCAGTCTTGCCGCGCCTCGCCCGGCAGATCGAGCGCGGGCCGGCCGAGCTGCACCTGCCGGTTCGTATTGGTGTAGGTGCCGAGCTTCTCGGCATGGGCGGAAGCCGGCAGCACGACATCGGCGAAGAAGGCCGTCTCGGTGAGGAAAATGTCCTGAACGACGAGATGCTCGAGCTTGGCGAGCGCGGCCCGCGCGTGGTTCTGGTCGGGATCGGACATGGCGGGGTTTTCGCCCTGGACGTACATGCCCTTGATCTTGCCCTCAAAGGCCTCGTCGATGATCTCGACAACCGTCAGACCGCGCTTGGGGTCGAGCGCGCGGCCCCAGACATCCTCGAACTTGTGCCGAATGTCGGGGTTCTCGACGGATTGATAATCCGGAAAAACCATCGGGATCAGCCCGGCATCCGACGCGCCCTGGACATTGTTCTGACCGCGCAGCGGATGCAGGCCCGTGCCCGGCCGGCCGACTTGACCGGTGATGAGCGCCAGCGCGATCAGGCACCGAGCGTTGTCCGTGCCGTGGGTGTGCTGGGACACGCCCATGCCCCAGAAAATGATCGAGCGCTCGGATTTGGCGTAAGCGCGGGCGACCTCGCGCAGTGTCGCGGCCGGAATGCCGCAGATGCGCTCCATCTCCTCCGGCGAAAAGTCTTTTACCTTGGCCCTCAGGGCCTCGAAGCCGTCGACATTCGCCTGGATATACTGCTCGTCGTAGAGCTTCTCCTCGACGATCGTGTGCAGCATCGCGTTGAGCATCGCCACATCGGAGCCGGGCTTGAAGCGTAGCGACCGCCAAGCGTGGCGCATCAATTCCTGTCCGCGCGGGTCCATGACGACGATTTTCTTGCCGGCCTTGGCGGCCTGCTTGAAATAAGTGTTGGCGACCGGGTGGTTCTGCTCAGGCCGCGCGCCGATCACG
Organism: Hyphomicrobiales bacterium; assembly: GCA_040377825.1. Classification (GTDB taxonomy): domain Bacteria; phylum Pseudomonadota; class Alphaproteobacteria; order Rhizobiales; family Ancalomicrobiaceae; genus JBEINZ01. The sequence continues at coordinate 6,944 of JBEINZ010000073.1, read as the reverse complement.
ATGATGAGATCGGAGTCCGCGGCGGCCGTGAATGGGGCGGACACGGCGCCGGAGCCGACGCCCTCCATCAAGGCGGCAACCGACGACGCGTGGCAAAGCCGGGTGCAGTGGTCGACATTGTTCGAGCCGAAACCAACCCGCACCAGCTTCTGGAAAAGGTAGGCCTCCTCGTTGCTCCCCTTGGCCGAACCAAATCCCGCGAGCGCGCGCGGGCCGTCGGCATCGCGAATGCGCGCGAGCCCGTTAGCGGCGCGCGACAGCGCCTCCTCCCAGCTCGCCTCGCGGAAATGCGTCCATGGATTGGCGGGATCCGGCAAACTGTCCGGCGACTTGCCGACGCCGTCCTTGCGCACCAGCGGCTTGGTCAGCCGTTGCGGATGGCGGACATAGTCGAAGCCGAAACGCCCCTTGACGCAAAGCCGATTCTCGTTGGCGGGGCCATCGCGGCCATCCACCTGCACGATGCGATCATCCTTCACGGAGACCGTCGTCTGGCAGCCGACGCCGCAATAAGGACACAGCGTGTCGACGGTCTTGTCAGCCCAAACGGTTCGCTTCGTGGCGCTCTCGTCCATCAACGACTTTTCGTAAAGCGCGCCGGTCGGGCAGGCCTGCACGCATTCGCCGCAGGTGACGCAGGTCGACAGGCCCATCGGATCGTCGAGATCGAAGACCGGGCGCGCCTCGTGGCCGCGATACGCCATGCCGATGACGTCATTGACCTGCACTTCCCGGCACGCGCGCACGCACAGGCCGCACGCGATGCAGGCATCCAGATTGACCGCGATCGCCGGATTGGACAAATCCTGCTCCGGCGCGGGCTTGCCGGCAAACCGCGAGCGGCCGTTAATGCCCATCTCGCCGACCCATTGCCAGAATTCGGCATCGGGATCGCGGTGCTCCTCGCGCGCGGGCTGATCGGCCAGTAGTAGCTCGAACACCATCTCGCGCGATTTCCTAGCCCGCTCGGAAGATGTGGTGACCGTCATGCCCGGCGTCGGATGGCGTACGCAAGACGCCGCGAGCACCCGTTCGCCCGCGATTTCCACCATGCAGGCCCGGCAATTGCCGTCCGCCCGGTATCCGGGCTCCGGCTGCCAGCACAAATGCGGGATCTCCGTCCCAAGCCGATCGGCAACCTGCCAGATCGTCTCCTCCGGCCGCGCCTCAACGGTTTTCCCGTCGAGTGTGAAGATGATCGCCTCGGTCATGGAAGTCTCCCGATTTCGCCTGCACGAAATTCGATATCAATCATTCCGGTTGCAACAAAGATAAGCCCACATCTATAGTCTGAGCATTCGGATTGTTTACTTTGTGGACCATGACGGGACGAAGCCCTTTGCGAAATGGTGCACGACCTTGGATCCAGCCGCGACCGTTCGCGTTGCCAGGCTGCTTGAGCGGCTTGAAGACGGAAACCTGGCAAGTCTGAAGAGCGTCGGATCCGGCGTTCATGAGGCAAGGATCGACTGGGGGCCCGGCTATCGGTTATAGATGGGCAAGGACGGAGACACGCTTCTGATCCTGCTCGCCGGGGGAACAAAGTCCCGTCAAAGCGAGGATATTGCAGTGGCAAAGCAGCGATGGGCCGCCTACAAACGGCAGAAGAGGTAAGACCATGATAACGACCGCGCCGGTCTGGCCCCTTTTCGAACAATCCGTTGGCATGAACAACGAGCTGCGCAATCTGATGCTGGCGGAAGCCGCCACCGCATTGTTCAAGGGCGAAAAGAACGTTGCCCGCGGGTTGCTTCGCACGGTGGTCCGCGGCGCCTTCAGCTATGATGCCGTTGCGACGGCTTCCGGCCTGCCGCGCCAACGGGTGGTCCGAGCGTTGCGCCGGTCGGAACCCGTTACCGCCGCCACGGTGTTGGTGCTCTTGACGGCAGCAAGCAAACTGGCTTGCATCAGCTTTTCCGTTCAGGTAACTCCAAAAGGCAGCGTGGTTGCTGCGGAAGCCGCCGAATAACCCGGCGCCCGCACCCCCGCCACCGATATCCTTCCGCGTGCGGCTCACTTTTCCGCTCCGGCGAAATAAGTCAGCCAGTGGTTGACCGGATTGGCGGCAGCCTGACCGAGGCCACAAATCGAGGCGTCGCGCATGACCTGCATGAGGTCCTGCATCAAGGTCTCGTCGCGCGGACCCTCGGCCTTCAGGAGCGTCACCATCTTCTCGGTCCCGGCGCGGCACGGCGTACACTGACCGCAACTTTCGTGCATGAAGAAAGTCATCAAATTCAACGCGGCCGCTTTCGGGTCGTCCTGATCCGACAAGATCACAACCGCGTGCGATCCAATGAACCCGCCGAACTTCTCGAACGTCCCGAAATTGAGCGGCAGATCCGCCATGGAGGCGGGGAAGATGCCGCCAGAGGCGCCGCCCGGCAGGAACGCCGCGAATGTGTGGCCTTCTGCCATGCCGCCGCAATGGGTATCGATCAGTTCGGCGACCGAGATGCCCGCCGAGGCAAGCTTCACGCCGGGGTTTTTCACCCGGCCGGACACCGAGAAGCTGCGTAAGCCCTTATGCCCAGGCTTGCCTAGGCCGGCGAACCAGTCCGCCCCGTTCGTTACGATATCGCGGATCCAGTGCAGCGTCTCGACATTGTGATTGAGCGTAGGGCGCCCAAATAGCCCGACCTCCGCGATATAAGGCGGCCGGTGACGCGGCAGGCCGCGCTTGCCCTCGATCGACTCAATCATCGCGGATTCTTCGCCGCAGATATAAGCACCCGCCCCGCGCCGAAGTTCGAACGGTGCGTGTCGCGCAAGCCCAGCACGCTCGACCGCCTCGATCTCCCTGGCGAGAATATCCAGCACGGTCGGATATTCGTCGCGCATATAGATGTAGATACGCTCGGCGCCGACAGCCCAAGCCGCGATGAGCGCGCCCTCGATCATGCGATGCGGGTCGGTTTCGAGATAGTACCGGTCCTTGAACGTGCCGGGCTCGCCCTCGTCGCCATTGACCGTCATCAGCCTAGGTCCGGCATAGCCACGCACGAATTGCCATTTGCGACCGGCCGGAAAGCCTGCCCCGCCAAGGCCGCGTAGTTCGGCACCCGAGAGTATGCCGATCAATTCTTCCGGAGTGCGCTCGCCTCGAAGGCAGGCCTCCAAAAGCTGGTAGCCGCCATCCGCGCGATAATCATCGAAGTTGCGATAGGGCGGGACTTCTGGAAGCGTTCGGCTGGCCGCGAGCAGGGCCTCGACTTTATCCAAGGTCACATGGCCGACACCGTTGCGCCCGACCAGCGCCGCCGGCGCCTCCGCACAGCGTCCCATGCATGGCGCGGCAATGACGCGAACCTCGGCCGGATCGGTTCCCGCCTTCAGCACCTCGATCAAATCGGCGGCCCCCGCCATTTGGCAGGACAGCGAGTCGCAGACACGGATCGTTAGGGGCGCCGGCGCGGGCTGCCCCTCCTTCACGATATCGAAGTGATGGTAGAAGCTCGCGACCTCGAAGACCTCGGCTTGCGAGAGGCGCATGTCATGGGCGAGCGCGTTCAGGTGGCGCGCATGGAGGCAGCCGAAGGAATCCTGCAGAAAATGCAGGAATTCGATCAGGAGATCGCGTCGGCGCGGACGCTCGGCGAGCAACGCGCGAACCTCCGCAAGCGCGACCTCGTCGATCGGGCGCCCCTTCGGCTTGGTATTGTCGCGACCCTTCCCGGTCCCGCCGGATCTCTTCCGTTCAATATTCAAACGCGCTTCCTCGCGGCAAAGTCTTTCGTCGGGCACTACACCGAAGATACCCGGCGCGCGGTATCACCGCGGGCGCGGCACAGCTAACCGGCTCCGCGCCAAACGATTTCACAGTTAGCATTCCCAGCACCCTAACCGATATTCAGCACATCGACCCTACGCAAAATCATTGTTCGAGCCATAACCTCAGATCATAGGTCATCCGACCGAGGTCCGATGTCGCGCAATCAAAACCCGCCAGAAATACGGCTAGCCACGACGATCATTGCCGAGATTGCCCGGCCGGAAGAGAAGGCCAAGGTTCAAGCCGCCAACGACTTCATCGTTTTTTCCTCGGTGACCTTCGGATCATTCCTTTCAGTCCACCTCCTGACGCTCGGCGGATGGGCGCTTTTGAATTGGCTGGCGCCGCCCTTCGTCATCGCGGCGCTCGCGGTGGTGTTCACCATGCGAGGCCGCATAGCCGCGACGACGTGATTACGGAAAAATTCGCGAATGCGCGTTATGTCGAATTTCCGTTGAAACACATCATGCTCTAAGACTACGGGCAGGTGCTTTAATGACGCGCGGCCGACCGCGGCGCGAAGGATGGACCGAACCATGGACATGTCAGCCAATACGCCGCGCGCCGAGCCGGTCCGCCTCTCCGATTACGCCCCAACGCCCTACATGGTCACGACGGTCGATTTGGACATCCGGCTCGATCCCGAGGCGACCGAAGTCACGGCCGATCTCCGGCTTTCCCGGCGCGCAGGGACGCCGGGCGGCACACCGCTGGTGCTCGATGGCGACGAACTGCAATTGATTGCGGTCGAGATTGACGGTTCTCGGCTGAAGGCGGATGCGATGGAGGCGAGCGCGCAGCGGCTCGTCATATTGGCGCCCCCGACCGGCGCCTTTACACTTCGGATCATCACCCGCATCGCACCAGCCCAGAACACCAAGCTGATGGGGCTTTACCGCACAAACGGCAATTACTGCACGCAATGCGAGGCGGAGGGCTTCCGCAGAATCACCTATTTCTACGACCGGCCGGATGTCCTTGCGGTCTATACGACGCGCCTGGAAGCACGCCGCGACGAGGCGCCCTATCTGTTGTCGAACGGCAATCTGGCCCAATCCGGCGCGATCACCGGAACCGATCGGCACTTCGCCGTCTGGCACGACCCGCACCCGAAGCCGAGCTATTTGTTCGCGTTGGTCGGCGGCGACTTCGACGTCGTCCGCGACAGGTTCGTCACCATGAGCGGGCGAAACGTGGTGCTCGAAATCTTCGTCGAACATGGCAAGGCGGATCGCGCGGCCTATGCCATGGATGCGCTGAAGCGCTCGATGAAATGGGACGAGGATGCTTTCGGGCGCGAATACGACCTCGATATCTTCATGATCGTCGCCGTCAGCGACTTCAACATGGGGGCGATGGAGAACAAAGGCCTCAACGTCTTCAATGACAAATACGTCCTGGCGAAGCCCGAAACGGCGACCGACATTGACTATGCCCATGTCGAGGCCGTCATCGCGCACGAGTACTTCCATAACTGGACCGGCAACCGCATCACCTGCCGCGACTGGTTCCAGCTTTGCTTGAAGGAGGGACTGACGGTTTTCCGCGATCAGGAGTTCTCCTCGGACATGCGCTCGCGCGCGGTGAAGCGCATCTCCGATGTAAAGCTTTTGAAGAGCCACCAGTTTCCCGAGGATGCAGGCCCCCTCGCCCATCCCGTTCGGCCGGAAATCTATTACGAAATCAATAACTTCTATACCGCTACCGTCTACGAAAAAGGCTCCGAGGTCGTCCGCATGCTGAAGACCCTTATCGGGTCGGAGGCCTTCAGGGCCGGCATGGACCTCTACTTCGCGCGCCATGACGGCGACGCCGCGACGATCGAGGATTTCGTCGCCTGCTTTGCTGAAGCCAGCGGCCGCGACCTCGAGCCGTTCATGCTCTGGTATCGGCAGTCGGGCACGCCGGGGCTTGCCGTGACCTCACTTTACGACGCCAGTGACAAGACGCTGCGCTTGACCATCGAACAGACCTGCCCGCCGACGCCCAATCAACCGATTAAGCAGCCAATGGTCATCCCCGTCCGCTTCGGCCTTGTCGGCCCGAACGGCGAGGATATGGCCTACGCCACGGTGGAAGGAATTGAGACCCGCGGGGATGTCATGGTGGTGAGCGAGCTACGCCATGACATTGAAATCACCGGCCTCGGCGCGCGGCCGGTTCCCTCGCTGCTGCGCGGTTTCTCCGCGCCGGTCAAGCTGCACCTGAACATCGACCCGGAGGATCATCTTTTTCTCCTTGCCCATGACGGCGATCCTTTCAATCGCTGGCAGTCGGCACAATCGCTCGCGATGAAGATCCTCGTGGCGGGCACGGCTGCAATCCGTACCAGTCAGACGATGACGATCGATCCGCGCGTCGTTGACGCTTTCGTCCAAGTGGCCATCGACGAGGATCTCGACCACGCCTTCAGATCTCTGGTGCTTGGCCTGCCCGCAGAAGCCGATATTGCCCGGGAAATCGGCTCGGACGTCGATCCAGACGCCATCGCGGCCGCGCGCGTGCATCTCAAGCGCGCGATCGCCGCCGGGGCCTCCGGCGCCATGCGGGGTCTTTACGACGCGCTAAGCGCGAGGGGTGCCTACAGTCCCGACGCGAGCTCGGCCGGCCGCAGGGCGCTGCGCAACACGGCGCTCGATTATCTTGCCCATCTCGGCGAGGCCGCCGAATGGGATCGGCTCGATCGACACTACGCCGAGGCCGATAACATGACCGATCGGATGGCGGCGCTTACGGTCATGGTCGTTACCCTATCGCCCACGGTCGATGCCGCCCTTCAGGACTTTTACCATCGCTTCCAAGACGATGGGCTCGTCCTCGACAAATGGTTCGCCGTTCAGGCGATGGCGTCGGAGCCGGGCACGCTCGAAAAAGTCAAGGCGCTGGCCCATCACCCGTCCTTCATCCCAACCAACCCAAACCGCGTCCGATCCCTGGTGGCAAGCTTCGCAACCGGCAACCAGACCGAATTCACTCGTCTCGACGGTGCCGGCTTTGCCTTTGTCGCGGACATGGTTCTCGACATCGACGCGCGGAACCCGCAACTCGCCGCCCGCATCCTCTCGGCGTTCCGCTCCTGGCGCGCGCTGGAATACCGCCGCCGCGTCCACGCCGAAGCCGAACTGAAACGTATCGCCGCCAATCCCGGGCTGTCACGCGACGTCGCGGATAT
>JBEINZ010000132.1:0-8730 GCA_040377825.1 Hyphomicrobiales bacterium | reverse complement strand
TCGATCGGATGGGTCCATCCGATCGGGGAATGCTCTAGCACGGGCGCCGAAGAACTCGGCCGCCTTGGTGGGACGTTGGGTCAAGCAAAGGGGGCGCGCCGGTTCGCCCGCCCCCTCGCCTATTCGTCAGTTTGGCAGCTTGTCGTCGATGCCCTTGATGTACCAGTTCATGCCAAGGATCGCGCCGTCGTCGAGCTCCTTGCCCTTTTCGACCGCGACCGAGCCGTCCTGCTTGACAATCGGGCCAGCGAAGGGCTTCAGCGCGCCGGACTTGATCTTTGCGGCGGTCTCTTCCGCCATCTTCTTGACATCGGCCGGGACATTCTCGATCGGCGGCAGGATGACCATCCCCTTTGCCATGCCGTCCCAGGTGTCGATCGACTTCCACTTGCCGTCGAGCACCGCCTTGACGCGCTCGATGTAATAGCCGTCCCAATCATCGACGATCGATGTGATCTGAGACTTCGGCGCGAACTTAGCCATGTCGGACGACTGGCCGAAGCCCAAGATGCCCTTTTCTTGTGCGACCTGCAAAGGCGCTGTCGAGTCCGTGTGCTGCGTCAGGATATCGGCGCCCTGGCTGATCAGGACCTTGGCCGCATCGGCTTCCTTGCCCGGGTCATACCAAGAGTTGACCCAAACGATCTTGACCTTCACGTTCGGGTTGACCGACTGCGCGCCGAGCATGAAAGCATTGATGCCGGACACGACCTCGGGTATTGGGAAGGACACGATATAGCCGATCGTGTTCGTCTTGGTCATCTTGCCTGCAATCTGACCGATGACATAACGGCCCTCGTAGAACCGAGCCGAATAGGTCGCGACGTTTTCGGCGCGCTTGTAACCGGTGGCATGTTCGAACTTTATGTTCGGGTATTTCTTGGCGACCTTGATGGTCGGGTCCATGAAGCCGAACGACGTCGTGAAGATAATCTTGTTGCCGTCGCGCGCGAGCCGCTCGATGGCGCGCTCGGCATCCGGACCTTCGGCCACGTTCTCGACGAACGACGTCTGAACCTTGTCGCCGAGCGCTTTTTCCACGGCTTTGCGGCCGACATCATGTTGATAGGAATAGCCGAAGTCGCCAACCGGGCCGACATAGACCCAGGCCGCCTTTAGTTTTTCCGCCGCCTGCGCGCCGCCGGCCATAAGGCCTAGCCCCAGCGCGGCGGCCATAATCACCATCATTTTCTTCATCTCTGCTTCCTCCGAATGAAATCCCACAGTCCCTAAAGGCAAAACGAAGCTTTCGCGCGGAACCGCAAGCACGAAAGACCCCAAGAGGTCGCGCCTCGGGTGGAGATTAATCCCGCCCAACACGACCTCGATACACACCACAAGCCGGCCTAAGCACGAATCGGACCGGAATGTCTTTCGCGTCGCCGTTTTCCCACTACCGATCCGGAACGAAGCTCTGGCCGAGACAAGCGGGCGTGTTCGCGCGCATGAGGAGCCGGTTCTTCGAAATGACCACGAGAGCGGCAATGGTGACGAGATAGGGCAGCGACGAAAGAAACTGAGCCGGAATACCCACACCCATGCCCTGCACATAGAACCCGAGGATCGTGACCGCGCCGAAAAGATAGGCGCCGACCAGAACACGCCCCGGTAGCCAGGAGGAAAACACAACCAGTGCCAGCGCGATCCAGCCGCGCCCGGCCGTCATGTTTTCGACCCACTGCGGCGTATAGGCGAGCGACAAATAGCCTCCGGCCAATCCAGCGCAGGCCCCGCCAAACGCGACGCAGGCATAGCGCACCCGGATCACTGGATAGCCGAGCGCATGCGCCGAGCCGTGATTGTCTCCGACAGCGCGGACCACAAGCCCGATCCGCGTGCGAAACAGCACGTAGCTGACGGCCACGACAAGCGCGATCGAGAGATAGACCAGCGCGTCCTGCCGGAACAGGATCGGGCCGATGAAGGGCAGATCCGACAGGTAGGGTACTTCGAGCTTCGGCAGGCGCAGCCCCGGATGGCCGACAAACGACAGCCCCATCAGCCCGGAAAGGCCGAGGCCGAGCAACGTCAGCGCGAGGCCCGTGGCGACTTGATTGGCGACCAGGCTCAGCGTCAGGACGCCAAACAGCAGCGCCATCAGCATGCCCGCGGCCATCGCCGCTACGACACCAATCGCGACCGATCCTGTCGTCAACGCCGCGCCGAAGCCGGCGACCGCGCCGACCACCATCATGCCTTCCACGCCGAGATTAAGCACGCCGGAGCGCTCGACGACCAATTCGCCGATTGCGGCGAGAAGCAGCGGGGTCGACGCCGTGATAATGGTCAGGATGACGGCTTCAAGCGCGCCCATGGGCCGAACCTTCCTTAAGGCGACGCGGGCGGACGAAGCGGATCCGGTAGAGGATCAGCGTGTCGCAGGCGAGGATGTAGAAGAGCAGGATCCCCTGGAAAAGCCGCGCAGTCTTGTCGGAAATGCCGAGCGAGACCTGCGCTGCCTCGCCGCCGAGATAGCTGATGGCCAACAGCAATCCCGCGAAAACGGCGCCGATCGGATCGAGGCGCCCGAGAAAGGCGACGATGATTGCTGTGAACCCGTAATTCGGCGATACACTCGGCTGTAGATTGCCGATCGTGCCCGCGACCTCGCAGATGCCGGCGAGCCCCGCGAGGCCGCCGGACAGCAAAAAGACAAACAGCACCATGCGGTTGGGCGCGAAGCCCGCAAACCGCCCCGCGCGCGGCGTTTGGCCGAGCACCCGAACCTCGTAGCCCTTCAGCGTCCGCCGCATGAGCACCGCGAGCACGAGCGCCGCGACGAGCGCGAAGACGACGCCGATATGGACATGCGTGCCGGGCAAGTTGGGAAGGATCTGCCAGCCATCAAATGAGATTGATTTCGGAAAGTTGTAACCCTTCGGGTCGCGCCATGGCCCGCGCACGACCCAGTCGAGCAGGAGCTGCGCGACATAAACCAACATCAGGCTGGTCAGGATCTCGTTTGCCCCGAACTTGACCTTAAGGATGGCCGGGATCGCGCCATAGATCATGCCGCCGAGCACGCCAAGCGCCAGCATCAGGACCAAGACCATGGGCGACTGCCAGTCCGGAAACAGGATCGGCACGGCCGCGCCTGTGATCGCGCCGATGGTCAGTTGCCCTTCCGCACCGATATTCCAGACATTCGCTCGATACGCTACCGCCAGACCCGCGCCGATCAAGATCAGCGGCGCCGCTTTTTTCAGCAGCTCCTCGATCGACCAAACGGTGGTCAGCGGCTCGACGAAATAAACGAACAAACCCTCCAACGGATCAATGCCGTTCAGCGCGAACAAGATCGCGCCGGTGACAAGCATCAGTCCGACCGCGATAAAGGGCGAGGCCACGGCGAAGAAACGCGCCTGTTCGCCGCGCTTTTCCAGCTCAATGCGCATGGCGGGCGACCTCCGTCTGGGACAGGGCACCGAGCGTTATCGTCGCTGGATCGGCGCCACCCATCAGAAGGCCGATCGCCTCGAGCGTGATCGCATGGGCGTCATAGGCCGGCGAAAGTCGGCCGCGCGAGATGACGGCGACGCGGTCGGCAATCTCGAAAATCTCGTCAAGATCCTGGCTGATCACCAGAACGCCCGCTCCGGACGCCGCCAGATCGACCAAGGCTTGCCGGATCAGCGCGGCCGCGCCGGCATCCACGCCCCAGGTCGGCTGATTGACCACCAGGAGGCTCGGACGACGGTCCAATTCGCGCCCGACCACGAATTTCTGCAAATTGCCGCCCGAAAGGGACCTTGCCTCCGGATCAGGCTTACCTTTGCGCACATCGTAATCCTGGGAGACGCGCCGCGCCGTCAAGGCGGCCAGGGCGAAATCCAGGAAGCCGCGCCGCGCCATGCCGGCGGCATTGTCGGCTGCGTGGCGGGTCAGGATCACGTTTTCTGACAGCGTCAGGCCCGGCACGGCCCCGTGCCCAAGCCGCTCCTCCGGCACGAAGGCCGCTCCGATGCCCCGTCGCTCCGTCACGCCGAGCGACCCTGACGGCGCGCCGTCGATCAGCACCGCATCCGGGCGTGCCGAAAGGCGCTCTCCGGAAATCGCGTCGAACAGTTCAGACTGTCCATTGCCCGCGACACCTGCGATCGCAATGATTTCGCCCGCTCGAACCTCCAGATGGATGTCGACCAGCGCCACCGCGAAGGGACCGCCCGGCGGTTGGTCGAGGCCGTTCAGCGTCAGCCGCGCCGGCCCGGTCTTGCGCTCGCGCGCGGTGCGGATCGCATGCACATCGGCGCCGATCATGAGCCGGGCGAGGCTCGCGGCGGTTTCCTTGCTCGGGTCGACCCGGGCGACAACCTTGCCGTGACGCAGGATCGTCGCGGTGTGACACAGGCGCTTCACCTCTTCCAGCCGGTGCGAGATGTAAAGGATCGCGCGGCCTTCCCGTGCCAGCCGCTCGAGCGTGACGAACAGTTGATCGGCTTCCAACGGCGTCAAGACCGCGGTCGGCTCGTCCATGATCATCAGGCGCGGTTCCTGCAGCAGACAGCGCATGATTTCAATGCGTTGACGCTCGCCGACCGAGAGATCCGCGACCACCGCACCGGCCCTGAGCGGCAGACCGTAGTCGCGCGAAACTTGCTCGATGCGCGCGGAGAGCGTCGCCATCGACGCGCTTGGCGGCAAAGCGAGGGCGATGTTTTCAACGACGCTCAGGGATTCAAAGAGCGAAAAGTGCTGGAAAACCATGCCGATGCCAAGCCGACGCGCGGCCGCCGGATTAGCGATCGTCACCGGCGTGTTCCGCCAACGGAACTCACCGGCATTGGGCTGCAGAGAGCCGTAAATCATCTTGACCAGCGTCGACTTGCCGGCGCCGTTCTCGCCCAAAAGCGCGTGGATCTCGCCGGGCTTGACCGCAAGGTCCACATGATCGTTCGCCGTGAGCGCGCCGAAACGCTTCACGATTCCACGCCCTTCCAAGAGATAGTCCGCCGTCGCCTCCGCTGCCGGGCTCATCTCGTTCATGCCCGAGCCTCCACGAGTTCAGCCGCGGAGGAAGGTTGGTCGGATCGGACATCGAGGGACTCGCGACCGCAGGCAGCGCGGGCCGCCTCGTCCGCCATCACGAGTTCCACCGCGACAGATGCCGCGATCACCGCCGGATGCTTCGATTTCGGTCCAAGCGCCCCGATCGGGCAAATCATCCGTTCGACATCCGCGATCCCAAGGGAACGCAGCCGACTTTCGAACCGCGCCCGTTTCGTCGCCGATCCGATCACCCCGACATAGGAAAAGCAATTCAGCTGCAATGACTTGGCGACGAGATCGAGATCGAGTGCGTGGCTGTGGGTCATCACGAGAACTTGGGTCCCATCCTCGATGTCGTCGAGGAGCGCCACCGGGTCCTGAGGCCGGACCAAGGTCACATTGGCCGGCACCGCGCCTGGAAACGCGCCCGGTCGCGGATCGACCCAAATCACGCGAAACGGCAAAGGCGCGAGCGCAAGCACAAGGGCGCGACCCACATGGCCGGCGCCGAACAGAACCAGCGTCCGCCGATCCTCGCCGAAGGTTTCCCAAACGACACCGTCCACCTCCGTCAAGGCTGGGCCGGCGCCGGGGCCGATCAATCGGCGGGCAAACTGGCCGTCGGCTACAAACCCCTCGGTCGTGAACGGGCCTTTATCCTCCAAGTCCGCCAACTGGAGCGCCGTCGGCAGTGCATCGATGCCGAATATCTCGATCGCGACGGTCACCCGCCCCCCGCAACATTGGCCGAGTTCAGGACCAAGGGCGTAAGTGTGGAGACAAAGGTCCGACACGATCTCTGGGTGAACCGCCGTTCGATATTCCGCCTGTGGCATACCCCTCATCCGCCCTTCGGGCACCTTCTCCCTCAAGGGAAGAAGGCGATGGGGCCGATCATTTGATTCAACGTGGCCCAATTCCTCGCCTACTGCCCCTTCTCCCCTTGAGGGAGAAGGGGCCCGAAGGCCGGATGAGGGGTTGTGACGGTCATTGAACAAGCGTTGCGCTTCGGCCAGCGCGCGCCATTCGAGCGTGCCGCCGCCGATGGTTCCGGTAAATGTGCCATCGCTAAAAACCACCATGCGGGCGCCGGCTTCGCGGGGCGTTGAGCCGCGCGGGTCGCGAATGCTGACGAGGACCGCGCTGCCGCGACCTTCCAGTCCTCTCGCGATCGCCGCCCAGACGCGCATCAGTCCTCGACCTCACCTACGGTCTTCATCGCCTTGACCGCTTTCAAAATCGCCTCGGGTGTCGCCGGCGTGTGAAGCGGAGGCACTACGCCGGGCTTCAAGCTGGCAATCGCGTGCGTGATCGCCGAAAAAACCGAAATCGCGAGCATGACAGGGGGTTCACCGACCGCCTTCGACCGGTAGATCGTGTCTTGCCGGCAGCCATCGGATTCATAGAGCGCGACGCGGAAATCCGCCGGCACGTCGCTAGCAGTCGGGATCTTGTAGGTCGACGGCGCATGGGTTCGCAGGCGACCGGCGCGATCGTAGACCAGTTCCTCGGTTGTAAGCCAGCCCGCCCCTTGCACGAAACCGCCCTCGATCTGGCCGATATCGATCGCAGGGTTCAGGGATCGGCCGACATCATGCAGGATATCGACCCGGTCTATCCGCATTTCACCGGTCATTGTATCGATCGTGACCTCCGAACAGGCCGCGCCAAAGGCAAAGTAAAAGAACGGCCGGCCGGTCGCGGTCGCGCGGTCCCAGGTGATGTCGGGCGTTTTGTAAAAGCCGGTGGAAGAAAGCGGCACGCGCGCAAGCCATCCGAGCTTGGCGACTTCGCCGAAGCCGAGGGACTCGTTGCCGCCGAAGACACGACCGTCCCGGAAATGAATCTCGCTCTCCGGCACGCCGAACTTGTCGGCTGCAACCCGGGCGAGGTTCGCGCGAACCCGGCCGGCGGCGATCTTGGCCGCCATGCCGTTCAGATCCGATCCGACAGAGGCGGCGGTCGGCGCGGTGTTCGGCACTTTCGCGGTCGTTGTGGCGGTGATGCGGATCTTGTCGAGTGAGACGCCGAATTCCTCGGCGACGACTTGCGCGACCTTCAGATGCAGACCCTGCCCCATTTCCGTGCCGCCATGGTTCACCATGATCGACCCATCGGTATAGACATGGACCAGCGCGCCGGCCTGATTGAGATGGATAAGCGTAAAGGAAATGCCGAATTTCAGCGGCGTCAGCGCGATCCCCTTCTTCAGGATCGGGCTTTTGCCATTGAAGTCCGCGATTGCCTTGCGCCGCGCCGCATAGTCCGACGTCAGCTCCAACTCGGCGACGAGGTCGTGGATCAGATTGTCGGTCACCTCCATGCCGTAGGGCGTGGTGCCGCCCGAAAGGCCGTAGAAGTTCCGCTTGCGCACGTCAAGCGGATCGAGTCCGAGACGGATCGCGATCGAATCCATCATATGCTCGGCGAAGACCATGCCCTGCGGTCCGCCGAAACCGCGGAATGCCGTGTTCGATACCGTGTCGGTCAAAAGCCGGCGGGAAAAGACGCGCGCGGTTGGATAGTCGTAGCTATTGTCCGCGTGGAACATGGTGCGGTCGTTCACGCCGAGCGACAGATCGGCCGAATAGCCGCAGCGCGACAAAAACGCCACGTCGACGCCGGTCAGCCGACCCGTTTCGTCATGCCCGGCCCGCCAGTCGACCCGGAAGTCGTGGCGCTTGCCAGTCATGATCATATCGTCGTCACGATCAAGGCGGATCTTGCAAGGTCGGCCCGTGACGCGCGTGCCAAGTGCGGCAAGTACCGCCCATTGCGTGGCTTGGCTCTCCTTGCCACCGAAACCGCCGCCCATGCGCCGACATTCCGCAACGATCGAAGCGTCCGGCACGCCGAGGACGCGCGCCGTGACATGCTGCACTTCGGTTGGATGTTGCGTGGACGTGTGGATCAGAATGTCGCCATCCTCGCCGGGCACCGCCAGCGCGGCCTGACCCTCCAGATAAAAGTGTTCCTGCCCGCCGATGCGGATCGTTCCTTGGGCTATCGCGGGCGAGGCAGCGAGCGCGGCGGCGACGTCGCCTTTCAGAAACTGATAGGGCGGCAGCACGTCACTATCGCGGGCAAGCGCATCGTCGACCTCGACGGCCGGCGTCTGCGCCTCCACCTCGACGCGCGCAAGGCGGGCGGCGCGGCGGGCGGCATCGCGGGTCTCGGCGGCAACGCAGAAGACAACCTGACCGTGAAACAGGATTTGGCCTTCGGCGAGAACCGGATCGCCGCCGATCGATGGCGAGCAATCGTTGACGCCGGGCACATCCCCGGCGGTCAAAACCGCGACAACGCCGGGAAAAGCGCGCACGGCATCAAGGTCGAGCCGAGTGATCCGGCCCTTGGCCGCCGATGGCGCATGGCCGGGCGCTAGATGAAGCGTGCCGGCTGGCTCGCGGATATCGTCGATGTAGAGCGCGGAGCCCTGGACATGCTTGAAGGCCGAATCGTGAGGATGCGGCACGCTGATGACGGCTAGTCCGCTGGATTCAGGCGCGGCCGTGAGGTTTTTCACGTCAGGCAACACGGTCAAGGCTAGCCTCCCGAATTCCCAAGACACGGATATCGTTGCTCGCCGATCCGGCGGCCTCGATCATGACCTTCTCCAAAAGCGCGGCCGCGACATCCGACCGGTAGGTCGCCGAGGCGCGCATGTCACTGAGCGGCGTGAAGTCCCCACGCAACGCCGCGAGCGCCGGTTCCCAAGTCGTGCGATCGCCGGGACGCGCGCCG
>JBEINZ010000203.1:0-5685 GCA_040377825.1 Hyphomicrobiales bacterium | reverse complement strand
CGGATCGCTTCGATCCGAACGGGACAGGCTCTGGACATCCAAGGCTGTTAAACGGGTACGATCGACACGGTCGGAGACATGCCACACGATGTTTTCATTTCGTGGTTTTGTTAGGGGCGTTAAGCAGGGTACAAGGGACTTGGGACAACAACAGGGCTGACCATGGCGCGCGAATTTGATCCGCACAGACTGTCGAGCCCGCAGGTCTTCCTGTGGCGCATGATGATCTTCCTGGTCATCGTCGGCTTCGTTGCCGTAATCCTTTATCGACAAATCGCAGTTGCGTTTATGGCGAATCCAGGACTGAATGGATTGATCATTGGTGTGCTTTTGTTGGGGATTCTGCTCGCCATTCGGCAGGTTGGACGGCTCTTTCCAGAGATTCGTTGGGCCAATTCGTTCCGGCTCGGCGACCCTACGGCAACTTCGGCGCGCCAGCCACAGCTTCTTGGCCCCATGGCCGGTTTGCTCCGCGATCGGGCAGGGAAGGTCGAAGTATCTCCAGACGTAATGCGATCGATTCTCGATTCGATCGCGATGCGACTCGACGAAACGCGTGATATCACGCGCTACATCGGCGGTCTGATGATCTTTCTCGGCCTGCTTGGTACTTTCTGGGGTCTGACTGAAACTGTCACCGCCGTCGGCAAGGCGATAAACTCCTTGAATGTTGGCTCCGGCGACGTCGGGGTTATGTTCGAAGACTTGAAAACGGGCCTCGCGGCTCCGCTTAGCGGCATGGGCGTTGCCTTTTCGTCATCACTCTTTGGACTATCTGGATCACTGGTCATCGGCTTCCTCGATTTGCAGGCAAGCCAGGCGCAGAACCGTTTTTACAACGAACTTGAAGATTGGCTCTCAGCGGCGACTGAATTCGAGATCGGCTTGGAGCAACGCCGTGAAGGGCCGCTTGGCACAATTGAGTCGCTCCGCATTGCGATCGAGCGCCTGAACAGGTCGGTGCAAGAGTCAGGTTCCGCGCGAACCTCGACGACGGCAATGGCCAATCTTGCAGAAGGAATTCAGGGCCTCGTAACACACATGCGCTCCGAACAGCAGATGATACGCGCTTGGGTGGAAGAACAGGCTGAAGAAAGTCGTGAAATGCGGCGCGTCTTAGGTCGAGTGGCTGCACCGGATGATCTTCCGTCCAGTTGGAAATCGACCGGTGATCGGCCAATAGAAAAGAAGCCAGTTTCGAGCAAGCCAGGAGAGTAATTGATGGCCTATGCGAGGAGCCGCCGACGCGATACCCATATTGACTATTGGCCAGGCTTCGTTGACGCGTTGTCGACACTACTCCTTGTGATCATTTTTCTTCTCTCCGTGTTCATGCTGGCTCAATTTTTTCTGACAAGGGAAATCACCGGGAAGGATACGGCACTCACAAAACTCAATGCGCAGATCGCCGAACTAACCGAACTCCTGGCCCTCGAACGCGCTGGCCTGCGCGAGTCCGAGGACCAGATCGGAACGTTACGGAACAGCTTAGCTTCGACGGAGATTGAAAAGGGCAAACTGCAAGGCATGCTCGACGGACAGGCCGGGCAAGCGAGCGCGGCTGGCGGCCAAGTGCAAGCACTTGTCGGGCAACTTGATGACGAGAAACGGATGTCGTCGCGCGCCTTGGCCCAGGTCGAATTGCTAAACCAACAGATTGCAGCATTGCGCCGCCAAATCGCCGCCTTGGAAACAGCACTCGATGCCTCGGAGAATCGAGATCGCGAAAGCCAAACGAAAATCTCCGACCTCGGCAAACGCCTTAATGTTGCTCTCGCCCAACGCGTCCAAGAACTGCAGCGCTATCGTTCGGACTTCTTCGGGCGCCTAAAGGAGATCTTGGGTAATCGGCAGGACATTCGCGTCGTCGGTGATCGCTTTGTTTTCCAATCTGAAGTCCTTTTCCAGGTTGGCCAAGAAGCCGTTAACGATGATGGCCGTAAGGCACTTGATAAACTCGCTCTAGCGATCATTGAACTGAGCAATGAGATCCCTCCGGAGGTCAACTGGACCTTGCGGATTGATGGACATACTGACATCCGCCCAACATCATCGACGGGCCGCTTTAGATCAAACTGGGAACTTTCGGCGGCACGGGCCATTTCAGTGGTACGCTATTTGATCGAGCGGGGCGTCAGTCCCAAGCGATTGGTTGCAGCCGGCTTCGGCGAATTCCAGCCACTGGAAGACGGTACGACGGAAGACGTCTATGCCAAGAACCGCCGAATTGAGATCAAACTAACCGACCGTTGACCGTGAGAGACAAAAAGGCACCGACACCGGCTCGCATTGGCAAGACCCGCGCCTACGCAAACGATGATCTTCAAGCGCTACAAGATCTTTGGGTGGCATCGTGGACGAAGGCCATGCCTTCCATCGATTTCGAAACTCGTCGTGTCTGGTTCCGCGACCACGTCGGCCGCGCACTCCTGGAGGGGGCTGTGCTTCGACTCGCGCTCACCGAGTCCAACGATATCGCGGGATTTGTGATGATAAACCCCGTGACGCATTATCTCGACCAGATTTGCGTTGGCCCGGCCTGGTGGGGTAGCGGGATCGCCGAGGTACTGCTCGACGAAGCCCGTATTCTATCACCCGAGCGAATTGTGCTGGATGTTAACGCCGATAACCCCCGCGCGATTGCCTTTTACGCGCGACAGGGCTTCAGCAGCATAGCCAGCGGCACCAACCCACGCTCTGGTTTGGCGACACTAAAATTGGAGTGGCGGGCGGACAGCCGGCTTAACGCAACGAACATTTAAGCCAGCGTGGCCGGATGGTTGGCTTGCGGGTTGAGCGCGTCAAGACCGGTCTCGAATTGAAGACGCGCCAGACGCGCATAGAGCCCGTCACGGGCAACAAGATCTATGTGTGTGCCTTCCTCGACAATGCGCCCTTCGTCGAGCACGAGAATGCGATCACAGGCGAGGACAGTCGCAAGCCTATGCGCGATCACAAGTGTTGTCCGACCTTCCATCAGCTTCTCAAGCGCCGCATGAACCAGTGACTCGGATTCCGCATCGAGCGAACTCGTCGCTTCGTCTAGAAGCAAAATCGGTGCGTCTTTCAAGATCGCCCGCGCGATGGCAATGCGCTGGCGTTGACCACCCGACAACATAACACCGCGTTCGCCGACCTCGGTTGCGTAGCCGTGGGGCAAACCCTGCACGAAAGCGGCGACGCGGGCCTTCTCAGCCGCGTCATGGACTTCGGCATCGCTCGCGTCGGGCCGACCGAAGCGAATGTTTTCCATGATCGTGGCCGCGAGGATGACGGTGTCTTGCGGAACGATCGCGATGTGTTTGCGGACATCGGCGGGCTCTACCGCTTTGATGTCGACGCCATCGAGAGTGATGGTTCCGGATTGCGGGTCGTAGAAGCGCAAAAGCAAATGAAAGACGGTTGATTTGCCAGCTCCGGATGGCCCAACCAGAGCGACTTTCTCGCCAGCGCGAACGGAAATGTTGACGCCGTGGAGGATCGGGCGGGCCTCTGCTGTCGGATAGGCAAACGATACCGCTTTAAACGTTACCGTGCCCGAAACTGCATCCGGGGTTGGTATAGGGTCTGCGGGCGCGCTCACGATCGGGCGGACCTCAAGCAGCTCTCCAAGCCGCTCCGCGGCACCGGCCGCTTGCGATACCTCGCCCCACACTTGGCTAAGCTCGCCAAGAGCGCCGGCGGCAAAAACCGAATAGAGCACAAATTGTGACAAGGTTCCCGGGGTCAACCGCCCGGCCAAGACGTCGCCCGCGCCAATCCAAAGGACGACCACCACGCTGCCAAAGACCATGAAGATCGCAACCGCCGTCAAAAACGCTCGCGCGGCGGTCGACGACCGCGCCGCCTCGAACGCCTTTTCGACATTGCCACCAAACCGGGTGACCGCATGCCGCTCGCCAACAAAGGCTTGAAACTGACGAACGGCACCGATCGCCTCGCCGGCGTTTGCCGAAGCGGCCGCAAGGGTATCCTGGGCGATGCGCGATTTGCGTTGGACCTGTCGCCCAAATGCGACCAGGGGCAGAACAATGAACGGGATGGCCAAGAAAACGAGGCCGGCGAGCCGTGGGCTCGTTACGACCATCATGCTCGCGGCACCAAGGAAAAGGACCAAATTCCGTAGCGCGATTGAGGCCGAAGCGCCGACGGCCGACTTTATCTGGGTTGTATCCGCGGTCAGTCGCGAGACGATTTCGCCGGAGAGCGAGCGGTCAAAGAACTCCGCCGACAGGCTCATCACGTGTCGAAACACATCGGTCCGGATGTCTGCCACGACCCGTTCGCCGAGCCAGATGACGAGATAGTAACGTATCGAACTCGCCAGGGCCAAGGCAGCCGCGACCGCCAAAAGCATGAGAAAATATTGATCGATCAATGCCGAGTTTGCATCGCTGAACCCATTGTCGATCATGCGGCGCGCGGCAAGCGGTACGGCGAGCGTTGCCATCGCCGCGCAAACGAGCGCGACAAGCGCCAAAGCGACGCGCATACGGTAGCGCAGCACATAGGGGATAAGCTTTGCGAGGGGCCGCAGCGATCGACGGGGCTTGTGATCTTTCGCGCGCGCCGCCGTCTCGTATTGATCTGCCAAGAACTAGGCCTCCACCAAAGGGTATGGCAGCCGTTCACGGCAAGCCATAACCCACACTTTCAGCATTTTCGTGTAGCACGTTTTGCAATGGATACCGCGGGTGAAGCCGCCCAAGCCGCGCCAATGAAGTCGGCATACCTTCCTTCTAGAACCCATTAACAAATCGTTCGTTTCGTTCGCATCGACACGACACTCGAGCTTCACCAATTCCCACGCGGTGAGCATCCATACGGACTGAAGAGGGCCTTGCGAAGCAGGCCATGAGGGCGGTATCAATGGACTGATAAGCGGGTGTAGTTCAGAGGTAGAACGTCAGCTTCCCAAGCTGAATGTCGTGGGTTCGATTCCCATCGCCCGCTCCAACCTTCGCCTTATCCAGCCCGGAGAAGTCTTCCGTTCCAGACCGTTCCCTGGAACGGTCACTGCCTTTTATAGCTGGCTCAGCAGGTTCACACTGCAAGCTCTCGTTTTATTCTGACTTCTGCATTCGTTCCATCCACTGTGGCCCGCATAAGCCAGCTCGCGACACGGACGAGGGCCTCATCACGGGTACGGTCGGCACGGCGGGCATTTGCGAAAATCTCAATCTGCCGGCCCGCGCTTGTACCGAAATCGAGAATTGCCTGGATGCCGTTAAAATCTTCAAGCCGGCCCAGTGCTTTAGCATCCTGCGAGAGATCCGAGATTAACCGCTGCAGGGCCGTTCGAACCAAAATTGGTCCCTGGCCGAGTACATCGACAATCTTAGCCTCAAGTCCCAAGCGCTGCACACGCCAGCGATTTTCTTCAGCAATCGCCCGGACGACCCCATCAACCGGTCGGCCAAAGCTGTCATCTCGATCAAGTCGAAAGACCAGCGTCCGAAAAAGCGCGGCAATTGCGAGCGCATCGTCGACCGAGGTCACGCTATCGGCAACGCGCAGTTCAAGCGTTGGATGCTGCAGGGATGGTCGAACTGACCACCAGATATAGCTCGCGTCAGGAATGATGCCACCGCGAGTGAGACTGTCGAGGAAGGTGTCGTACTCTTCTTCATCGCGGAATGCGGGAGGGAGACCGGTGCGCGGCAATTCATCGTAGGCGGCTGGGCG
>JBEINZ010000153.1:0-7807 GCA_040377825.1 Hyphomicrobiales bacterium | reverse complement strand
GGAAGCGACGCCGCTGGCCTAGATGACCCCGCGACGTTCGACACCGAGCGTCGGATCGATAACGCCGCCCTTCGTGCGATAGTAGCGATTGCCGAACTGGTCGGTCCCGACAAGTTCGCCATTCCGCCACGTGTAGAGCCGGGTTCCGATCGTCTGGCCCGACCACCATGTGAAAATCTGCAGGAGCCAGTCTTTCATCGCCGCCTCACCCTTCTCGTGAGGGCGTTTATGCCGTGCGGCCGGGGGTCTGTCCAGTCGACCAAGGATTGGCCCCGTTGTTTCTGCCCCCAAGACCCCGATTGCGTAACTTGGTGGGTTTTGCCGCCTCGGGAACAGCTTCTGCCTGGGGCGCGGTTGTTTCCGGCAGTGACGGGCGCGGCGTGACGCCAAGGCCAGGGACAGCTTTCTTCGGTTCCTGGATACGTAAACGAGGCCGCTTTTGTTCGGAAAGTGCCGCTACTGGATCCAGTGAATGTCCACCGTAGATTTTGGCCCAGCGCTCGCGCTGAGCAAGGAGGACTTCGTCTTGACCTTCGAGGCAGTAGAATTGAGCATGTTTATCAACGACGAACCGCCGCTTGTCCTCAATCAGCGCCTTCAGTCGCTGGAGGAGCGTGACCGGAGCTAGCGGCTTGGCAATGACGTAATGGATACCGATGCCGACGGCCGCCTCCAGGAGACGGCGCGTAGGATGGGCAGTGATCATGATCGCGGGCACCAGCGCGAGCGGGCCCATGCGGACCTGGCGCATCGTTCGAACGAGGGTCAAGCCATCGGTCGGTTTCATGAACCAATCAACGATCACCAAAGTGGGTGGGTCCACGAGCATGGACTGCAACGCGACCTCGGCCGAATCGAAACACCGTACCCGCGCGCAGCGGGCCGCGAGCAGCACGGATCGGATGATGGACTGCATGGGTTTTGCGTCGTCGACCACGACGACATCAAGGGCCTCGATCGCGGCGCCACAGGCTCGGTGATATCGCATTTAAATCGGCCCCACCGCGCGACCCGACTGCGCCGGGCTCGATGTCAATCAACTCTCGAACACATTGGCATATCCCGATGAACCGGCTGTTCGGCGGAAACAGACAATTCGAATCAATTCGTTTTTTCTTACATTCGTCTTGTACTTCCGGGTAGCCGGCCGGAGCTGCGGCTCCTGCCCTGCCCCGTCCCCAATATCCACATGATAGGGCCCAACAATCTGCATGAATGCCTCACGGTCACCCTAATGCTTGACGCCCTTCCAGGACTCGGACTAGCCTTTGTTGTAACGGTCGCACAATCGATTGCGTGCCGGGACCGGTATTGGTCGAACCCCGCGTTACTCCGGAGCGCGCGTTTTTCAGCCTTCCGCGTTTCACGGTCATCGTGCGGAATTTGGTTTCGTCACGTGCTCATAAAGGTGAGCGGCGACCGATGCCTCTTGCCTATGACAATCCTACATCAGACCGCGATGTGACATTCGGGTGACGCTACGGAAACGGATATGTGGACGACGCGTTAACCCTACATTTAGTATATGGTCGGCACAGTGGATACCAGATATCCGAGTCTCTGACGCTCGGAATCGTCGTAGCGTGAGATTGAGTTCAGGGCTGAACGTTATGGACTGAGCAGGCCACGCGGCACTGCACGAGTCAATTTGGGGGTCGATACACATGCGCATCGAGCGGCGCTTCACTGCGGTAGATCAATCGCCTTACGCGGCGGTCGAGTTCAGAAATACCACGAGCGAGATCCGGAACCCGGATGGATCCGTCGTGTTCAAGCTGGACGGCATCGCCGTGCCGGCGGCTTGGAGCCAGGTCGCGGCCGATGTCCTTGCGCAGAAGTATTTCCGTAAGGCGGGCGTCCCGTTACGGCTGAAGCAGGTTGAGGAAGAAACCGTTCCATCATGGCTTTGGCGTTCCGTGCCCGATGACGCCGCGATGGCAGACCTTCCCAAGTCCGAGCGCACCGGTTCGGAAAGCGACGCCCGGCAAGTGTTCGATCGACTAGCTGGTACTTGGACCTATTGGGGCTGGAAAGGCGGTTACTTCGACAAAGAGGCGGATGCGCGCGCCTTCTTTGATGAACTACGCTATATGCTCGCCAAACAGCTTGTCGCCCCGAATAGTCCGCAGTGGTTCAACACTGGCATTCATTGGGCCTATGGCATTGATGGTCCGAGCCAGGGGCACCATTACGTCGACTATCGCACCGGTAAACTGACTCGCTCTGAGTCTGCCTATGAGCATCCGCAGCCGCACGCCTGCTTCATTCAGTCCGTCGATGACGATCTCGTCAATGAAAACGGCATCATGGATCTTTGGGTGCGCGAGGCGCGCCTGTTCAAGTACGGCTCGGGCACTGGATCGAATTTTTCCAAGCTGCGTGGCGAGGGCGAGAAGCTTTCCGGCGGCGGCCGTTCGTCCGGCCTCATGAGCTTCCTTAAGATCGGCGACCGGGCGGCGGGCGCGATCAAGTCCGGAGGCACGACGCGTCGCGCGGCCAAGATGGTCGTCGTCGACATCGATCATCCGGATATCGAGGACTACATTAATTGGAAAGTGAAGGAAGAGCAAAAGGTCGCCGCGCTCGTCACGGGCTCGAAGATCTGCTCCAAGCATCTGTCGGCCATCATGAAGGCCGCGACGCAATGCGAGGGCTCGGGCGACGATTGCTTCGATCCTCAGAAGAACCCGGCCCTGAAGCGCGAGATCCGCGCCGCCAAGAAGGCGCTTGTGCCGGAAAACTACATCAAGCGCGTCATCCAGTTCGCCCGTCAGGGCTACAAGGACATCGAGTTCCCGGTCTATGATACCGACTGGGATTCCGAAGCCTATTTGACCGTTTCCGGCCAGAACTCCAACAACTCGGTCCGCGTCACCGACGAATTCCTCCGCGCGGTCGAGCAGGACGGCACCTGGAACCTGGTTCGCCGCAACGACGGCAAGGTCAAGAAAACTCTACGCGCCCGCGAATTGTGGGAAACCGTCGGCTACGCGGCTTGGGCCTCTGCCGATCCGGGCATTCAGTTTCACACGACAATCAACGACTGGCATACGTGCCCCGCGTCGGGTGAAATCGTCGCGTCAAATCCATGCTCGGAATACATGTTCCTCGACGACACCGCGTGCAATCTCGCGTCGATCAATCTCCTGCCCTATCGCAAGGTGGACGGTAGTTTCGACGTCGAAGCCTATGTGCATACCTGCCGGCTTTGGACGGTCGTGCTCGAGATCTCTGTTTTGATGGCGCAGTTTCCCTCCCGCGCGATCGCCGAACTGTCTTACAAGTTCCGCACACTTGGGCTTGGCTATGCGAATGTCGGCGGGCTCTTGATGTCCTCGGGCATCCCCTATGACAGCCCGGAAGGTCGCGCGATCTGCGGCTCGCTCAGCGCGATTATGACGGGTGTCGCCTATGCGACCTCGGCCGAAATGGCGAAGGAGCTCGGACCCTTCCCAGGTCACGCGGAAAACGCGGAGGCGATGCTGCGGGTCATCCGCAACCACACCCGCGCCGCCCATGGCAAGCAGGACGGATATGAAGGTCTCAGCACCCTTCCCGTCCCGCTCGACCATGCCGCATGCCCGGATCGCCGTCTGATCGAGGCCGCCACCGGGGCCTGGGACGAAGCGCTCGCTCTCGGTATGCGCCATGGCTACCGCAATGCGCAGGTCAGCGTCGTGGCGCCGACCGGCACGATCGGTCTCGTCATGGACTGCGACACAACGGGCATTGAGCCGGACTTCGCGCTCGTGAAGTTCAAGAAGCTCGCCGGCGGCGGCTACTTCAAAATCATCAACCAATCCGTCCCGCAGGCTCTGCGCACGCTCGGCTACAAAGAGAGTGAAATCGCCGAGATCGAAGCCTATGCGGTCGGTCACGGCTCGCTTGATCAGGCGCCGGGGGTTAATCCGGCGAGCCTGAGGGCGCGCGGCTTCAGCGATGAGGCACTGGCCGCCCTCAAGGGGGCGCTAAAGTCCGCCTTCGACATCAAGTTCGCCTTTAACAAATGGACGCTTGGCGAAGCCTTCTCCACCCAGGTTCTCGGTTTTTCGGCCGAGGAACTGGCGAGCCCGAGCTTCGACATGCTGACCGCGCTCGGCTATTCAAAGGCCGATATCGAAGCCGCCAATGTGCATGTGTGCGGCGCAATGACCGTGGAAGGCGCCCCGCATTTGAAGGTCGAGCATCTCGCGGTGTTCGATTGCGCCAACCCTTGCGGGCGGACGGGCAAGCGGTTCCTGTCGGTGGAAAGCCACATCCGCATGATGGCGGCCGCACAGCCGTTCATCTCCGGTGCGATTTCCAAGACGATCAACATGCCAAACGAAGCGACCGTCGAAGACGCGAAGAACGCCTACATGCTCTCCTGGCGTCTCGCGCTGAAGGCCAACGCGCTTTATCGCGACGGCTCCAAGCTCTCGCAGCCGCTGAACTCCCAGCTCCTGTCGGATGACGACGAGGAGGCGGAGGACATCGTCGACACGATCATCGCCGAGAAGGCGGCGGCCGTGCGCGCGACCATCATCACCGAACGGATCGTCGAGCGGATCGTCGAGCGCGCCGTTCGCGGCCGCGAGAAGCTTCCCAACCGGCGCAAGGGCTATACCCAGAAGGCCAATGTCGGTGGCCACAAGGTCTTTTTGCGCACCGGCGAATATGACGATGGGCGGATCGGCGAGATCTTTATCGACATGAACAAGGAAGGCACGGCGCTGCGCGCCCTCCTCAACAATTTCGCGATCTCCGTCTCGCTCGGCCTGCAGTACGGCGTGCCGCTGGAGGAATATGTCGACGCCTTCACCTTCACGCGCTTTGAACCGGCGGGCATGGTGATCGGCAACGAGGCGATCAAAAACGCCACGTCGGTACTCGACTATATCTTCCGCGAGCTCGCCGTGTCCTATCTCGGCCGGCATGACCTTGCCCATGTGAACCCCGACGACATGCCGTCCGCTTCTTCGACGCTCGGCGGCGAGCCCCGCCCGCAACCGGGTCCGGAAGCCGTCGTCTCCCGCGGCCTCGTGCGCGGCAAGGTGCAGAACCTAAAGGTAGTCGACGGTCGCGGATCCGTTGGTGGCCAGGGCGCGGCCTCGGCCTCGAACGTGGCGCCGAGTGCATCGTCGTCGGCCGTGGTGACGGCTTTTGGGTCCGTCTTCGGGGCCACCGCGCTTAAGGCGGGCACAACGCCCGATGCTAAAGTGTTGGCGCCCCAGCCTGAACCGACGGAACGTCCCGCCGCCGCCATCGGCCAAAAAATCGCCGAAGCCCGCATGAAGGGCTACGAAGGCGAAGCCTGTTCAGAATGCGGCAACTTCACAATGGTCCGGAACGGAACTTGTTTGAAGTGCGAAACCTGCGGGGGTACGAGCGGGTGTAGTTGAACCGATGGCTTCGTTACAGCAGTTGCCTTAATGACCAATCCACATCGGGCCGGAAGTGGAGCCCGATGTGGATTGGTTTCGCATTATGTCGGAATGCAGAAAGATCTTACCAAAATCCTCGTCATCCGAATGAACCGAGTGACGGTATTCTGTTCAATGAACCTTGTACGTTAGGGCATGAAATCTCATGCCGGATTCACGCCCTTGAGATTGGTAGCTGGATCTGAGCAGCAATCTCTCGGGCGAGCCTTTCGAAGTCGTCATAGGCGCCTGTCACAGCGCTTTGATGTCCACCTATCGCCCCGTCGCCGGGTTTGAGCTTAAACATCGGTTTACGGGCTTCCTGCGCCATAGCGATCAGCGAACGGTAATCCTTAAGGCGCCCAAGCGAGAGCGCCTCGTCGGGCTTATCCGGATTTTCAACGGATTGACGATAGGCTTGGGGAATCTTCGCGATCCACTTTTGAAACGCGCGAACGACACCGTCGGCGAATTCAGTATGCCTGGAAACGACATAGCCGATCGGCTGCATGTGCCCGGAAGGCAAATTGAAATCAAGTTCGGGTGCTCGGTTCAGTCGATCTTGCCATTCCGCGCGCCACGACTTCAAACGGCCGCCGACATTTTGTAAGCCGCGCACAGAAAACAGATCAGGTGCAACCGGGATTACCACAAAATCAGCTGCAATGATCGCCGCCCGATTCAACGCACCGAAGGTAGGCCCCACGTCGATAAGCGCAATGTCGGCCGAATACCGTCGACCGGCATCCTCGATGATCCTATGAAACGCTGCAGTAACACGAAAGGCTCTCTCGTCTCTGTCTACGCAACGCGGCCATGTAGCGGAGAGTTCATCTTCAAAATCGGACAAAAACAAGTCACCTGGAACAATCGCGAGGCGCTCGGTCACCTCGATAGGGTCAAAGAAATGCAAATCTCCGATGCCGCGTTTTACAGGTTCCACTGATGTGAAGACTGTATCCGGTCGCCCTGACTCATATATACGCTCGATTTCCTCGTCCCTAAAGCACATAGCCGTAAGGTTAGACTGTGGATCAAGATCAGCCATAAGTACGCGGAGGCCAAGATCTGCATACATCCATGAAAGGTGATAGATAAGTGAGGTTTTGCCAACGCCACCTTTATTGTTAAAAAAGGCGAGCGATTTCATTGTGCGGCCTCCACCTTTAGCATCGTAAATCCAGGATCGAAATCAAAATCCAGGGCAGGATTGCCGTTAACTTCAAGAGATTGGCGAGCCTTCAGCATTCCAAAGCCAAAACGCTCCACAATACCAAGATTTTTTAGCCCCTCGGCGAGCAGAGGGTTGCGATAGGCCGTCGCATTTTTCCAAATTGTCTGGGGATTTACTTCACCGTAAAGGCCGCCAGGATTGGTGATCTCGATCCGGTCGGAATACCAATAGACTTTTACTGGCATAGTGCTGCCATCATACAAACGATGCAGCAGCGCGTTGCGCACCAGCTGTTCTAATGCTTCAAGTGGATAGTCCGTCTTTTCTCGCCGCGCCGAACCACCGATCACCACGGAGGTTCGAAGGTTAAGTCGAACGAGTTCTTCGATCTGCCGAACCTGATCTGGAACGGTGCCCCCAATTTCCTTATTGTCCACGATCGGGTCGGTAAGACTAGGTCCGGCGAGGCGAAGGAACTGTATATAGGCGCCTGGGAAAAAGGCGCGAGGATCTTTGCCAAACAGGAGAACCGCAGCATTGACGGGTCGGCCTTCTGGCGACAAAAAACGCAAAGCGCGCAGTTTATCCTCCGTTGAACGACCGTTTTGGCGTCTTATCTCCGGAGAAGTTGCAGACGGCACGTACTCTTCCTCGAAGCGACTAAGATTCAGGTCGTTGAACGAAGCGTCAAGACACGGCCGGGCGTCAAACGTCAAATTGTGCCATGTCTGCTTCTCCGCTAATCGTCGCTCCTCCTCAACCGTCGCTGTTGCTCGCCGCGGGCCAACTCGAATCCAAGTCCTACCGTCAACTCGCACTGGCGGCTGCATTGAGGGAACGACCTCGATTACCGCCACAGCACAACCATCGATGACCTGTTTCTCTACCGAAATGACAGGGAACGGCAATATCTGACCATCGCTTCGCAGTCCACCGAGGGTCCGAAGGAGTTCGTCGCTAACGTCAACCCCAGCACAGGAGCCGTCGTCATTCTGACCTATGAACACGAATCCGGGGCGTTTGTGGTTTGGTAAATCGTTCGCAAACGCGCAGATCGCTTGCCTGATTTTATCCGCGCTTGATTGGTAATCTCGCTTCCGCTCGACGCGATCGGACTCCATGTCACGAAAAAGCGAAATGAGTTCGTCTTCTTTCGTCTGCATCCGACCCTCCGAACGGCAAGACTATTACCTAGCGGTGCCGATTGCTATTGGCTGAGAAACTTCCCAAT
>JBEINZ010000271.1:0-3934 GCA_040377825.1 Hyphomicrobiales bacterium | reverse complement strand
GGGCCAAGAGCGGCAGACCGGCATCCGCAAGCTTCGAGATCGCCGCACGGGCCTCGGCGGTGATTTCATCGGCATGATTGACGTGCAACACGATCCACACCGGGAAGCGCCGACGCATGATCGAGAGCAGGGCATCGTCGACCCGCTCGGGCGCAACGATCGGCGCGCGCGTGTGGATGCGCACGACCGAAACGTGATCGATCGCCTCAAGCCCCGCGAGGAGTTCGGAAATCCGGCGCGACGACAATATGAGCGGATCGCCGCCGGATAAAATCACTTCCCAGATCGATGAATTGTCGCGGATGTAGCTAAGCGCCGCATTTGTTTGCGCAACCGAAAGTGTCTCCTGCGCCTGACCGACTGTCTCGCGGCGAAAGCAGAAGCGGCAGTAGACTTGGCAGAGATGAGTCGGCTTCAGCAGGACGCGGTCGGCATAGCGATGGGTTATGCCGGCGACCGGCTCGTGAACCTTGTCGCCAATCGGATCGGCGCGCTCACCGGGATCGATTTCGAGTTCCGCCGTTCCAGGCACGAATTGTCTTGCGATAGGACTTTCGCCATCGTTCAGATCGATCAGCCCGGCCATTGCGGGGGTGATGCGAACGGAAAACCGATCGGCCACCATTTCCAGATCGGCTACGTCTCTTTCCGAGATCAATCCTCGCAACCGAAGCTCGGCGATCGCGGTGATCGTTCGGTTGGACACCAGCGCGTTTGGGCTTGGGCTGAGTTCGGACGACGCGTCCGACTCATCGCCAATTCCGCTTTCGACGGTCGCGTCCCGTGACATGGCCGATACGCCGCTCAAGATTTCGTAACTTCGATCGCCGCGTCATAATTGGCAAGTTTCGCCAATTGCTTAAGTCGCCGTTGCAGCACTTCTCCATCAAGCGCGGCATGAGTCGTAGGCAGTTCGAAGACCAGCGTACCCTTACGAACCGAAATGTTCGTCATCGGGATCACACCCGGCATGGCGGCCGACACGATATAAGCGACGCGAAATGCCGCGCCGAGGGTTCGGGCGCGTTCTTTCAGGCGGGTTGTGGCAAGTTCGCGAATGCGTGGCGATAGCGCGTCGTCGATCAGGCCCATGTGTCGATAGTAGTTGGCAAGCGCGAGATAGGCGCGCCCGGGGTGGTCGACGCCAATGAACGCGGCGTGGGCGATCAGGTTGAGGCTCTGCTCGCCGCGATAGTCCGGATGCGCCCGCCAGCCGATATCGGCGAGAAGACATGCCGCCGCGCGCAACCGGCGCTCGTCCTCCGTCTCATCGATCGCGAGCACTTCAAAGACGCGGCCAGTCCAAGGAATGAGTTCGCGCGCGTGCCGTGGGGATCTCGACCTGAGCACGGAAAGCTCCTCGGCCGCCGCCAGAAGCGGATCGGCCAGCTTTTCGCTGTCCGGGAGCAAATCGAACAAGTGTCCCTCGCGCAAACCGAGCGCCGACAGGACAATTTGGCTCGGCTTGCCGAACCGGATCACCTGTGCAAGCACCGCCGCCCCATAGGCAAGCAGGTCGCGCCGCTGCTTGGAGATGACCTCGATTCGATCGACCGCCTCTACATCGCCGCGCGCGACCACCCTGCAGAAGTCCAGTGCCTCGCCGGCTGGAATAGCATAATCGTGCATCACGTGGAGCGGATAGCCTGTCTGAAACATGTGTAGGCGCGCGAGCGAGCGCCATGTTCCGCCAACGGCATAGAAGGGTCGACCCTCGCCTGCGCCGAGCACCTCGGACGACCTGAGGATGTCTTCCGCAATCTTCTCGGCCTTGCGGATCGATCCCTCGGCTGCTTCAGACAGGCGGATGCCACCGAGCGGATAAGTTGCCCCCTGCCCGGCCACATGTCCGCGTATATCGATCAGTTCTAGACTGCCGCCGCCGAGGTCGCCAGCAATGCCGTTCGGCTTGTGAATACCCGAGATCACGCCGAGCGCCGCCAGCCGAGCCTCCTCGGCGCCTGACAGGATCTGAACCGGCACCCGGCAAATGCGTTCAATCTCTTCGATAAAGTCCGGCCCGTTCACCGCCTCCCGCGACGCGGCCGTCGCCAATACGTGCAACTCGACCGCGCCTGATTGGTCTGCAAGCTGCCGAAACCGGCGCACGGCCGCGAGCGCGGAAGCCACGGAGCCATCGGACAGACGCCCGGTACGGCCGACGCCTTTTCCCAACCCCGCGAGGACCTTCTCGTTGAAGAGCACCGTCGGCGAACGGCATAGGCGTTCGTAAATCACGAGACGTACGGAGTTCGACCCGATGTCGATAACCGCGAACGGCCCCGACCCATTCAGCCGACCGGGAGCGTCCTCACGGATCGGCTTCTCAGCTTCCGGCAGGAACATTCCGATGGATGGTTCGCGGTGAGTGTGACTTGAGTGATTTTCCACGGCCTGACAGCGAAGGGTTTGTCATGAAATACTGATGGGCGTTGAAGGGTTCCTCACCTTCCACCGGCGCAATTCGTTCGTGACCGCCGTTACCAAGGAGCGCCCAGCTTTGCTGGTTGTCCCTCAAGTTCGCGACCATGATTTGGTCGAGAACCTGTTCATGGACCGTCGGGTTCGACAAAGGTGCCAAGGCTTCGACCCGCCGGTCGAGATTACGAGGCATCATATCGGCGGACCCGATGTAGACGATCGCTTGCGGCGAGGGAAGCCCGTGCCCGTTGCCGAAACAGAAGATGCGGCTATGTTCAAGGAACCTGCCGACGATCGACTTGACCTTGATGTTGTCGGAAAGCCCGGGAATGCCGGGCCTTAGGCAGCAAATTCCCCGCACCACGATGTCGATCTTTACGCCGACCTGGCTTGCGGCATAAAGCGCGTCGATTATGCGTGCATCCACAAGAGAGTTCATCTTCATCCAGATCTGGGCCGGCCGGCCGGCCTTGGCATGCTCCATCTCCGCCTCGATATGCGAAACGATTCGCGAACGCGAAGAGAGCGGCGAGATCGCAAGACGCTCCAGCAATTGAGGCTGAGCGTATCCGGTGATGAAGTTAAAGATCCGGACAACATCACGACCAATCGCCGGATCGGCCGTGAAATAGGACAGGTCGGTGTAGATTTTGGCGGTTACCGGATGATAATTACCGGTGCCGATATGACAGTAAGACGCGAGCGCGCCCTGTTCGCGACGCACGACGAGCGACAGCTTTGAGTGCGTCTTCAGCTCGACGAAGCCGAACACAATCTGGGCACCGGCGCGCTCCAGGTCGCGGGCCCAACGGATGTTGGCCTCTTCATCGAAACGGGCCTTCAGTTCCACGACCGCGGTAACGGACTTGCCGGCCTCGGCCGCTTCGGCCAACACCTTGACGATCGGACTATCTTTCGAGGTCCGATAAAGCGTCTGCTTGATCGCCACCACATCCGGGTCGCGCGCGGCCTGGGTCAGGAACTGCACAACCACATCGAATGATTCATAGGGATGGTGGACAACAAGGTCCTTCGCCTTGATGGCCGCGAAGCAGTCTCCGCCAAATTCTCGGATCCGTTCGGGAAAACGGGGCTCATAGGGCACGAACTTCAGCTCCGGCCGATCCACGTTTACAAGCTGCGACAGTTCGTTCAGCGCAAGAAGCCCTTCGACGAGGAAAATCCCATCGGCGCCAACGCCGAGCGCGTCGGCCACGAAGTTGCGTAGCCGCTCCGGCGTTTCCGCTTCGATCTCCAACCGGATAACGAGTCCGCGCCGGCGACGCTTCAACATCGTCTCGAAGACCCGAACGAGGTCCTCGGCCTCTTCCTCGATCTCGATGTCGGAATCGCGGATGACCCTAAAGGCACCCTTGGAGCGCACGTGGTAGCCCGGGAAAAGCCCTGAAATATGCAGGCTAATCGTATTCTCCAGGCTAATGAACCGCTTGACACCCGGCAGATCGTCGCGAGCGGGAAGCTCGATAAAGCGGTCGATCTTCGAGGGAATGCG
>JBEINZ010000311.1:0-2866 GCA_040377825.1 Hyphomicrobiales bacterium | reverse complement strand
ATGAGACCTTGCGACGAGTCGCGATTCGCGCCGGGATGAAGCCGCGAATAACACTGCGCGCAATTTATGGTTCGGGCTATGAAGATATTCGCAACCCGGATCTCGTCATCGCCTCCGGACGTCCGACCATCGCCGCCGGTATTGCGCTGGCTCGCGCCCATGGCGCGCGCTTGGTCTATCTCGGACGGATTCAAGGCTACGATCCACTCGATTTTGCTGCCGTCATCGAGCCGTTTCCAGATCGCGCAAACACCGCGCGGCATGTCTATGCGCCGATCCCCTCGCCGCTCGGGCGCGAATTGTTTCCGTCGCCACGTCGCCTCGTGGACGAGTCGCGCCTCGCCGGGGCGGAGATCGCCTGCCTGATCGGTGGTCCGTCCTCAACTCATGGATGGCACGATGCCGACTGGGATAGGCTATGTCGGCTGATATCGGCAACGGCCGCCCGCTACGCCATTCGCTGGAGCCTTTCCACCTCACGCCGCACGCCGCACGCTGCTGCTAAGCGCTTCGCCCAGCTAGCGGCCGACGGTCACATCACTCGGTTCATTGATTTTGCCAAGTCCGGACCAGGCTCGGCAAATAGTCTATTCGGAGCCGATGCCGTAGTGGTGACCGAAGATTCGATGAGCATGATCTCGGAGGCGATCGCGGCTGGCCGACCTGTCGTCGGACTTCGCCCCCGAAAGGTACGGGCAAGTTCGATCGACGAGCTGATGGCGGCAATGGCGGCGTCCGGTTCCCTAAAGATTTTGCCGCTTACGGATACCGAGCCGACCGACCTTGCCCGCGCGCTCATCGAAGCTAAGGCTCCGATCGCCGACCCCCGTCAGGCAATTCTACGTGCGATTGCGCCGCTCATCGGATTGGATTTAGTGAACCACCGCGCGGACGGTGGCAAGTTTTGCGGAACAGCAAAGACGCCCGCCGAACCAGACCCTGTGCGGGTCGTGTTCGACGGGCGATCAACGCGCCAGAAGTCCGTGGACCAATCAGAATTTGAAGTTAACGCCCAAGCGCCCGAGGCTTGACGTGATATCTTGCTTGTTATTCGCAAGACCCGTGGCCGGGTAGGTCACATCCATTGAACCGAAGTCGGAATAGAGATATTCGCCGCGTAAAGAGATATTGTTCGAGAACGCATATTCGAGGCCGCCACCGACGGTCCAGCCGGTACGAGTATCACTCTGCGTGGCTGTAACGGCACTACCGTTGCCCTTTGCCTCGACCCCGGCGAACGCGACACCACCGGTGCCGTAGATCAAGAATCGATCAAAGGCATAGCCGGCGCGAGCACGAAGCGTGCTCTGCCAATCCAAGGATGTCGTCACGGTGCCGATGCCGGAGACGCCGCTCTTCTCGTTGGCGCCCCAATCGAAATCCGCTTCCGCTCCGAGGACGAGAGCGCCCATCTGCCAAAGATATCCGGCCTGAAGGCCACCGACCGCCGAGTTCGAGTTGAGACCGAAACTCGAGCCGAGGCTCGAAAC
This sequence comes from Hyphomicrobiales bacterium, assembly GCA_040377825.1. Classification (GTDB taxonomy): domain Bacteria; phylum Pseudomonadota; class Alphaproteobacteria; order Rhizobiales; family Ancalomicrobiaceae; genus JBEINZ01. The sequence goes on along the minus strand of JBEINZ010000311.1, from coordinate 1,376 downwards.
GTTTGTGTCCACCCAGCGGCTGCCGACGTTGGCACCGACATAGGCTCCCGTCCATTTGAAGCCGTAGGAAACAATCGACTCCGGATATGGCGCGGGTGCCGGCGCGGGCATTGGCCTCTGCAAATCCGCGGCGGCCGCGGCGACGGTCAATCCGCCAAAAATCGCAGCCGCGGCAATCAGACACTTCGAACTCGAAATCATACCAATTCCTCTCATTCTGATCGGCCGCTTCGGGTGGCGAGGCCATTACGGGCAAGCCACTCGGCAAGAAGCCACCATCAGAAGCTAGGCTTACATTAGGGCACGGAATGGAAGGCATTGTGGAATTGGCCTGACCGAACCGTGGCGATTACCGAAAGACGTCGCGGGATCGACCGGTTGCTGCTCCGGCCCGCAATTGGCGGGATCCCGCGCAATCTGATCTGAAAAACGCGGCAAACCGTATCCGGGCAGATTGCGACGACCATGATTTGGCCCACTTTGCAGCAGTGACGGTCCACACAGACGCCCGACTGAAACAGAACTCGCACAACCCAGGAGGAATTCGCATGTCGCAAGTAAGCGCGCTGAGGAACGCGCTCGTAACCGGAGGGGCACGCCGTATCGGCGCTGCCATAGCGCGCGATCTGGCCCGCAATGGTTGGGGCGTGGCGATCCATTGCAACGAAAGCCGCTTAGAGGGCGAAAACCTGGTTCGCGAAATCGTCGCCGAAGGCGGAAAAGCTGCGGTGGTTGTTGGAAATCTCTCCGAGCTTCAAGGGTTAGCGGCAATTATCGAAACGGCAAGCAGAGCGATTGGTCCGCTTGATCTCCTCGTTAACAACGCCTCGATGTTTCGAAAAGACGCGATCGGCTCACTGGATCCGAATTCGTTCGAGGAGCAGATGCGGGTGAACCTCACGGCCCCCTGCATTCTGGCGGACGCGTTCGTGGCTCAACTTCCGGCCGGCGCCGAGGGCCATATCGTCAACCTGATCGATCAAAGAGTACTGAAGCCAACGCCAAATTTCTTTTCCTATACGCTTTCGAAAGCAGCGTTGCATATGGCGACGAAAACGATGGCTCAGGCGCTCGCGCCGCGGATACGCGTCAATGGAATTGGTCCGGGGCCTACATTGGCCAATGAACGACAGTCATCGGTCGACTTTTCGCGGCAGGCGGCCGCCGTGTTACTCGGTCACGGGCCGAGCCTCGATGAATTCGGCCGGACAATCCGCTTCCTGGTGGATTCATCCTCGATTACCGGGCAGATGATTTGTCTCGACGGCGGCCAGCACCTTGCCTGGGAAACGCCCGACGTTGTCGGCGTTGAAGAGTAAGGGCTGTTCCGCCCTTCCCTGAAAAGAGGAAAAGGCCGGCGTAAGACCGTCGGCCTT
>JBEINZ010000042.1:0-15574 GCA_040377825.1 Hyphomicrobiales bacterium | reverse complement strand
ATTCCTTTACGATTGGGACGGTCGCGGTGCTCCTGGGTGCCGTGGGGCTGGTGGCTGGCTATCGATATATGTCAGCCGATTTGCCGGATTATGCGGGCTTAAGGAACTACGAGCCGCCGGTCATGACCCGCGTGCACGCCGCCGACGGCGCGCTCGTGGCCGAGTATGCGCATGAGCGCCGCCTGTTCCTTCCAATTCAAGCCATGCCGGCGATCCTAAAGAACGCGTTCATCTCGGCCGAGGATAAGAATTTCTACAAGCACAATGGCGTCGATCCGGAGGGCATCGCGCGCGCTGTCTACACGCTTGGCATGGACGTTGTTCGCGGTAACAAACGACGGCCGCAGGGCGCCTCCACGATCACGCAGCAGGTCGCCAAGAACTTTCTGCTGACCAACGAGCAGAGCATGGAGCGCAAGGCGAAGGAGGCCATCCTCGCCATGCGTATCGAGGTCGCCTATACCAAGGACCAAATTCTCGAACTGTATTTGAACGAGATCTTCCTCGGACTTGGCGCCTATGGCGTTGCCGCCGCCTCGCTCACCTATTTCGACAAATCGGTTCACGAACTCACAATTGCGGAGGCCGCCTATCTCGCGGCCCTGCCGAAGGCGCCAAATAACTATCACCCCTTCCGCTTCCCCGAACGCGCCGTTGGGCGACGCAACGACATCATCGATTTGATGGCGGATAACGGCTACATCACGCGCGATCAAGCGGTGGAGGCAAAGAAACAGCCCCTGACTGTCACGCCACGCCAGTTGGGCCCGCAACTTGCCGGCAGCGACTATTTCGCCGAAGAGGTGCGCCGCGAGCTTGCCGAGCGCTATGGGGAGAAGGGGCTTTACCAGGGCGGCCTGTCGGTCCGTACGACCCTCGACCCCAAATTGCAGATCATGGCCCGCAGGGCCCTCATGAAGGGGCTGCTTGAATACGACGCCGAATTCGGTTGGCGCGGTCCGGTCAGTCGGATCGAGGTGGGGTCGCTCGATTGGGGTCCTAGGCTTGCCGACATGAAGACTTACGCCGATCTGCCCGAATGGCGGCTGGCCGTCGTAACCTCGGTCGTCGACCAGGAAGCTCAAATCGGCCTTCAGCCACCAAAACAGTTCGGCGGGGCGGTGTCGACGGAGCGGGAGCGGGGAATCATTCCGCTCGAGCAAATGCGGTGGGCGCGCTGGGCCGATGGTCCAAGGCGCGGACAGCAAATCAAGGCCGCGCCACAATTGTTGAGCCCCGGCGACGTCGTATTCGTGGAGCCGGTAGGGCAGGGGGCTGGCGACCGCCAAGTTTACAAGCTACGCCAGTTCCCCGAGGTCTCCGGTGCGATCGTGGTGCTCGATCCGCATACCGGTCGCGTGCTCGCCGTCACCGGTGGGTTCTCCTACGCCGACAGCGAGTTTAATCGCGCGACCCAAGCTTGGCGCCAGCCCGGCTCGTCCTTCAAGCCCTTCGTCTACGCGGCGGCGCTCGACAATGGCTATACGCCGTCGAGTGTGGTCCTCGACGGTCCGATCGAAATCATACAGGCCAATCAACCCGCTTGGCGGCCGGAAAACTATTCCGGCAAGTTCTATGGTCCATCGACGCTGCGGATCGGCATCGAACAATCGCGCAATACGATGACGGTTCGTTTGGCCAAGGACATGGGCATGCCCCTGGTCGTGGAATACGCGAAGCGCTTCGGCATCTACGACGATCTTATGCCCTATCTGCCGATGTCCCTCGGGGCGGGCGAGACCACGGTGCTGCGGCTGACCGCCGCCTATGCAACCATCGCCAATGGCGGGCGGCGCGTGCGGGCGAGCTTCATCGACCGCATTCAAGACCGCTATGGCAAGACGATCTTCAAGCATGATCCGCGTCAGTGCCAAGGCTGCGAAGCCTCGGCTTGGGCACAACAGGAAGAGCCGCAACTGGTCGACGACCGCGAGCAGGTGCTCGATCCGATGACCGCCTACCAAATCACCTCGATGATGGAAGGCGTCGTTCAGCGCGGCACGGCGACGGTTGTGCGCGAGGTCGGAAAGCCGGTTGCCGGAAAGACTGGAACGACAAACGACGAAAAAGACGTTTGGTTCGTCGGCTTTACGCCCGATCTCGTGGTTGGCGTGTTCATCGGCTACGACAAGCCGCGCACTCTGGGCCGAGGCCAATCGGGTGGGCATACGGCGGCGCCGATCGTGAAGGACTTCCTGATGGACGCGCTGAAGGACAAGCCGGCCATACCGTTCCGCGTACCGCCCGGCTTGCGGCTCATGGCGATCAACCGCAAGTCCGGCCTCAAGGCCTCGCCCGGCGATCCCGATACGATCATGGAAGCCTTCAAGCCGGGCACCGCGCCGCCGGACAGCTATTCCATCATCGGCTATGAAACCGGCGACTTCTCGCGCGCCCGAAAGGTCACGCCTGAGCAAGAGCGCGGGCTTCAACCCGGTGGGCTGTACTGAGGCGCCGCGCCGGCCTCGAGGGACGTCAGTTGGTCGGGGGGTAACTGAGTCAAGAACGCGTCGTAACCTGATGAAAACGAAGCTGTTTTTGGGACTGAAACAAGATTCCAGTTAAGGATATAGGTCTCAAGAAATTACGATAAGTCTCTGATAGTAAACTGTTATATCAACAGTTGGTTTCGCGGTCGCGCTGGCCATGCCAGCAAGTCCATATGGCCGACCAAAAAGCGGAAGCCGTCGGCGGAAATCTCGTCCCGGCGGCGCGCTTCCCAGGTTTGGAGATCGGCGGCATCGATCTGGCCTGTCTCCGACACGGCGGTGACCCATCCATCAAGCAAGCGCGCCGCGAGGCTGCTGTCCCCGCTGTCGACGACCCAATCCGAGGGCGCGGTCGCCACGACATAGCCATGGGCACGAAATGCTTCGGCCGTCGCATCGGTCGAGGCCGCCCCGAGCGCCGGTCCGAACCCCTTATCGCCTCGCATATGCGCGTTGAAGGCCGCAAAGATTGCCGCATCCATCGCGTCCGCGGGATCGCAGGCAAGGCGGCCGTCGACATTGAGCGCCGCGTAGACGACGAGCCCTTGCTCTGCTGCCGTGGCGGCGAAGCGCTCGACGAAATCCTGTCCGACAAGGTCAAGGAAGGCCGAGCAGGTTAGGATATTGGCACCCTCGATGAGCGATGCTGGCAGGCCGCCGCTCAAGTCCGCCGTCAGCGTCCGGACGGTCAACGGTTCCCCGTCGCGATCGGCGAGGCTCGCGAGCGAGGTGGCGGCTTGGCGCAGATGATCGGCGTCGAAATCGACCAAGTCCCAGTGCTGGCGGCCCGGCAGCAAACCGGCAATGGCGCGCGCGGTCGATCCCGTGCCCGCGCCGATATCAACGATCCCGACACTCGGCCGATCAGCCACGAGCTCGGCGAGCCGAACCACGAGGCCACTATCGCGTGCGCGGCGGTCGGCGGGTTCGCGCGCGGAGAGCCAATCGTCGGCGAACGTGCTCATTGGAGGTCCTCGATGACGGTCGCGACAATCGCCGCGGTTTCCTTCCAAGTGGGATAGCGAACCGAGGCGGCGCGGGCGATCTCGGCGCGGCGCGCGCGATGCTCCGGGTCTTGGATCAGCCGGGAGAGGACCGAGGCGAGGGCGGCAACGTCACCCGGCCGAACCAACTCGCCCGCGTCGCCGACCGTATCCGCGATCGCGCCTCCCGTGGTGCCGGCCACCGGAAGACCATGCGCAACGGCTTCGGCATAGGCCATTCCATAGCCTTCGTAATGCGACGCGAGCGCAAAGATGTCGGCGCTGGCATACCCGGCTTCCAAGTCGGCGCGCGTCCATGCATCCGCCAACGTGATCCGGTCCCGTAGTTCGTAGCGCGCAATCGAGGCGGCGATCCGCGATGCATGTTCCGCGTCCGCCGTTTTGCCGCCGACGATGGTCAGGTGCCAGGGTTGATCGGCCAGAGTCGCAAGCGCCTCAATCAGGTCGAGATGGCCCTTTCGCGGGACCAGCGTGCCGACCGCCAAAATCCGCACGGTCGGTCCGCCCGAACCTTGAGAGAAGTTCGTGCGGTCGGTACCGGGCACGGCCACCGTGAGCCGCCCTGGATTGACGCCAAATGCATCGACTAGCGTCCGCGCTGTGGCCGCGCTCGTCACGATCGTGTGGCGGACATGGGAAAGCGCGGCTTTCTCCGACGCATCAAAGCGTGCCGCGCGGGCCGGATCGATGCCGGTTTCCAAGGCCAGCGGATGATGCACGAGCGCCACGAGCGGCCGCGCGGCGGCAAGATTCGGCGCGATGTCATCCATGACCGCGAAGGCGAGGCCATCGACCAACAACGGCACGCCCGGATCGAGTGTCCCAAGGATCCGCTCGGTCTCCGCTCGATCGGCGTCCGTCGGTAACGGATAGCTCGCTGCGAGCGGAACATGATCGACCCGCCACCCTGCCGCGCGTAGCTCCGCGATCATCCGCCGGTCATAGCCGTAGCCGCCCGTCGGCTGGTTGATATCGCCGGGGATCGCGAAGGCGAGGCGCCTCTGATCAGCCAAGGTCGGCCTCATACCATGCCCGCGCCACATGGCTCTCGTGCAGGGTCACCTTGAGGCGCGAGACCGCGCGAGCATCCGCCCCGAGGTCGCCGCGCGCGATCGCTTCGGCCATGGCATCGAAAATGTGCTTGGACAGAACCTCGGTTGTCGTATTGATCCCGGCAAACTGCGGCAGCGCGTCGAGGTTCTGGTAATTTAGCGGCTTAAGGATCGCCTTCAGTGCGTCATGCGCAAGGCCGATATCGATCACGATGCCATTCGCGTCGAGGCTCTTACGGAAAAACGCGACATCGACCACGAAGGTCGCGCCATGCATCGCCTGCGCCGGCCCGAAGACGGCGCCACGGAACGAATGGGCGATCATGATGTGGTCGCGAACTTCGACGGCGAACATGCGGCTTCTCCTGCTTGCGGCTTTGACTTCGTTTTACGTTAAGGAGGGATAGCGGATCAACGGGCAGCATGCGCCGCGCGCCGAAACCAGGTCGGCGATGCGGCCGGGTAGGTCGCCGAACGCGACGGGTTCGCCGAGGAGCGCATCAAGCCGATCGTCCTGAAGCAGTTCCAAAGCCTTCTCGATGCGGCGCCTATAGCTCCAGCGCGGCCGCCGGCTCGGCGCGACACGGCCGACTTGGCTGGAAATCAGTTTCAAGCGCAGCGAATGGAAGGCTTGCCCTAGCGGTGCCGCGACCGGCTTCGTGCCGTACCAGCTCATTTCCACGACGGTCGCCTCGTCTCCAGCGAGCCCGAGCGCGGTCGAAAGTCCTTCCGAGCGGCCGGTCGCATGGAACACGACATCCGCGTCGCCGGGCGCGCCGTCGGGAAACGCAAACTCGACGCCGAGCCTTTCCGCGAGCGCCGCGCGTCCCGGGTCGACATCCACAAGGATCGTCTCGGTCCCCGCGATACGCCCGGCGAAAGCCGCAATGAGCGCGCCGACAGCGCCCCCGCCGACCACAACGACGCGGTCGCCTGGCCCGACGCCGCCGTCCCAAAGCCCGTTCAGCGCGGTTTCGGCATTGGCCGCAAGAACCGCGCGCGCCGGCGGCAGGCCGTCCGGCAGGGACACGACAGCGTCGGCCGGCACGACGAACCGGCTCTGGTGCGGATGGAGCGCGAACACATTTCGGCCGAGCAGGTCCAGTGGACCGATCGCGACCCGGCCGACTGCCGCGTAGCCATATTTGACCGGAAACGGAAAATTGCCCTCTTGGAACGGCGCGCGCATCCGTCGCCATTCGCTTTCGGGAACCAGACCCTGGACGACGAGGCTCTCCGTGCCACGGCTGATGCCTGAAAAGAGGGTTTCCACCAGGACCGAGCCCTCGGTGGGCGGCGCGATTTCCATCGGCCGGATCTCGCCCACACCGGGCGCGACCAGCCAGAATGCGTCTGCTGAACCCACGTTATCTTCTCCGCGCATCCGTTCATCCCAAAGATTTTTCAAAACAAAGCCATAGCACGGATGATCGTCACGAAAACGACAGGATAGCCCGCTTCAGATCCAGCTTGTGTAAGCGCGGACGCAGATCCGAACGCCGCTTCCGCAACGTATAGATCAGATCTTCCTCGAAGATTGCTTGTCCCGCCGCCTCAGGGTGCTGCTTTCATGAGCCTAACCACTCCCGCCTTTTCCGCGACCGGCCTCGCACAGATAGGCCGTTCCCAAATCACAAATCGTCGCTTCATCTTCGCGAGCTTCGTCGCCTCAAGCTGGGCCGGGCTCGTAGGGCTGCTCGCTTATGCACTTGCCCCGGGCGGCCTTGATTGGGCGGATGGCCTCATCCTGGTGTTGTTCGCGCTTTACCTGCCTTGGTCGCTGTTTGGTTTCTGGAACGCGACAGTCGGCTTTTTCATCATGCGGTTCGCGCGCGATCCGCTTGCGCTGACATGTCCGCCGGCCGCGGCGATCAAGGGCGACGAAACCATAACTAGCCGAACGGCAATCTTGATTTGTATTCGAAACGAGGACTCCGGGCGGGTCTTCCGCAATCTCGGCCTAATGCTCGATGATCTGATCCGCACCGGCCAAGCCGCGCATTTCGCCCTCTACATTCTCTCCGACACGAACCGCCCGGCCGCCGCCGACGCAGAGGAAGCCGCAACCGAGGCGCTCACCTTGCGCTACGGCGAAACAGTTTCGATCGTCTACCGCAGGCGAACCGACAATACCGGTTTCAAGGCGGGCAATATTCGCGATTTCATGGATCGCTGGGGGCGTTCGCATGACTTCGCGCTGGTGCTTGACGCCGACAGTTTCATGGCCGCCGACCAGATCCTGCGCATGGTACGGATCGCCCAGCACGATCCGCGCCTTGGCATCCTACAGTCGCTAACTGTCGGACTTCCCTCCACCAGCCCTTTGGCGCGCTTTTTCCAATTCGGCATGCGGCTCGGGATGCGGTCCTACACCATGGGCAGCGCGTGGTGGCATGCCGACTGTGGACCCTATTGGGGCCACAACGCGATTTTGCGAACCGCCGCATTCGCCGAACACTGCCATTTGCCGAAGCTGCCGGGTAAACCGCCGCTCGGCGGCGACATCATGAGCCACGATCAGGTCGAGGCGGTGCTGATGCGCAAGGGCGGCTTCGATGTGCGCGTCGTGCCGATCGAAGGCGGCTCTTACGAAGAAAATCCGCCGACATTGATCGAGTTTATTCGCCGCGATATGCGCTGGTGCCTCGGAAACACCCAGTATTGGAAGCTGCTCGACATGCCCGGCATCTTGCCGACAAGCCGCTTCCAACTGATCGTGGCGGTGATGATGTTTGTCGCCTCGCCGGCGTATATCGCGCTTTGGAGCACGGCGCTTGCCGTGGCGCTTGCTCGCTCGGGCGAAACTTGGATCGCCGCTGGCCCCGCCCATGCCTTGCTCGCTATCCTCGTCGTCCTGATGTTCGCCCCAAAGATTGCCAGCGCGATCGATGTCCTTCTGAGCCGATCGGGCCGGGCAAGCTTCGGGGGCGCCGGCCGGTTTCTTGGCGGCCTCCTAAGCGAGACGCTTTTCGCATTCCTATTGACGCCAATTTCTATGTTGAGCCACACGCTGATGAAGATCGCGCTGCTGTTTGGGCGAACGGTCGGCTGGACGGCGCAAGTTCGCGACGCGCATGCCGTTCCATGGTCGGAGGCCACGGCGCGGCTGTGGCCGCATACGCTGGTCGGACTCGCCTCGGCAATCGGGCTTTACGCGCTGACGCCGATGGCGGTGCTTTATGCCGCTCCCGTCTATCTTGGTCTTTTGGTCTCGATCCCGTTCGCCGTCGTCACCTCCTCGCCCCGTTTCGGCGCGTTCATGGCTCGCATCGGATGGTGCAGAATCCCCGAAGAGGCGGTGGTGCCCACTGAGATCGCCGATCTTGGCCTTCCCGCGCTGTCGGGCGCGGGCGCGGCGTGAAAGATCGGGACATGACGGACACGGATTTGATCGCCGCCGGCGTGAAGCGCTCACTGGCGATCTATTATGGCGATCCGGTCCGAGAGGCCGCGATGGACCGGCTCCATGCCCGCTTTCTTTCCACCGGAGATCTCGCATTCGATATCGGCGCGCATGTCGGCGATCGTGTCGCCTCGTTTCGGCGTCTAGGAGCCCGTGTCGTCGCGGTCGAGCCGCAACCCGCGCTGGCCGCGGTCCTTGGGGATCTGTTTGCGAATGATCGGTCAGTCGTCATCGAGCCGGTCGCGGTCGGCGTGACGTCCGGCGAGATCGAACTCTTAGTCAATGAAGCCAACCCTACGGTGACCACCGCCTCGGCGGATTTTGTGACCGCCGCGCGCGGCGCGCCGGGCTGGGACGGGCAGGCCTGGACCGGCCGCATCCGCGTGCCGGTCGTCACGTTGGCCGAGCTGATTGAGCGTCACGGGACGCCACGCTTTGTGAAGATTGACGTGGAGGGGCTTGAGGCTGCTGTCCTCGCCGGCCTGGATCGACCGCTTGACGCGCTCTCGTTCGAGTTTACGACGATCCAAAAAGACGTCGCGTATCGGTGCCTGGAAGTGCTCACCAAACTTGGTATTGCTAAATTCGATGTCTGTCTCGGCGAGAGCCAGACCTTCGTGTTCGGCGAATGGGTTGACGCAACGACGCTTGCCGGCTGGATCCGCGCTCTGCCATTAGAAGCCAATTCGGGCGACGTCTATGCGACCGCCTGAGCCATAGGAGAACGACGACTGTGATCACCAAGACCTTCGGCCGCGTGCTCGCCGCGGTGATCTGGATTGGGGCGACATTGCCCGCCATGGCAGCCGAACCGCAGCCGATCGCTGTGGATGTGCAGAATAAGTCGGTGCCGACCAAATGCGCGGAGGAAGACAATATTTCCTACACGCTGTCCGCGCCAAACATCAAAAGTTTCTCGGTCACAGCCGTCTCGCCGGTCTATCTACCGCAGGTCGTGCGCGACATCACCGCGCCGGATTTCACCAATTGCACATGGTGGAATCCGCCGCCGCCGAAGCCTTTCGAAAAGCCCTACGTTCCACCGACCGCTGTTCTTTATGAAGACGATCAGTACATCCTGAAAGGCGTGGTCTATCCGGATTTCTGGCGCCCGTCGGTCGTCCCGGTGAAGGTCGGCAACATTCGGCAGAATTGGCTGCATCTCGTCCAGCTCTGGAAGAAAACGTCGGGCGGCCCACTCGAATTTCTCGTGTTCTACCCCCAAGACGGCTACTGGCGCCTGAAGCCGCTGCCGCCGTTCCGCATGCATGAGGTTGCCTACGGCTCATCGTTCCTTGTTGGCCCTGTCGAGGTCATCGAGCGGCCGTTCGTGGCCTATAAGTCCGTCGAGTTCGATCCGCAGACGCTGACCTTTACGATCGAATTTGCCAAGGGCGGCAGGGCCAAGGTGAGCGTGGCTCGGATCGAGGTCGATTCGGCATCGCTGAACGTGACCTTCGATCCGCCGATGTCGGCGGCGCTGCCATTTGCCGGGCTTCGCTCCATGTATGTCGATCCAATTCATGCCGATACCGCCGAAACCATTGTCGTCGAGGCACCGGGGCAATCGGCAAAGACAACATCCGTGATCGACTATGCCTCTGGCAAGGCTATCTCGGTCGTGTTCGGCCGCTCCGTAATCTCAACGCACAACACGTCGGCACCCGATATTGGCTTTCGTGACTTCAAAATTGATCGTTAACGTATCTGATGCTTGACCTCAGCCGATATCGACAGATCAGTAAGGATGAAGGTTTCTTGAGGTCTTAGGCCCCTGCTTGCGCCCTGTATACAATCGACGAGCCTGCCCTGGCCATGCTGCCGGGCCACTCTGCCAATGGAGTTCCGCGGCCATGCCAATGCGAGCCGCGATCTCCACCTTACCGAGGTTGTCTCGCCTGACCATAGACAGCGAAACGCGGTGGAGCCGCGCCATGCGCCGGGCGCCCCTGGGCTGGCGTATCATTCTGATCGTCATTGTGAATACGGTCTGCATTACGCTGGTCGGCGGCATGCTGTGGCGCGGCACCGCCGAGGTTACGTCTTCTTGGGCGAGCCTTAATCGGAACGCCTTGGCAAGGTCGCGTACGGGCTCAAGTGTCCGATCGGCGTCGTTCTCGGCCGCTCGGAAATGATCGGCGAGCTGATCGAGCACGAGCCGATCGAACCGGACCATATCCGTCAACAGCTTCCGCGGATCGTCGAACCGCTGCGTACGATGTCGCGCATGATCGATCAGATGTTGATCGATGCGATGAGCGATACATTGGACATTCAGCTTCGGCCCATCGCGCTCGATCTGGCAACGCTGGCGCGCGACGTCGTTGAATCCTATCGTCCGATGACCCAGCGCAAGCAGCAACCGATTGACCTTGCGGCCGCAAACCCGGTTCCCGTGATCGGGGACCCAGATCGGCTGCGCGAGGCGCTGGACAATGTGATTTCCAACGCGATCAAATACAGTCCGGTCGGGGGCACAAGATCCATTCAGGTCGGGTCCAACGGCCCTATGGCGAGCATCTTGTGACCCCGTCCGCATTCAGTCTGCTTAAGGCTTTTGCGGACAATCCAAACCGCGTCGTTTCACGCGAACGTCTTCTCGATCTGGCAAATGCGCGCGATCCGGATGCTTTCGACCGGGCGATCGATGTCCGAGTCGCGCACATTCGGCGCAAGATTGAGTCCAACCCGGCCGATCCGAAGGTCATTCGTACGATTTGTGGCGTGGGCTACATATACGTGCCCGATGGGGACGTGTCATAAATACAAGCCGGCTGACGTAAAGCGTTCTATTTCCAGAGGTTCGATTACAGAAATTCAAGCTTTAATTGCGTTTCGTCGCGACCGCCGCAAAGTCTCGAGGCTGAAAGCAAGCCTGGGAGATTCAACACAATCATTTTAATAAATATTCATATATAACGTTAATGCGTAGACATTGTTACCTCTGGGCGATACGAGCGCTGAGCCGGGCGAAATACGTCGAACTTCTTGTCATTGAGCCCAAAGCAGCCCCTTAAAGCGTAGCTCACGCTCGGCTCGAACAGCGAGGGTACCGTACAATGAACGCACCTTACCGGATCATGGTTGTCGATGACGACAATGAGACCAGGGAAACGGTGTCGGACTATCTCAAACGTCACGGCTTCCAAGTCGAGCCTTTGAACGGCGTGGCAGCGTTGCGCGAGGCCATCTGCCGGCGCGTTCCCGACCTTATTCTGTTGGACCTAAATCTGCCGGACGAAGTTTCCTTGTCTGTCATCCGATGGCTGAAGGATAAAATGATCATTGTTCCGATCATTATCCTAACGGCCACGGCCAGTTCAGTTGATCGGATCGTTGGTCTCGAACTTGGTGCCGATGATTATCTTACGGAGCCGGTCGAATTGCGCGAACTTGTCGCGAGAATTCGCAGCGTGCTGAGGCGCGCCAATGCGCATGTCATCACCAGGGATTCCGAATTGAAAGCTGTTGAGGTGCGCTTCGGTATCAGCTGGCTCAATCTGGAAACTCGCTACCTGCGTGGGATCAACAAGCGCGAGCGATTGCTGACTCCTTCCGAATTCAACCTCCTCAAGGCCTTTGCGGAAAATCCGAATCGGGTCCTGTCACGTGAACGACTGCTCGACATAGCCAATGCCCGAGATCCCGACGCATTCGACCGCGCCATTGACGTTCGAGTGACGCGTATCCGCCGAAAAATCGAGCCCAATCCCGCGGAACCCAAAGTGATCCGTACCGTTCGCGGCGTTGGCTATATGTTCGTTCCGGACGGGGATGCCACTTAATTGCAAGAAGGTGAACGAACCGCGCCAATTAAGTATCATTTTGGCCACTTAAAGGTCGATATAGCGAAAGAAGTGGAACCAAAATCTGAGGATTCCGCAAGTTCGTAGCAATTTGAGAGATTTGTGAAAATGCCATGTAACGAAATCGCATTACATTCGTTTTCATCGAGAGAGCGGATGCAAGCATGGTGACGGCCGAGCGATAAAACCGCTCAGCCGCAGAAGATCATCGTGTCAATGGAATCCGCCCCCAGGTCATGAAGCATATCTCCCGCATGGGTGGCGCGGGGATGATGCTCCTACGGCGAGGGTCCCGGATCTGCGTTTTGCGAAAGGCCACGAGGTCTCGCGAAGTGCGTTCCTGGCCATGGGAGGTTGGAAATGCGCAGTGAGTACAAAATGATGATAGCGGGCTTCGCGGCCGGCGCTTTGGTGGGCGTCCTCGCGTTGACATCGGTTAATGCCGGCATGACCGCTTTTCATGTCTACCGTGGCGATCGACTCGTGACGCCGACAAAGGCTCCGGTTACCTATTCCGATATCGACCCGACGTCGGTGGTGAGCCATGTCGAGTTGATTGGGCCGAAGGGCGCGGTGGTTGAGTTTCGCGACCCGTCCGGCAATCTTGTCTATCGGTCTGACCCGCTGACGAACACGACCGTGGTTGCCAAGAACGCGAATATCCCGAGCTTCACGGTACGCGAACACGACGGTGATTTGGCCGAGCTGAAGCTCGTCAACACGTTGGACGTGGAAACGTTAACCCCTAACCCTGCGCCGTTGCGATAGTCTTGAAACGGCGACGGTGTGAATCCCGTTACCGCCCTTGGCGCGCGGCGACGGTCACGCTATAAGCCCGGCCGAAAGAACCCTCGGCTGGAGACTTATCAGATGGCAATCGAACGAACGTTCTCGATGATCAAGCCCGACGCGACGCGGCGCAATTTGACCGGCGCAATCACGGCGAAGTTCGAGGCTGCTGGTCTTCGCGTTGTCGCTTCCAAGCGCATCTGGATGAGCCTACGTCAGGCGCAGCAGTTTTATGCCGTGCATGCCGCACGTCCTTTCTATGGCGAACTGACCGAGTTCATGTCGTCGGGCCCTGTGATCGTGCAAGTTCTCGAGGGCGAGAACGCAATCTTGAAGAATCGTGAAGTCATGGGCGCCACCAATCCGGCAAACGCCGCCGAAGGCACCATCCGAAAGGAATTCGCCTTGTCGATCGGCGAGAACTCGGTGCACGGCTCGGATGCACCGGAGACCGCGGCCGAGGAGATCTACTTCTTCTTCTCCGACAGCGAAATTGTCGGCTGACCGTCTGACTTGATCATCTATCTAGCCCGTCGGCCGCGCGGCCGGCGGGCTTTGCATTTGGATTTGCATTTCTCGTTTTCACGCGCGCACGCTTTGTCGCCGATGCCTTAAGCCTGTTAGTCTCCGGGCTATTCCTACCGGGAGCGAGATACGCCCATGAACCGACCCGTCCAGACTGTGATCGCCCGTTCGGTTTGCCCGCACGATTGTCCGTCGACCTGTGCGCTAGACGTGGAGATCGTCGACGGCAAAACAATCGGGCGGGTCCGCGGATCCCACGAGATGGACTACACAGCCGGCGTCATCTGCGCGAAGGTCGCGCGCTATGCGGAACGTGTTCATCATCCTGATCGGCTCATGAAGCCCTTGATGCGGAACGGGCCAAAAGGCTCCGGCCAGTTTCGAGAGACGACCTGGGAGGAGGCCCTCGACCGGATCGGTGAACAGTTCTTGGTAGCCGAGGCAAAGTACGGCTCGGAGACAGTCTGGCCGTACTTTTATGCCGGTACGATGGGTCTCGTGCAGCGCGACGGCATCGAGCGCCTGAGGCACGCGAAGCGCTATTCCGGCGAGTTCGACACGATCTGCACCAACATGGCCTGGACCGGCTACATCGCCGGAACCGGCCGTCTGGCTGGCCCGGATCCGCGCGAGATCGCCAAGTCCGACTTCGTTGTCATCTGGGGCACCAACGCGGTTGCAACCCAAGTCAACGTAATGACGCATGCCGTGCGCGCCCGAAAAGAACGCGGCGCGAAGATCGCTGTTGTCGACATCTATCGCAATGCGACGGTCGAGCAAGCCGATCTGGCCCTGGTCTTGCGGCCCGGGACGGATGCCGCGCTCGCCTGCGCCGTGATGCATGTTCTCTTTCGGGAGGGGCTCGCCGACCGCGACTACCTCGCGCGCTATTCTGACGCCCCCGAGGAGCTTGAGGCGCATCTGCAGTCTCGCACCCCCGAATGGGCGGCGGCGATCACAGGTCTCTCGGTCGACGAGATCGAGACCTTCGCCCGCATGATCGGGACAACGAAGCGCACCTTCTTCCGCCTCGGCTACGGCTTTGCCCGCCAGCGCAACGGAGCCGTCGCCATGCACGCGGCTGCGTCGATCGCGACGGTTGCGGGCTCGTGGCAATATGAGGGCGGCGGGGCATTCCACAATAACGGTGCGATCTATCATCTGGACAAGACGCTGATCGAGGGTGCGGACTTGCGCGATCGCAAGATCCGCATGCTCGACCAATCGCGAATCGGCGCGATCTTGACCGGTGATCCCGACGCTCTTCAGGGCGGTGCGCAGGTCACCGCCATGTTGATCCAGAACACAAACCCGCTTTCGGTCGCTCCAGAGCAGCGTTTGGTCAAAAAGGGCTTTGCTCGCGAGGATCTTTTCGTTGCCGTGCACGAGCAGTTTATGACCGAGACCGCCAAAATGGCCGACATCGTACTACCCGCCACGATGTTTCTTGAACATGACGACATCTACAAGGGCGGTGGGCATCAGAACATCCTCTTCGCGCCGAAATTGATCGACCCGCCGGGCGAAACCCGGGAGAATCATGTGGTCGTTCGTGATCTCGCCATCCGCCTCGGTGTGGAGCATCGCGGCTTCACAATGAGCCCTCGCGAGCATATCGACTGGATGCTGCGGAAGTCCGGATGGGGCTCTCTGGCCGACTTGGAGACGAAGGGCTTTCTCGATTGTCAGCCCGATTTCGAAACGGCTCACTATCTCAGAGGGTTCGCCTTTCCGGACGGCAAATTCCGCTTCAAGCCGGTCTGGCCGAAGGTGAAGGCGCCGAATAATGGTCCGATGGGTCCTTGGCGCGACATGCCGCTGTTCCCCGATCAATGGGACGTCATTGAGAGGTCGGACGAGGAGCATCCGTTCCGATTAGCGACCTCACCCGCGCGCAATTTCCTCAACTCGACGTTCAACGAGACACCCGGCTCGATGAAGCGTGAAGGTCGGCCGACAATCCTGATGCATCCCGACGATATTGATAGGCATGGTCTTGTCGACGGCGCAAAGGTGCGCATCGGGAACCGACGCGGCGAAGTCGTGCTGCACGTGCGGGCTTTCGATGGTGTACGGCGCGGTGTCTTGGTGTCGGAAGGCCTCTTCCCAAATGAAGCCTTTGAAACCGGCGAGGGGATAAACACCCTGACTGGCGCGGATCCGGTCGCGCCTTTTGGCGGTGCGGCCTTCCATGACAATAAGGTATGGGTTCGACCGAAATAAAATTTATGATTGCTTGGCTATAAGATAAACGCAAGGCGTGATCGGTCTTTAGTCAACACGGGCTATGAATTCGGGCCGTGGGTGGATCGTAATCGTGAAAGCCGTTAGTCAGCTTTCATGAAATGCCGGAGGAAGGCGTGGTTGTTGAGTTGAAGCCCAAACAACACATGCGATATAAGTGAATAAGCTGGCTCATTTGTTGGGCTAAAGTTTTGACCATACATTCCGTCCGCGACTGATGAAGAACATACTATAATACAAGATAACAAAAGTACTGACCAGT